>NZ_JBNNTG010000002.1:0-354591 GCF_050278525.1 Peribacillus sp. NPDC096540 | reverse complement strand
GACCATCAAAAAGTGGTGACACGCCATATCTGGCAAAATTATATGGAAGAAGCAGATCATCTGCGTCATCACAAGGATGTAAAACCTATATATGCTAAACGTAAAGAAACAATAGTGCGCGTATTCGCAGATGCAAAAGAAAGGCATGGTATGCGTTGGACCACTTTAAGGGGACTTAAAAAAATGTCGATGAAGGCGATGCTTACTTTCGCTGCCATGAATTTAAAGAGGATGGCCAATTGGACATGGCAAGGTCCAAGAATGGCTTAATATAGTGGGCTCATAGAGGCCCAATCTCTTAATCTTGAGCAAAATTCAAAGGGAATTTCAAAAGGGGTCCGGAATTAAAACATTCCGAACTCATTTTGTCTACAAACTGAAGCCATCATTCCTCTGAATGATGGCTTTTTTGTATAAGAAAGAAAAATCGATGTAACCCACTTAGCAAAAAGGAGGGCATACAACAGCTTGAAACCTCAAGGGTACTAATATGCCCAACTTCGATAGCAATGTCCTTAGTCAATGATATTACTTAGTTATTTCAATCAATAAATCACCAGTACTAATCGCTTCACCATCTTTAACATAGATGTCTTTAATAGTCCCGGAGAATGGCGCCTGCACGGTTGTTTCCATTTTCATTGCTTCCGTAATTATTAGGTGATCGCCCTGCTTAACTTGATCCCCTTTTTCAACGACAACACGAATTACCGTACCAGGCATTGTCGCACCGATATGCTCTTTATTTTTTAAGTCCGCTTGCAATTTAGCTACAACGGAAGATTTAATGTTTTCATCCTTAATAATTACTTCACGTGATTGACCATTCAATTCAAAATACACAACACGTGTTCCATCAGCCAATGGTTGACCGATTGATACTAATTTAACGATAAGCGTTTTACCCTTTTCAATTTCAACTTCGATTTCTTCCCCTAATCTCATGCCATATAAGAAAGTGGCCGTATCAAGGTTTGAAACATCGCCGAACAAATCAATAGTTTTATTGTAGTCCAAGAATACTTTTGGATATAGGGCATATGCAAGTACATCGAAATCTGTGACAGCACGTCCCAGCTCCTTGAACAATTCTTCTTTTAAAGCGCCAAAATCTACGTCGTCCAACAATTCACCCGGTCTTACAGTTATAGGTTTTTTGCCTTTCAGGATAACATCCTGAAGCTCTTTTGGGAATCCCCCAACTGGTTGTCCCAAATAGCCTTCGAATAACTCTATTACGGAATCAGGGAAGTCAATGGTTTGGCCTTTTGTAAGGACATCTTCTTCAGATAGGTTATTTTGCACCATAAATAAGGCCATGTCTCCTACAACTTTAGAAGACGGCGTTACTTTAACGATATCTCCGAACATTACATTAACGCGCTGATACATTTCTTTAACTTCATTCCAGCGTTCTCCTAGCCCTACTGCTTTAGCCTGCTGCTGCAGATTACTGTATTGACCACCAGGCATTTCATGTTTATATACTTCAGTATGAGGGGCATTCATACCACTTTCGAAGTCATGATAAAATTTCCTGACTTCTCCCCAGTATTCGCCTAACCGCTCTAGTGAATCAACTTCCAATTTAGGCTGTCTACTTGAGCCTTCTAATGCATAATGAAGCGTTTGTACACTTGGTTGTGAAGTCAATCCTGCTAGAGATCCAATCGCCGTATCAACAATATCCACGCCTGCTTCAATCGCTTTTGAATACACGTAAATTCCATTTCCGCTCGTATCATGAGAATGCAGATGGATTGGAAGGGAAGTTGTTTCTTTCAATTCTGATACCAGACGGTAAGCAGCTTCCGGTTTCAAAAGTCCTGCCATATCCTTGATAGCTAAAATATGAGCACCGGCATGTTCTAGCTCCATCGCCATATTTTTATAGTACTCGATATTATATTTGCTACGTGACGGATCATTTAAATCCCCCGTGTAACAAATGGCCGCTTCAGCAATTTTACCCGATTGACGGACTGCATCTATTGCCACTTCCATACCTTTTACCCAGTTTAAACTGTCGAAGATCCGGAAAACATCAATTCCTGCATCTGCTGATTTCTCAACGAATTCGCGAATGACATTGTCTGGGTAATTTTTATAACCCACTGCATTTGAAGCCCTTAAAAGCATTTGTAAAAGCACATTCGGTGCTTTTTTCCTAAAGCTTAATAGACGGTTCCATGGATCTTCTTTCAAGAACCGATAAGCTACATCGAAAGTTGCCCCGCCCCACATTTCCATAGAAAACAAATTCGGAAGAAGTTTCGCAGTAGGCTCAGCGATATCAAGAATATCTTTCGACCTAATTCTCGTTGCCAATAAAGATTGATGTGCATCACGGAAAGTCGTATCAGTAATCAATACCTCTTTCTGATCTTTAATCCAATTAACCAGTCCCTCTGCACCTTGTTGTTCCAGAATATTCTTCGTACCCAAGATAAGCGGCAGTCCGCCAACATTCGGAATTGGTGCTGAATCGAAAACAGGTTTTTTCTTTTTTTCCACTCCCGGGAAACCATTTACGGTCACATTACCGATATATGAAAGCATTTTTGTCCCACGGTCTTTTCTAACTGGGAAGGTAAATAGTTCAGGTGTTGAATCAATAAAGGAAGTATCGTATTCACCATTAATGAAATTCTCATGTTTTACAACATTTTCAAGGAACGGAATATTCGTTTTAATTCCACGAATCCTGAATTCCTTTAGGTTACGCACCATCTTTGATGCAGCCTGTTCGAATGAAAGCGCATGTGTCGAAAGTTTAACGAGAAGTGAATCATAATATGGTGTGATAACAGCCCCTTGGAACCCATTACCAGCGTCCAAACGTACACCAAAACCTCCACCTGAACGATACACCATCATTTTTCCAGTATCCGGCATAAAGTTATTCAATGGATCCTCAGTAGTTACCCGTGACTGAATAGCAAAACCATGTATTTTAATACCAGCTTGTTCAGGAATCCCAATCTTTTTGCCATGAAGTTCATGTCCTTCAGCTATCATGATTTGTGATTGAACAATATCGATACCTGTAATCATTTCAGTAATGGTATGTTCAACCTGTACCCTTGGATTGACTTCAATAAAGTAAAATTCACCATTTGCAACGAGGAACTCGACAGTACCCGCGTTGACATAGTCAATATTTTTCGCCAATTTGACTGCTGCCTCACAAATTCTTTCTCGTAAATCCTCAGAAAGCGAAACAGAAGGTGCCACTTCTACAACTTTTTGATGACGTCTCTGAACAGAACAGTCACGTTCGTATAAATGCACGATATTTCCGTGTGTATCAGCCAAAATTTGAACTTCAATATGTTTTGGATTTTGAATAAATCTCTCTACATAGACTTCATCATTACCAAAGGCTGCTTTGGCTTCAGATTTTGCGCGATCATAAGCCTCTTCAACATCTTCAATTTTCTCAACGATTCGCATTCCGCGCCCGCCGCCGCCTAGAGACGCTTTTATAATAATTGGAAAACCGTATTGTTCACCAAATTCTTTCACTTCTGCCACACTCGTTACAGGCCCTTCGCTACCCGGGATGACCGGAATATCAGCTAGTTCTGCTTGTGTTCTTGCTTTTACTTTGTCACCAAACATATCTAGGTGTCTTGATTCTGGTCCGATGAAGATAATGCCTTCTTCTTCACAACGTTTAGCAAAATCAATGTTTTCTGAAAGGAAACCATAACCAGGATGAATCGCATCGACTCCGCTCATCTTAGCAATTGCAATAATACCTTCAATATCCAGGTATGCATCAATCGGCTTTTTGCCTTCCCCAACTAGGTATGCTTCATCCGCCTTATATCGATGGTAGGATCCATAATCTTCTTTTGAATAGATTGCAACTGTACTAATATCTAATTCCGTACACGCCCGAAAAATCCGTATCGCTATTTCTCCACGATTTGCCGCAAGTACTTTTTCTATACGTTTCACCATTGCTACCACCCTAATCAATATGTATTTTTATTGAATATATAGAAAAAAAGCGTGATAGATTTCACAACTTTTTATTCACACGTTTATTCCTCCAACAAAGGAGACAGTCCTATTGGTTGTTTCTCAATATAATTATATTTCGATATATTTTTCGGTTATGAATTTATACGTTTCAGAAAAATAAATACTATACAGAATAGAACAATGCCAATTAGTAAAATCAATTGAAATTATTATAAAATACTAGCAATATGTTAACTCTTGTATTTTTCTCAACAATTAATATAACCATAATACTAAAATAAACTGAATACAATAAAAAAATAAAAAATTGTGTATATTCGTATAAAAGCACAGGGATTTTCCGTCTTTTGCCCCCTCAAAATCCATAGTTCTAGAACTATAAATTCAGTACTATTGAGAATTATCTGAAAATCTGTACAAGTTTACAACTCCATTTTTCTATTTACGAAAGATTTCATCAACTAAAGTTCGAATCCCTGAATAGTGTGTGACAGATTTTCCCGAAATTATTTTATTAGCATTCCATAACCATAAAAAAAAGCTCACTTTTAAGCTTTAATTGCACTAATTAGTATAACATTATTAATTTATAGTATAACACTATTACCTAGTATTGTATATAATAAAAAACTCAAACAATCATCGAGATTTGTTTGAGTTAGTATGTTTTGTATATTATTTTTTTATTGATGCTTCATGCAAAACTGACAATTGCTTCTCAAGAGTTTCCAAAAGGGACTTGCCCTCTGTATCCTCTACTAAGCCTAAACGTACGGCGAAATCAATTTCTCGTGATAGACCGAACATTTGTGTATCAAGTACCTCTTCATATAAAGGACATTGAGGCATAGTGAGATTCTCCATTTGAACTTTTATAAGTTTTAGAATCTTGTCAGCATCTGCCTTTAATAAAGCATAAGCTTTTTCTCGATGATTGACAAGCATATCAGATGCCATGTTAAATCCCCCCGCTCAGAGCGATTATATCTTAACTTATCTTATCATTAAATTCTACCTTTTGTTGTGTGAAAAAGCAAGAGCATTGGCAAACAAATTGAATAATCCAAACACTGAACTAACACAATCTGCCTCTTTATTCACTAACCCCGCAGTAGATAATAATCACTAACCGAGATAATGTGACATTTCATATATAATTGATTATACTTATATAAGATTGTGAGCAACAGAAAGGAATGAGATATTTGGAACCCATCGTGTTTATTAACGGAAAAGTGAAATATCCAATTACTCTAGATCCTGGAGTGTGGATTTTTGACGACCGTAAAATTGAAATCGATACATACTTCCATGCTGAGAGAGTTCAAGTAAATGAATTAGAAGAGTATACAATTGAAGCCTCCAAACATTGGCAAAAGGAAATTCAAGAGGGCGCTACCATGCCTCCTACATTAAAAACGGAACGAAAGTTTGAGAAGCAAAGGTTGATGGAGGGGACTTTTGGTATTCCTTTTGAACCTTTTTTGAAAAACGCCGAACCTGAAATCGGTGTAACAGAAGTTATTGTTACAACTGATGAAAAAGAACTTACATTTCCATTCGAAGTAGCGCTTGAATTTTTCCTTGGCTTTTCCAAGGATGGAAAGCCAATTAAAGTCACTGAGGGCGGACCTATGGAAATTTATTTTGGAGATGCCTCTAATATCAATAACCCAATTAAAAATGTACGATCTTTCACTGTTAAATAAAAGTAGATTCACCAATGTTATAAAAGCCTGAATACATTATTTAAAACGACAAGGGAACTTTCCCTTGCCGTTTTTTTTATAAAAGTGTAGCAGCAAGCTGAGCTAAACCGGACCTTTCTCCTTTTATCAGTTTAACATGGCCGGCAATACGCTCGGTCTTGAATTTTTCTACAACGTAGGTCAAACCATTATTATATTCATCTAAATAAGGATGATCGATTTGCTCCGGATCTCCCATCAAAACAATTTTACTTCGCTCCCCTACTCTTGTTAAAATGGTCTTCACCTCATGTTTCGTTAGATTCTGCGCTTCATCTATGATGATGAACTGATCCGGAATACTCCTGCCCCTGATATAGGTTAATGCTTCTACCTCAATCGAACTCATTCCAGCTAGAATGGCGTCTAATTCCCCTGGTTTTTTCGTATTGAACAAATATTGCAGATTATCAAAAATAGGTTGCATCCAGGGTCTAAGCTTCTCCTCTTTTTCCCCGGGTAAATAACCAATATCTTTACCGACCGGAACAATAGGCCTAGCTACAAGAAGCTTCTTATATTGAGATAAATCTTCTGTTTGCATTAATCCTGTTGCCAATGCCAATAGCGTTTTTCCTGTCCCAGCCTTACCAATAAGTGTCACAAGCTGAATATCTGAACGAAGTAACAAATCAAGGGCCATCGTCTGTTGAACGTTTCTCGGCTTTATTCCCCAAATATGTTCTCCTTCATACATTAATTTCTTAACATACCTGCAGTTCTCATCTACAATCCCAATCGCTGAGGCTGAACTTCCCAATGTATCCTTCATCAGCAAGAATTGATTTGGGTAGTATAAATCTTTTGTCAGTTCTTCAAGCTTTAGATAGCTTTTTTCATAAAACTTATTCAGATTATCAATCGACAAATAAACTTCTTTATGCCCTCCATATATATGGTCCATTTCAACGACACGGTCATTTAAAAAGTCATCTGCCTCAAGCCCTATCGCATCCGCTTTTACACGTACTAGAGTATCTTTACTGACAAGAATGACCGTCTTCCCATCTTCCTTTGTTTCTTCCTCTAAAGATAAATTTTTTGCAACTGCTAATATTCGGTTATCATTTGTTTTCTCTACGAAAATTTCCTGAAGTTTATGAAATGAACGATGATTAAGTTCAATTCTTAAGCTACCTCCATTATGAAGCGGAATACTTTGATGAAGCTTTCCTTTTTCACGAAAGCTATCGATCAATTTTGATACCTGCCTGGCATTTCTTCCAATTTCATCCATATACCTTTTTTTCGAATCTAATTCTTCTAAAACAACTGCTGGAATGACTACTTCATTATCTTCGAATGAGTAAATCGCATACGGATCCTGCAACAGGACATTCGTATCTAAAACATAGATTTTTTTCCCCAATATGACGCCTCCTGCCTACTCTTTATCGGATATGTCTTTCCATTGACTACACTCAGCAGTTATGTAGCGGACGAGACTGTTGATAAAATATATGTTCCTTTGCATAAAGATAGAAGAACATTTACAGACTATAAAGAAAACTTCCTGCAAAGAGAGCTTTGCTTATCATGGAGCACAGCAGGGTTTACAGCAATTTATGCATCAGACTTAGTTGGAGTGGACAGGCTGTAATTAACGGAAACTAATTTCCTATAAGGAGGATGGTCATTTGAGGAAACTTATTTTAACACTAGCTACTCTTCTGCTAATGACAGGCTGCTCGATGAATAATAACAATAATGAAGAGTCACAAGATAACTCAAAAAATAATCTAACAAAAGTTAATAACTCTTCTGTTCAGGAAACCGACAGAAAAACTGGTCAACAAACAGCAAAAAGACTCACTGGTCTGGCTAAATCTATTCCCGAGGTGAATGATGCCACTGCAGTCGTACTTGGTAAATATGCCATAGTCGGAATCGATATTGACCAAGACATTGAACGTTCACAGGTAGGAACGATTAAATACTCGGTTGGTGAAAGTTTTAAAAATGATCCAAACGGAGCAAATGCTATCATCGTCGCTGATCCTGATATTAATGAACGAATTAGGGAGGTGGCTAAGGATATTAACAATGGTAAACCTGTAAGAGGAATACTAAATGAACTTGCTGACATCACAAGTCGAGTCATCCCTGAGGTTCCAGGTGATATTTTAACCCCAACGCCCACAAAAGTCATTGAAAACGAAAAGAATAAACTTAATGATAACAAAGAAAGAAAACAGCTTGATAAGGAGCAAAATGATCAATCTAATCACTATAAAGAGTAAATAACCCCAACCCGAAGAGACCTTCGGGTTTTTGTCTTTATACAGTCAAAACCTTAATAATGATTATTGACTCACATGTTAGTTTCACTTTATCCTCGTTTTACCATAAAAATATTGGTATACTTAAAAGCATATTGAAATTGAAGTGAGGTTCAAATAATATGAAGGTTAAATGTGTAATATGTGATCAAATTGAATCTATACCAGACGATAGTCCAGAAGCAAAGAAACTTCGTAACCGTCCTATACATACCTATATGTGCAATACATGCAATCAACGCATAGAAGAGCGTACAAACGAACGGATCGCCACTGGGAATTTCCGTCTTTACCGCACTATCAAAAACGAAGATGAATGGTAAAACATTAAAAAAGGTGTGTTTGATCGGCCTGATTAACGGGATTATGCTTGGCTTCTTAATGAAGTGGATAGAAATGTATTCAGGAAAACAAGTGTATCACCTTTTATTAAATGTAGATTTTCTTCCAGTAATCGGGGCAATCCCCTGGAGTGAGGCGACGTTGTTCCTTTTCCATCTCCTTGTCTCACTTATAATTACTTTTAGTTATGTATATATCCTTCATACTTGGAGCATATTTCGCAAGGGTAAAACATACACACTTGCTATTTTCATCATCACTCCTGCGATCCTGCTTTATTTTCCATTATCATTGCTTTCACAAACGGAAGTTGCCCATCCATTCGATCTGGCTGCTTTCTTTTTGTGGTCTCTCTTACACCTTATTTACGCGCTATTCCTTACAAAAGCAATATAAAAAGAACCGTGCGAAATTCGCACGGTTCTTTTTATCATCACTCGATATTTTTATACTTATCTGGTTCAAGTTGTATTTGATCCAACATAATATCAATCAATTCAATCGGAAAACGTTGCTTTTTCATTTCGTCTCCTATTAGAAACTCAACGAAATAAAAAGGTTCTATTTTTGAAACGGAATCAATGATTACTTGATGATCATTTTTCAGCATCTGCATGAAAAACATTTCTGTATCGCGCGCAGCTGAATCATCAGGTCTTGCATCACAGACAACTTTAATCGTCAACCAATTGTATAAAGCATCTTGTAATGATTTCATCATCTTATGCCTGTTCTTCTTTTCTTGAATTATGAAGACGAATTCTATAGATCCCAAGAACAAGCGATGCGATGACTAATGCTTCCCCCATTGGCAGAAACACCGCAAAGAAAGAAAGAAGGGTACACCCAAGTGCCATTACCGCGTAAATAATCACATTTTTTAACAAAGGTAACTTTTTGGCAAAACCTAACTGATAGACAAGGATGCATAATCCAAAAATCGTTAAATATAAATACCACATTCCTGCTTCAGGATTTTCATCCACTCTGTACAAAGCTGCAAAAAATGATAATCGCTCTTGGATATCCAATCTTTTCTCCTCCTCTTGCTATTTATTTTTCTTCAACAGCAACTTTTTTTCTTTTAGCTGCTCTTTCACGTTCGTTTTTATCAAGAATTTTTTTACGAAGACGGATTGACTCCGGAGTTACTTCACAGTACTCATCGTCGTTCAAATACTCTAGAGCTTCTTCAAGAGACAAGATTCTTGGTTTCTTCATTGAAGAAGTTTGGTCTTTATTAGCTGAACGCATATTTGTCATTTGTTTCGCTTTTACGATATTAACAGTCAAATCGCTATCACGGTTATGTTCACCAACAATCATACCTTCATAAATATCAGTACCTGGCTCAATGAAAATGACGCCACGGTCTTCTACTTGCATCGTACCATATTGTGTAGTTTTTCCAGATTCCATTGAAACAAGTACACCTTGACGTCTTCCACCGACTTGACCTTGGGCCATTGGTTGGTAGCTGTCAAATGAGTGGTTCATGATACCATAACCACGTGTGATTGTTAAGAACTCAGTAGAATAACCAATAAGTCCGCGAGCTGGGATCGTGAATAGTAAACGAACTTGACCACTTCCGCTATTAATCATATCTAACAATTCACCTTTACGTGCTCCCATGGATTCCATGATAGAACCAGTGTGCTCTTCAGGAACATCGATTTGAACACGTTCAACTGGCTCACAACGCACTCCATCAATCAAACGAACGATAACTTCAGGTTTAGAAACTTGCAGTTCATAACCTTCACGTCTCATGTTTTCAATTAAGATAGAAAGGTGAAGCTCTCCACGACCTGAAACAATCCAGACATCTGGAGAATCTGTATTTTCAACTCTTAAGCTAACATCAGTTTGCAATTGGCTTTTCAAACGCTCTTCAATTTTACGAGCTGTTACAAATTTACCTTCACGGCCTGCGAATGGGCTGTTGTTTACAAGGAAAGTCATTTGTAATGTTGGCTCATCGATACGTAGAATTGGAAGGGCATCAGGATGTTCCATAGGACAAACTGTTTCCCCAACGTTAATATCTTCCATACCAGAAACAGCAATTAAATCACCGGCAACAGCTTCTTGGATTTCAACTTTTTTCAAGCCAATATAACCAAAGATTTTCGTTACACGGAATTGCTTAACCGATCCATCAAGTTTCATTAATGAAACTTGTTGACCTACATGCATTTTCCCACGGAATACACGGCCAACACCAATACGTCCTACATAATCATTGTAATCAAGTAAAGCCACTTGGAATTGAAGTGGTTCATCAGTGTTATCAATTGGTGCAGGGATCGTTTCGACGATTGTTTCGAATAATGGGGTCATGTCTTTTTCTTGTTTGGTAGGATCTGAATCCAAGCTTGCTGTACCAGCAATACCTGAAGTAAAGACAACAGGGAATTCTAATTGTTCTTCTTCAGCTCCAAGTTCGATGAATAAATCAATTACTTCGTCCACAACTTCGTTTGGACGGGCAGAGTCTTTATCAATTTTATTCACGACAACGATTGGCGTGATTTTTTGTTCCAACGCTTTTTTCAACACGAAACGAGTTTGAGGCATACATCCTTCATATGCATCAACAACAAGTAAAACACCATCAACCATTTTCATGATTCGTTCTACTTCACCACCAAAGTCGGCATGACCAGGTGTATCCAAAATATTAATTCTTGTATCTTGATATTGAACTGCTGTATTTTTCGCAAGAATCGTAATTCCGCGTTCTTTTTCAATAGCATTAGAATCCATCGCACGTTCTTCCACATGTTCATTTTCACGAAAAGTACCAGATTGCTTAAGCAACTGATCCACTAAAGTTGTTTTACCATGGTCAACGTGGGCAATGATGGCTATATTACGAATATTTTCTCTTAATTTCAAAAAATTCACTCCTAAAAAAGTTTGTGTTTAACGTATCACTAGTATTAACTTACATATTATATCACAAACATAGTAGAAACAAATACAGAAATTATGTACAATAGATATATTAGGGGTGATATTAATGAATATTAAATGGAATTTCTTAATATTAGCGATACTAGCAGCATCAAGTATTGGCTCTATAGGCATCTTTATTGCTGAAAAAAGCTTGCTTGGAATATTAGCTGCAATCGTTGTACTTTGCGGGATTATGGGGTTTGGCTTCACTCAAAAGAAAAAATTACGCGAAGCAGGAAAGTTATAATATAAAAACTCGCTGTAAACAGCGAGTTTTTTTTTTGCTAATTTTTTCAAGTGCACTATATTCTCGCTTTTTCTATGTCTTTGGTCTTTCTAAACCCGTTTTTATATTCCTTTTGAACATTATCAATGACTTAGGTCAGGGGTATTAAAGGCTAGTATTGCCTGTTAAATATTTCTCAAAAACCTCTTTGTGCAATCCTGGCTTAGAGACAAATAATGAATCTCCTTCTAAATAATCCAATTTTTCATCAGCTATATTGCTTACTTCTCCGCCCACTTCCTCAATAAGTAAAACTCCACCGGCAAAGTCCCAAGGCATAAGCCGCATAGTAATATAAGCATCTAGCCTGCCTGCAGCCACGTATGCTAGCTCCAAAGCTGCTGAGCCATATGAACGGGTCCCACGCGCATCCCGCACAAGCGGTGCTAGAAGACTCGGATCAATCCGCCGATTTTCCGTTACCCAGCTTGCATTCATGGAAAGTATGGCTTTGCTAACCGATACCTCTTTCAAAGGAGAGAGTCTTTGATCGTTCATATATGCCCCCTCCCCTTTAATTACATGGTACAGTTCATCAGTTACGACATCATAAACCATACCAATTTTCCCAATACCATCCTCATAAATCCCAAGAGAAATCGCAAAATTCCGTTGTTGATGAATAAAATTCAATGTTCCATCAATTGGATCAAGAATCCACACCGTTCCTTTTAAATCTTTTATCTCATTACCCATTCCCTCTTCCCCAAATATACGATGTTCGGGAAAAGTTTCGATAATTTTTTCGCAAAAAAACTTTTCTATTGCCTTATCCATATTGGTAACCAAATCATTAGGATTCGTTTTAATTTCAATATTCAGCTTGGTTTCAAAGGACGCTCTCAGCTTCGACCCTGCTTCTTTCATCCATAATTTCGCATATGTATCCATTTCCTTAACCGATGCCATTATAATATCCCCGTCCTTTGTAATCAGAAACTACATTAAAATGCTCTACTAAAGATTAAAGCATATATAACACTTCTTCAAGCTTTTAACATCTTAAATTTACCAATTTTTCTAAACCTTTAATAAGGTTTATTTTCCATTAATTTACGATTCTTCCCTCCATTTGAACTTATAAACTAATTATTCACATACATAAAAAATTTCTGTACATATTTACTATACCTTTGATATTTTTTTCCTAATTAATAGGAAATTAGTCCATTTTAAAAATGTTTACTACTATCTTGTTCATTTAACGAAAAACGGACACATTATTTTTAATAAAATAAGTGTCCGTTCAACATCTATAATAGAATTTCTTGTATTGAATTTGATTCATTTCTTTCATTTATTCTCCTTCACAATCTCTGCAGCTTTATCTTTTTACAAGGCTTTAAGTTTTAGCAATTCTAAACGGATACGCTCAAGTCTTTGCTTGCATTGTGACCTCTTTTGATCATTCTCTTCACCAATTGCTTCAAAAAGGGTTGCTAATTCATAGTCCATTTCCATTCTTAACACTGCAGCTCTATGTCTTTCAACTTCTTTAGCTTTTAATGCTTGGTTCATGACTTGTTTCATAATTAACATTCTCCCTTCGTCAATTAACTTAATTTTCTGAATTTATTTTTATTTTATCATATGTCTTCCTACAACAAATAGCAACTAATTTGTTCTATTAACTTAAAGGAATTTTTCGATAATGAACTAAATCGTTATTTTTTAAATATTACTTTTACTTATGCTACAATATGTGCAGATATTACGGTAGGAGAGATGATAATAATGAATATAGCAAGTTTTTCAGCTGATGATTTTAACGTTTTTAAAATTGATGGATTGGAACCGCGGATGGATGCTTTAAAAGAGCGGATCCAACCTAAGCTACAAGCACTCGGTGAGTACTTTTCACAACAATTATCTGTGATGACCGGTGATGAGATGTTCCCTCATGTTGCTAAGCATGCTAGAAGGAAAGTAAACCCTCCTAAGGATACTTGGGTTGCCTTCGCTGCCAACAGCCGAGGTTATAAAATGATGCCACACTTCCAAATTGGTTTGTGGGAAACGCATATGTTCATTTGGTTCGCAGTCATTTATGAAGCTCCTAATAAAGTTGAAATCGGGAGGCATCTAGAGAAAAATGCGAAACAATTAATAAAAAATATTCCCTCTCATTATGTTTGGTCGATGGATCATACAAAACCTGAAGTAATCCCTCATGATGGCCTTTCGGTTGATGATTTGAATTCAATGTTTAATCGTTTACAGACGGTAAAGAAAGCTGAAATCCTTTGCGGGATAAGAATATCTCGCGATGAAGCCCTTCAATTAAATGATGATGATTTCATTAAAACCATTAATGATGCGTTTGAAAATCTTTTACCCTTATATAAATTAAAATAAACAATTATTCTACTTATTGAATTGGAATTAGCAGATGAATAAAGCATTCATACTTTAATATAGATAAAGAAAAGGAGAGCCATCAAAGGCTCTCCTTTTCTTATTTTTGCACCAATTCTTTACTCGCTTGTATTAATTCACTAATCTGATTTTCTTTACCTACTTCAAAGCATTCGATTATCTTGCTGCCGACGATGACACCATCGCAGGATTGTATCGCATTGCGGACATGATCTGGAGTAGAGATGCCAAACCCAGCAAGCACCGGAACAGGACTTAGTTCTTTTACCTGTTTTAAATAGCCTCCGAGTTCTCCTCCAAAGGCATCACGGGTCCCCGTAATTCCTTTTACAGTCACAGCATAGATAAAACCCTCTGCCCCTGCCGTAATCTCAGTAATCCGTTCTCTAGAAGACGTGAGTGTCACGAGACGGATCAGTACAATCCCTGCAGTTTTTATAGATGAAAAGATAGCTTCTTCTTCAATTGGCAAATCAGGGATGATACATCCGGCGATTCCGGCTTGAAGACAATCTTCTGTGAATGCTGTAAGGCCATATGCCATAATTGAATTTGCATACCCCATTAAAATGATTGGAATGTTTACATCGCCTTTAATTTCCGTCACTTTTTTTAAGATATCTTTTAAAGTTGTACCATTCTCCAAAGAACGGATTCCTGCCTGTTGGATAACCGGTCCATCAGCGACAGGGTCAGAGAATGGGATACCTAATTCGACAGCTGTTGCCCCGCTTTTTTCAAGGAAAATAAGTTGGCTCTTTAACCGTTCAAGACCGCCATCTCCTGCCATAATGTAAGGAATAAATGCTTTTTCTCGCCTAGAGTCACATTCCTGCAGAGCTTTTGTTAATTTATTCATGTTCGCTACCCCCTAATAAAGATTGGACCGTTTCAACATCCTTATCGCCACGGCCAGATAAGCAAATCACCAATCCTGTCCCTTTCTCCATTTCTTTGGCAAGTTTTAAACCGTAGGAGATGGCATGTGAACTTTCTAATGCAGGTATGATTCCTTCTTCTTTTGAAAGCAATACGAGTGCTTCTAGGGCTTCTTGATCGGTAACTGAAGTATATGTCACCCGATTTGTATCTTTTAGATAACTGTGTTCCGGTCCAACCCCCGGATAATCTAACCCTGCTGAAATCGAATGTGCCTCCTGAATCTGGCCGTCTTCGTTTTGCAATACATACATGAATGCCCCATGAAGCACCCCAGGCTTTCCTTTTGTCAAGCTTGAAGCATGTAACGGTGTATCAAGACCATGACCTGCTGCTTCTACTCCATATAACTTAACCGTTTCATCCTCAATGAATGGATAAAACATACCCATTGCATTGCTGCCACCGCCAATGCAAGCGACTATTGCATCAGGAAGGGCATGTTCTACCTCGGAATACTGACGCTTCGTTTCCTGGCCAATCACGCTTTGAAAATCCCGTACAATTACAGGGAATGGATGCGGCCCAAGGACTGACCCCATAATATAATGAGTGTCTTCCACATTAGCTACCCAGTACCGTAACGCCTCATTGACTGCATCTTTTAGTGTCCCGCTTCCTTGTGATACAGATATGACCTTGGCACCCAGAAGTTCCATCCGGAAAACATTTAATTTCTGTCTCCTGATATCTTCCTCTCCCATAAAAATGATGCACTCTAACTTCAGCAAAGCACAAACTGTCGCCGTTGCCACTCCATGCTGGCCTGCACCCGTTTCAGCAATGACTTTTTTCTTGCCCATTTTCTGTGTCAACAAAGCCTGACCAATCGTATTATTGATTTTATGGGCACCGGTATGGTTCAGGTCCTCACGCTTCAGATAAATATCGGCACCACCAGCAAGTTTCGTTAAATTTCCCGCAAAATAAAGGGGTGTCTCACGACCAATATATTGAGTGAGGTAGTAATTCAGTTGCTTTTGGAATTCTGGATCTTTTTTTGATTGATCATATACCTCTTCAAGCTCTGTGATTGCCGCCATTAAGGTTTCCGGAACGAAACGGCCTCCATATGCTCCAAAATGACCAGTTTGGTCGGGTTGTGTATAAGTTCTCATCTATTTATTCCTCTTTTCCGGCTGTATTTTTTGCATTAGTAATAAAAGCTCTTATCTTCGCAGCATCCTTTAATCCATTTGTTTCGACACCACTCGCTACGTCAACTGCGAAAGGTGACACGGCAGTAATCGCTTTTTCTACATTTTCTGAAGTCAATCCTCCTGCTAGAAAAATTTTCTCCATTGGTAAGCCCGCTTTTCGAAGCATATCCCAATCCAAAGTCATTCCCTTACCAGAAGTGCCTTTAGGAAGATCTACTAGTAGAAAATCAGCCGGATAATCATGAAGGCTTTCAAGATCTTTCTCTGACTGGATGGCAAAGGCCTTAATAACCGGAAGAGGCATTCTCTCAGCAAAGCTAGTAGACTCGTTACCATGCAGCTGAATATAATCCAATCCGGCAATTTCAGCATTTCCTATCACTTCTTGTTCGGTTTGATTAGCAAACACTCCGACCTTTTTTACGTGAGCAGGGAGATTCCTAGCTATTTCACATACCATTTCGGGTTGAACTTTCCGGCTACTTTCCGCAAAAATGAACCCAATAAAGTCTGCACCGAATGTAACAGCTGTCTGAGCAGCGGCTAATGTCTTTATCCCACAAATTTTCACAAACATATTAATCTCCTTAAAAACTCATTTGCAGATCTGCCATCGTATTTGGAAGGTTGGGTGAAATCATTAATGTTTCCCCGACTAAAATGCCCCTCGCCCCTGCTTCCTTCACACGCTGTACATCTTCTTTTGTCTTGATTCCACTTTCACTGATAATAATGTGACGTTTTGGATCAAGGAGCTTCGCAAGTCTTTCTGTTACCGCCAAATCCACTTCGAATGTTTTTAAATTCCGATTGTTTATACCTATAAGCTCTGCATTAAGCTCAAGTGCCTGTTTTAACTCGGCTTCATCATGTACTTCTGTTAATACATCAAGCCCTTTATGTTTTGCATATTGATATAAATCATAAAGGCGTTCTTTTGAAAGAGCTGCCACAATTAATAGAATGATAGTCGCACCAGCTTGATAGGCACGGTCGATTTGGATTTCATCAATGATGAAATCTTTACATAACCTTGGAATTTGTATAGCCTGGCTCACATTTTTTAAATCGGCAATTGACCCTTTAAAGAAAACCTCATCTGTCAATACCGATATGGCTGCGGCTCCGCCTTTTTCGTAAGAAAGAGCCTGCTCGATTGGATCGACATTCATTTTAATGTCTCCTTTTGATGGGGATGCGCGTTTAATTTCCGCGATAACAGCAATTGATTTCGCCGTTTTCAATTTTTCTACAAGAGAAGGTCTGACTATATTAATCATTTCCCCATCATCTAAACCCGTTTCTTTTAACTGTGCTACTTCTACTTTTTTCTGTTCAATAATTTTCGTTAAAATATTATCCATTTACATTACCACCTTATTTCTGTTGCCATAGGCAATTAGATTTTCTAATTTTTTAAGAGCCGATCCGCTGTCCAGACTTTCTTCCGCCAAGGTAATTCCTTTTTTGATCGTTGCTGCCGTTCCATGGGCGTATAAACCCAACCCTGCATTCAATAACACGGTGTCACGATATGCACCTTTTTCTCCTTTTAAGAGACGGAGCATAATATCAGCATTTTCTTTTGCATCACCGCCACGGATTGCCTCATTTCCGTAAATCGGTAAGTCCACTTCCTCAGGATGGAGTGTAAAAGGGATAATATCCCCTTGCTCCAGAAGCACGAGTGAATTTTCTCCCTGTAGGCTGGCTTCATCCATAAAACCTGCACCATTGATGACAACCGCACGTGTTCTGCCTAATTTATGAAGTACTTCTGCAAATAACTCGAGCATATCACGGCGGTTAATACCTAATAATTGTGTATCGAGCTGTACGGGATTCGTTAATGGTCCTATCAGATTAAATATTGTCGGGATTTTCAATTCTTTTCTCACTTTCATGATTCGGGCAATATTAGGGTGAACAGAAGGGGCAAATAAGAAAGTGATTCCATTTTCCTCTAACAGTTCTTTCATCATTTCTGGTTCTAAGAACAAATTAACCCCGAGCTCTTCCAAAACATCTGCACTTCCTGTTTTACTTGAAATGCTACGGTTTCCATGTTTGGCAACCCTAACACCTGCACCAGCCAGCACAAAGGCTGAAGCGGTACTAATATTGAAGCTTTGTGAGCCATCTCCACCAGTTCCGCAATTATCCATCACATTAAGGCAGTTTGTTTTCACACTTCTTGCTTCTTTTCTCATGACTCGGACAAGGCTTGCAATTTCACCTGCCGTTTCACCTTTTGTTTTTAGAGCAATAATGAAAGCCGCCATCTCGCTTTCCGTAATATCTGTAGAAAATAACGCTTGGGCTGCTATACTCATCTCATCTTCCGTCAATGTTTGACGCTCTGCTAACTTTTCTAAATACTCCTTCACTACTAACTCCCCCAATTGTTTTTTGTGATTATAAAATGGATTCTTTCTTCTCTAATTGATATGTCTCGGCAATCTTATAAAATTCATGTAATAGTTCCTTACCGATTTTCGTTCCAATAGATTCAGGGTGGAATTGCAAACCGTAAAGCGGATAATCTTGATGTTTTAAAGCCATGATTTCTCCATCATCCACTGCGCTCGCCGTCACAGTTAATTCATTAGGTAAGCTTTCCCTTTCAACTACTAAGGAATGGTAACGCATCACTGGAAATTGTGGATTCTGATTGACAAATACCCCTGTTCCGTCATGTTCGATAACCGATGTTTTGCCGTGCATGATATATTTGGCCCCAATCACATTTGCCCCAAAGGTTGCTCCAATAGCCTGATGACCAAGGCAAATACCTAAAAGTGGAAGCTTCCTATAAAAAGAACGGATGATTTCCATGCTAATTCCAGCATCTTCTGGACGGCCTGGCCCTGGTGAAATAACGATTGCCTTCGGATTCATTTCCTCAATTTCAGCAATGGTGATTTCGTCATTTCTTTTCACGATGATTTCTTTTTCTACTTCCCCTAAATATTGATAAAGGTTATAAGTAAACGAGTCATAGTTATCAATTAATAAAATCATTTGGTGTTAACCTCCATTAGCGCTCGTGCTTTATTTTGTGTTTCCTCATATTCTGTTTTTGGATCTGAATCATATACAATACCTGCTCCGGCCTGTACATACGCATTGCCATCTTTTATGATCATCGTTCGGATTGCAAGAGCCATATCCAGATCTCCACCAAAACCAATAAATCCTATCGCCCCTGAATAGATCCCTCGTTTACAATTTTCAAGTTCGTTAATCAACTCCATTGCCCTAATTTTAGGGGCGCCTGACACAGTACCTGCAGGAAGGCATACCGTTAATGCATCTAAACTTGTGAATCCTTCCTTAAGTTCTCCGCTAATTTTTGAGGCAATATGCATGACATGTTGATATCTTTGAATTTCCATTTCCTCGGTAAGGCAAATTGAGCCTATTTCACAAACCCTCCCAAGATCATTTCTTCCGAGATCAACAAGCATTCTATGTTCAGCGAGTTCTTTTTCATCCATCAGCAGGCTTTTTTCCATGCCTTTATCTTCTTCATCCGTCTTCCCTCTTGGGCGAGTACCAGCAATGGGGTTAACATGAACCATTCCTGTTGAAACACTGATCAAACTTTCAGGAGAGGAACCTATAATAGTATAGTCACCAAATTCGATATAAAACATATAGGGAGATGGGTTTGCTAAGCGAAGACGGCGGTACGCATCGAAAGGCTCTCCATCAAAGTCGGCCTGAAACCTTTGTGACAATACGACTTGAAAAACTTCACCTGCTACAATCGCTTCTTTTACTTCAAGTACCATTTTCTCGAATTCATCCTGGCTAAAATTAGAATTAAATTCTAAAGATTCTGACGATATTCCCTTTGACGGTTTATTAGGCCGATTGATTTTCGCCTTCATTTCCATTAGGCTTTTTTCGCTATCCTCTTCCGCAGTCAAAAGATGAATCTTTTGAAGAACATGATCAAATATATACAGTTCCTTAAAGAAAAGAAAATGGGCATCCGGCATTTGAAGAGAATCAGGTGGCACTGGACCGATGTTTTCATAAAGACGAATGATATCATAGCCCATATACCCGATTGCCCCACCATTAAATGGCGGAAGATGAACTGGGGAATCTTCAATTTCTACCAACAATTCATTTTTCAGAAATTCAATGATATTCATGTTCTTTACGAACTTGTCACCTGTATTAGTATCCTTCACATATACTTGATTACCTAATGACGTCACCTCCAAATATGGATTCGATCCTAGATAGGAGTAGCGACCATTATCATGATGTGAATTCGAACTTTCCAATAAAAACTTCTTTTCATCGCCCAATTTTTGAAAAATGGCAATCGGTGTATGAATATCCCCTTCAATTGTTTCCATTTTGAAACGGAGTATCTTTTTTTCATCCAAATGATTCATCTAAAATTACCTCCTAATTTTCAATCCAATAAAGAAAGCTTCCGATTGCTATACCTTTAGTCAACATATTCGGAGTTGTATTTATATTTTTCCACTAAAAGCTTTCTCCAGTTCGCATTCCCGAAAAATGTAAATACATAAAAAATAAAAAAAGTCCCCTGCAAACACAAATGTGTCTGCAGAGGACGGTATACCGCGGTGCCACCTCAAGTTGGAAAAATTTATTATTTTTCCCTCTCAAGTAAGAAATTAGAAATTTCTTACCAAACCCTTTAACGGTGGAAGCCGAGTTTCCCTACTTATTTCAAGAAACCACTCATAAGTCCATTCATCTTATTATATCGTACCGGTTTTCACCTGTTCCGGCTCTCTGTGACGACTCTAATAAGATTACTACTCTTAATCATAGATTTAATTATCCATTTAAAAAACGCAAAAAGGGCCCTCATCCAAAGGACGAGGAACCCGTGGTACCACCTTAATTAGCTTAATAAGCTCACTTTACGGCATTTTAAATATAATATGCCTATCTCCATTAACGATGAGATAATCGCCAAGGCCTACTCCGTCAATCCGTTTCGGTTTGGGGCTCGGAAGTCCATTCACTTAAATTTGTTCACCAGTTTTCAGCAACCACTGGCTCTCTACAGAACAGCATTAAGGTACTCCTCTTCGTCATTGCCTTTATCATTTCTTGATTATTATGTTAAAACAATCTTTTCATGAAGTCAATGGAGTTTTCTAAAAATTATATTTTTATTATTTCATCCGTATCCAGTCATCGTCTCCGATTTCTTTTGATTTCTTTATAACAAGATAGGCAGAATAGTCACTGACAGACTCAAACTCATCCGTATACTTTTTTTCATCCGCCTTACCGGGGACTATTTCCTTAAACCTTCGATATGCTTTCATAAAAGCTTCTTTTTGTATTTTACTTTCATAAGCCTTTTCGACTGCTTCAAAAAATTTAATAACATCGACGATTTCTTCCGTTGACCAATCAAGATCCATCGGATATTGATAATCCATGCTTACACGCTCCTTCTAGATAGTTATTCCTGTTGCTTTGGAGACTATTATCAGTCTGCCCATTTTGAACGAATTGCCTCCGCCTGGCTGATAATCCGACTAAATAGCTCAGCAGTCGTTGGTACATCATGAATCAGACCCATTACTTGTCCAGCCCAAGCATATCCTTCACCTTCAACTCCATCATGGATATAACGCTGGTTTGCTTTTCCACTTATGTAATTCTGCAGCTGCTCATATCCGCCGTCTTCCTTTTCTATTTCAAGAATTTTATCAGTCCAGCCATTTGCAATAACACGGGCTGGTGCACCAATAGACCGCTTAATGACAACGGTATCATTTTCTGTACCGGAAACCAAGGCATTTTTGTATAATTCATGGGCATGAACACATTCCTTTACTGCAATGAACCTGGTACCCATTTCAATCCCTTCTGCTCCAAGTGCCAACGCCGCCATCAAACCGCGCCCATCACCGAAACCACCCGAGGCGATGACTGGAATTTTAACGGAATCTACCACTTGAGGAATTAATACAGAGGTTCCGATATCATCGCGTCCTAAATGTCCCCCGCCCTCCTGACCAACTACCATCACTGCGTCTGCACCCAGCTGCTCAGCCTTGATTGCCTGCCTTCTTGCCGCAACTAGCACAAGTTTTTTCACCGGAGTATCTTTAACATAATCGATAAATGGTGCTGGATTGCCACCAGTTACAGAAACAACGGCAATATCCTCTTTTAGTGCTGCCTCAAGCATATGTTCATATGGTCTTCCGTGCTGACCAATTGCAAAATTGACGCCAAACGGTTTGTCCGTCAATGATTTTGTTTTTCGTATTTCCTCTACCAATTGATCAGGGTTATCCAACGACATCGCTGTTACCTGCCCTAGGCCTCCTGCATTCGAAACAGCCGCAGCCAATTCTGCATAAGCTAAATGCGCCAATCCTCCTTGCACAATCGGGTATTGAATCCCTAACAAATCAGTCACACGAGTTTTCCACTTCAAAATCTTCATCCCCCTTTTTACTTCTTAATGAGTTTTTTAATGAACACTCTCTATTACACCTTTATTATGGCAAATATTGTTTTTCCATTCAATTTTAAAACTCATAGTTCAAATTGTTTTTGATTTAAAAGAAAAACTCTTGAACTGGTAAATGTTCCTTCCTGTTATTACGAGGTATGTACAATAGAACTCTAGCTGTTATTTTTTACATTAAACTCACGCTAGGCATTTATATGTAAGACGTGCTATAATTCATTTGTTTTATGTCTATCCACAAGAGCTTACTAACCGTTTTTAAAGGTTACTCCAAATAGGAGAAACATACGACTGTAAATAGAAAGGGAGTATATTTCCCTGGATATTTCGTACCTATTTTATTGAAAAGGGGCCACAAAGAATTGTCACAGAATGAAACACCATTATATACTGCCTTATTACAGCATGCCAAAAAAAATCCCGTTCAATTTCATATTCCAGGTCATAAAAAAGGAAAAGGAATGGACGCTGATTTTCGTGATTTTATTGGGGAAAATGCACTATCTATAGATTTAATCAATATCGCACCACTCGATGATCTCCATCAGCCAAAGGGAATCATTAAAAGAGCCCAGGACCTTGCTGCAGAAGCATTTGGGGCAGACCATACATTCTTTTCCGTTCAGGGAACAAGCGGTGCAATCATGACAATGGTCATGGCAGTCTGCGGTCCTGGGGATAAAATCATCGTCCCGAGGAACGTACATAAATCTGTAATGTCTGCCATTGTATTTTCAGGAGCGGTTCCTATTTTCATCAATCCTGAAATTGACAAAGACTTGGGAATCTCACATGGGATTACCATTGATGCTGTTGAAAAAACATTAAAGGAACACAGCGATGCAAAAGGGTTACTCGTAATCAATCCGACCTATTTCGGCGTTTCTGCTGATTTGCAGAAAATTGTGGAAGTTGCTCATTCCTATCAAATACCTGTACTCGTTGATGAAGCCCATGGTGTTCATATTCACTTCCACGAAGACTTGCCTATGTCCGCTATGCAGGCTGGAGCAGATATGGCCGCTACGAGTGTTCATAAACTCGGTGGATCGCTAACAGGAAGTTCCATTTTAAATGTTAAGAATGGTTTAATTTCTGCCAATCGGGTCCAGGCAATTTTGAGTATGCTCACTACCACATCAACTTCCTATATTCTTCTTGCTTCTCTCGATACCGCAAGAAGACAACTTGCGACCGTTGGCAGAGAAATGATAGATGGTACGATCAAGCTTGCAGATTATATTCGGACAGCTATTAATGAGATCCCTTATTTATACTGTGTTGGAAGCGAAATTTTAGGTAGTAAGGCAACCTATAGTTATGATCCGACAAAGCTAATCATCTCCATTAAAGAATTGAATATTACCGGATATGACGTTGAGAAATGGCTTCGAGAAAAGCACAATATTGAAGTGGAACTTTCTGATTTGTATAACATCCTTTGCCTAATCACTCCAGGGGACTCTAAAACAGAAGCAGATTTGTTAATCGCTGCCCTTAAAGACTTATCGGATGAGTTTAAAGAAATGGCTGCTGATCATGAAAAGATCGAAGTCCTGCTTCCCGATACACCACCTCTTGCTTTATCACCGAGAGATGCATTTTACGCAGAAACTGAAGTGGTTCCTATCGAGGAATCTGTTGGCAAAATCAGCGCTGAATTCATCATGGTCTATCCGCCAGGAATTCCGATTTTTATACCTGGTGAACTGATTACAGAAGATAATATCACTTACATTCAGAAAAATATCGAAGCTGGTCTACCAGTTCAAGGTCCAGAGGATCCAGAAATTAAATATTTACGAATTATTAAAAGTTAATTGAATATCAAAAACCAGAGCACAAACAAACTGCTCTGGTTTTTTTTGCTTATTTATGAAGTTTTAATCGTAAAAGAGCGTTTCTCCACTTTGCCTTCCTTTCCGACTTTATCAAAGCTTCCATATTTCTCTTGAACGAATAACAAAGCGCAAGCTCCCAAAATGCTCGGGATGGCGAACCAGATGAAGGCTGACTTCGGATCTAATCCTGATGACAGGATCAGGGCTATGAGCATCGGTGCTATAATCGCACCAATTCGACCGACTCCAAAGGCCCAGCCCATTCCAGTTGCCCGTGCTTCACGTGGATAAAATTCAGAAATATAGGGATTTGCCAAATTCTGCGTTCCTACTGTACAAGCACCGCCAATTGCAATTAATACGTACAGACCAGCGACATTCGAGGTTATACTCAATGCAACAAAACACAATGCCCCTAATCCAAACAATGTAACTAGAATTCTACGATGACCTACTTTTTCAGCGTAATAGCCCCCAATCAGAACCTAAAATTTGTCCGATGCATAAAGTCAAGTTAAAAGAAAGGCTTGAAGTCAAACCATAGCCTGACTGTTGCATGATTTTTGGAAGCCATGTATTTAATCCGTATACCATCAGTAAACAGCTAAAAACGGCTAACCATATAAACAAGGTACTGACTGCCCTCTTGTTCGTAAACAGCTTTTTAACAGGGGAACCTTTGGATGAAGACAGAGCATCCGCTAGCTGATAATCTTCATTTTCTTGATAGTTCCCGGTTGGATTAACCTTATTAAGCACCTCCACCACTTTTCCAACCTGTTTTCTTGTCAGGTAATAGGATAGAGATTCAGGAAATTTCATCATGAAAAATGGCAATGTCAATAAGGGAATTACTCCGATCCAGTACAAAATTCTCCAGTCAGTTGATGGGATGATATACATACCAATCAATGAGGCAAAAATGCCACCAAGGGAGTATCCACAGTACATGGTCGCAACAATAATGGCCCTGTTTTTCTTCGGTGAATACTCAGTCATTAAGGACACCACATTTGGCATCAGTCCGCCCATTCCTAATGCAGCAATGAATCTCATAACCGTGAAAAAGGTTGGATTAGGAGCAACTCCAGCACCTAATGTAAACAAGCTAAATAATAGCATACAGACAGCTAAAACATTTTTCCGGCCATGTTTATCGGCAACCGGCCCGAAAACCAGGGCCCCTAGCATCATGCCTACCAAAGCATAACTGGCAATAGCTCCTGCTTGAATCGAGCTCAGATCCCACTCTTCCATCATCCACGGCAAGCCGACCCCATACATCGCGATGTCGTACCCATC
This sequence comes from Peribacillus sp. NPDC096540, assembly GCF_050278525.1. Taxonomy (NCBI): domain Bacteria; kingdom Bacillati; phylum Bacillota; class Bacilli; order Caryophanales; family Bacillaceae; genus Peribacillus; species Peribacillus sp. NPDC096540. The sequence continues at coordinate 328,877 of NZ_JBNNTG010000002.1, read as the reverse complement.
AAAAGCTATGGCATAAAAACACCAAATGAAAACAAATAAATGAAAGCGGTTAAATTTACTTACAGCGACCACTTCAGAAGCATTGACACTACGCATACTAGTCCCCCATTTCGCATCTAATCTTCCGTTGAAAATAAGCAAAATCAGCTTTTGTTAAACACTGAAAATTGACTCATCTCATACTAATCTTTTTGGGAACTGCTATACAACACCAATGTTCTTCTATATAGAACTTTGAGATTCAATTTATTTTTAGTATTTTATTTCACCTTTTGATTCCATAAAAAAAGGATGCCCCAGGTCAAAACTCCTGAAGCACCCTCGAATTTCTATTAATATCAGAGATTATCTTTTTTATTACTTCTCAGAGGCAGCTGTATCACAGCTGTGGCAGTTGTGATTGTGTGTATAAAGTACACTTACTTTTTCATCTTCAAAATGTTCAATCGTGCTATTGCAAGTTTGACATACGATAGTTCCCATTTTTACAACCCCTTCCTCTATATTGTATGCATTAATCGTTAAATGTAACCGCTTTATATGCATTATAATATAACACATTTATAATTTCAAGCTATAAAGTATAACATATATAAATTTCCCATAAATTCATTTAATTCAATACTTAGAAGGACAGAGACTCCAAGCTAGACGGTAGGCAGATACATCTTGTAATCGCGAGTTGCTGCCCCCATTCTAGTAAGTCCTGAATACCGCTACCAGTTTGCCAGATTGGCTCATCCATGTTTCACTTGACTCCAGTTCATGCACAGGCTGCCTTACCTATTCCCCCGTAAACTACTAGCTCTTCCGTGTTTTCAGTACTTCCGGGCAAAAAATTACATCAGCGTTCTAATTGCAGCTTCTTGGACCCCGCCCAGCCCTTTGTGTGCAGCGTGGACCCTTTGTAATTCTTTTTTGTCCATTTGTGACCTTTTTCACCCTATATATAAATTCATGTTTACACTTCCATTAGTTCAGCAAAGTCATAAGTCTTCAACCAGGACGCACATGCCTCAATATCAGAGGAAAACATACGGTCCTTTGTAATACTCGGTACAATCTCCCTGGCCTTTTCAAGGAAACGAAGGGTTCTCGGAGCCATTTTTTCGATACCCCGGTATTCGACTCCCTGCATCGCTGTAATACATTCAATTGCCAACACATTCCATGTATTTTGAATGATCTGGTAAGCGTGTCTTGCTGCAATCGTACCCATGCTCACATGGTCCTCTTGATTAGCTGAAGATGGGATGGAGTCTACACTTGCTGGATGGGCCAGCGTTTTATTTTCCGATACGAGCGAAGCTGCACAATATTGCATAATCATTGCACCGGACTCTAGCCCAGGTCTTGCACTCAAAAAAGGCGGCAGATCATTCAGCTGTGGATTAACAAGTCGTTCAATTCTCCGTTCTGAAATACTAGCAATTTCTGAAACACCCATCTTTAAAAAATCCATTGCAAAAGCAACTGGCTGACCATGAAAGTTCCCCCCTGATATCACAGTTTCTCCTTCATCAAAAATTAGCGGATTATCGGTCGCTGCATTCATTTCAATTTCAAGTTTTTCTTTCACATACCCAATAACCTGCCAGGAAGCACCTAGAACCTGAGGTATACATCGAAGTGAGTAGGCATCTTGAACCCGAATATCCCCTTGTCTGGTTGTTAGATGACTTCCTTCTAGCCAAATCCTCATTCGTTTGGCAACAGCAATCTGTTCTGGATAGCCTCTTGCTAAGTGAACCCTTTCGTCAAAAGTATCAATGATTCCGTTTAACGCTTCCATAGTCATAGCTGATATCGCTTCTGACAGCCGCCCGATTTTTTCCGCTTCTAAATAGGCCACAACCCCCATCGCTGTTATTGCTTGTGTTCCATTAATAAGTGCTAGGCCTTCCTTTGCCTCAAGCTCGATTGGCGCAATGCCTTCCTTTTTCAAGGCAATAGAGGATTTAATTCGCCCCCCCTTGTAAAATACCTCCCCCTCCCCGGTTAACACCAATGCTAAATGCGAGAGAGGCGCTAAATCTCCGCTTGCTCCGAGTGACCCCTGCTGCGGAATGACGGGATGAATTTCCGCGTTCAATAAAGCTAATAAACTAGAGATGACTTCCTGTCTAACACCGGAAAAACCCTTTGCTAGAGCATTGGCACGAAGCAAAAGCATCGCCCTGGAAACACTTTCGAAAAACGGGGGACCTACTCCACAGGCATGTGATTGAATGAGATTATGCTGTAGTTCTTTTACATCTTCAGTATTGATATAGACATCACTGAATTTCCCAAAACCAGTCGTAATTCCATAAACAATCCTTTTTTTCGAAACAATGTTTTCGACCGCTTTTCTGCTTTTTAATACCCTTTCCAAAGCATCGGGAGAAAGGGTGACCTCTTCTTTATTAAATATGATTTTTTTTGATTGATTTAATGTTAAATCTTTACCGGTAAGCATCATCCCCTACACCCCTTTAACAAAGTAAAGGAGCTGTATCGCTTTAAATAAAGTGATACAGCCCCTTTTTTTGTAAAACATGAATATGTTCATTATATTGTATAATCATGCTTCCCACCCCTTATTAACTAGCATCTGTATAAATTTTACATCACAAAAAAACTGGAAGTCAACATCTATTAACAAATTTTAACACATTAGCATACTAACCTAGCAGAGTGAAAAAGGAATTTTACCTTTAATTTTACATATAGATAAGTATATAAAACAACCATAAAATGCTAAAATATAATTAATATCTATAGAGCTAAGGGGGATTAAAATGATTGAAAATGCCTATATCAAGCTCGTTCCTGAGTCCGTGAAAGAAGCCGTAACCATTGAAGACGTGAAGGAATTGCTCACCTATTACCAAATGATCACCGCAAAAACTGGAAAACAACTCAATTGGGATTATGAAAAGAAGGCCTTTCCTTATGAAATGAAAGAGCCTGAAAAGATGAAAGATAAAATAATTTATCTTCAATCCAATGTGGATCGCTATCACATGATACTAATCGGGGTCGACCAAGAAATCGTTCAGGACGAAGATGGACTAGAGCGAATCCAATCATATATCCAATTAACCCTCCCAGAAACGGCAACATTCGGTGATAAAGGGAAAGCTAATGAATTATGCAAATTCCTGGCAAAAAAGTTAAAAGCCCAACTCCATCTCTTTAACAAGCGAGTGATGTATTACTATCCAAGAAAATAAATAGTGGCGTAACTTCAAATCATGCAGGCGTTTCAATTAATTTTGGGTCAAGAATCTTATACCCTTTCTTTTGAAAATCTTTCACAATATCCTCTATCACTTCTCTCGTCCATTTTCGGTCGTGCATCAGTAAACTGGCACCATTGGATAAATAAGGGCTGTTCAACATGATCTCTGTCAATGCTTTTTTATCTTGATATTCCTCTTCCCAATCATATCCATATGTCCATTTCATGGCCAGCATTTTTTCATCTGCAGCAACTTTTTGGGAATAATCGGTATTAGATCCGAAAGGCGCCCTAAAATAATTAGGGCGTTCCCCAATAATTCCTTCCACCAAATTATTCAATTTTACGATCTCCCGCTTTTGCTCTTCTTCTGTCAGCTCTTTCAAATTAACATGAGAATACGTATGATTACCGATGGAAAAGCCCATATCATGAATATCTTTTAACATCGTTTTCTTTTCATCACTTTCAAGAAAATGTCCATTCACAAAAAATATCGCCGGCAATTTAAGTTTCTGAAGTGTTTTTGCAATTTCTAACGAGTACTTATCAAGGGCAGCATCGAACGTTAATAAGACAACCTTAGGTTCTGCATCCTGAATTGTTTCAAATGACCAATTATCTTTATTCAACCGGTACTCGGCCTGGACATTTTCTTTCTCCAAATTCCTAATTGTTGATGCTTCTTCTTTCATATCTTGTTCATGTTTAGTTTTATCTTGGATAGTGGTAGTTGTTTCCACACTTTTCGGTTCTTTTTTTTTCAGTTTGGTCGGAACCTGAATCATTACAACCAATTAAAAAAAGTGAAGTAAATACAAACGTAACTACTTCTTTGGGGATCATATTTTCTCCGGTTTCTTATGTCATTTTAAACTTTCAAAATTCAATAAATGGGTACTAGCGTTTCCAAAAGGATTTGCATTACACCGTAACATAATAAACTGATTACGGTAACAAGCATTGTCCGCTTGTTGGATTTTAAAATCATTTTACCAATGTAAATGGCCAAATAAGAAAAAACCAGAAACATAAATACCTTAAAAACAAGACGATCATTTACAGAAAGCCATTCAACCAATGTATATCCGCTCCAAACGATTAGTTGAAAGAGGATTACCAGATAATTTTTCAAGTGATCCACCCCATTTTAAAATGAATAATTAGCCAATTCAGTTTAATCGGCAGCCTTATTCTTAAGTACATCGCTCTTCCTATTTTTTATCCTCTTTTACTTAATTCAAACCTTTAATAGAAAAAAAGTATGAAGTCCTTTGTATAGCTTATGCCCATTTTGCACTTTTCATTTAAATTGAATGAAGAAAATATCCTGATTTGGAAGAAGACATTCAATTTGTACCAGTTTTAATGCGTTATTTATTTATAAAAACTAAAAAAGCGTACTGCAAATGGCAGCACGCTTTTTTTGGTATCAATTATTTAATAATATGAATCGGAGTTCCTAGAGCTACTTCAGCAGCTTCCATAGTGATTTCTCCTAAAGTTGGATGTGCATGGATTGTCATCGCGATATCTTCAGCAGTCATTCCTGCTTCGATAGCTAAACCAAGTTCTGCAATCATATCAGAAGCATTTGGTCCTGCGATTTGGGCTCCAATAACCAATCCGTCTTCTTTGCGAGTGATTAGCTTCACAAATCCGTCCGTATTGTTCAATGAAAGAGCACGTCCATTTGCAGCGAATGGGAATTTTGAAGCAAGGGCTTCGATTCCAGCTTCCTTCGCTTCTTTTTCATTATATCCGACAGAAGCAAGTTCCGGTTCAGAGAATACAACAGCCGGGATAGCAAGATAGTCGATTTCTGATGAATGTCCTGCAATAGCTTCAGCTGCAATTTTACCTTCATATGAAGCTTTATGAGCCAATTGAGGTCCTGAAACGATATCACCGATTGCGTAAATGTTTTTCACGCTTGTACGGCATTGTTTATCCGTTTCGATTAAACCACGATCAGTCATTTTGATTCCGACTTGTTCAAGACCGATTTCTGCAGTGTTCGGACGACGACCTACTGTTACTAAAACGTAATCGGCTTCGACTTTTTTCTCTTCGCCTTTTACTTCATAAGTAACGGTAACGCCTGTTTCTGTTTCTTCCACGCCTTTAGCATTTGCTTTTGTAACAATTTCAGCACCTTTGTTTTTAAGATTACGTTTAACAAGTGCTGCCATTTGTTTTTCAAAGCCTGCAGAAAGAATTTCTTCCGTACCTTCAAGAATAGTCACTTTAGTTCCAAAGCTGGCGAATGCGCCACCAAGCTCTGTACCAATGTAACCTCCACCGATTACCACGATCGAACTTGGAACTTCTTCCAAAGCAAGAGCACCAGTAGAATTAAGTACACGTTTCGTATATTTAAATGACGGAATCTCGATTGGTGATGAACCAGTAGCGATGATTGCGTTTTTAAATGTATATGTTTGTGCTGAGTCTTCATTCATAACACGGATGCTGTTTTCATCAACGAAATAAGCTTCACCCGTCACTACCTCAACATTATTACCTTTTAACAGGCTGCTTACGCCACCAGTTAATTTCTTTACAACAGTACCTTTCCAAGCTTGTACTTTAGAAAAATCAACAGTAACTTTTTCTGCAAAGATACCCATGTCTTCTGAATGCTGAGCTTCATGGAAACGGTGTCCCGCCGATATTAACGCTTTCGATGGGATACAGCCTACATTCAAACAAACTCCGCCGATTGTTCCTTTTTCAACGACCGTTACTTTCTGACCAAGCTGTGCTGCGCGAATTGCGGCAACATACCCCCCTGGGCCTGAACCGATTACTAAAGTATCTGTTTCGATTGGAAAATCTCCTACTACCATTGTTTACGCCTCCATTAACAATAATTCTGGGTCGTTCAATAACTTTTTGATATGATTCAATGCATGCTGAGCAGTTGCTCCATCAATCATGCGGTGATCAAAGCTCAGTGATAATGCCAGAACTGGAGCGGCGATAATTTCCCCGTCGCGTACAATTGCTTTTTCGGCAATGCGTCCAATCCCTAGAATGGCAACTTCTGGATGATTGATTACAGGAGTGAACCATTGACCGCCTGCGGAACCGATATTCGTGATCGAACATGAAGCACCTTTCATTTCATTAGGAGCTAATTTTCCGTCACGAGCTTTCGTCGCTAATTCATTAATTTCTTGTGAAATAGCAAAAGTTGATTTACGATCTGCATCTTTTACAACTGGAACGAGCAGTCCTTTGTCTGTGTCTGCCGCAATTCCGATATTGTAATAGTGTTTATGGATAATCTCACTAGCCTCATCATCAAATGATGTGTTAAGCATAGGGAATTCACGCAATGCACTTGTTAACGCTTTAACAACATAAGGTAGGAATGTAAGCTTAATTCCTTTTTCTGCAGCAATTTCCTTGAATTTCTTACGATGAGCAACAAGAAGCGTCACATCGACTTCATCCATTAATGTTACATGTGGAGCTGTCTGTTTAGATTTAACCATTGCTTTTGCAATCGCTTTTCTCATACCGCTCATTTTCTCGCGAGTTTCAGGATATTGCCCTTCTGGAATTGACACTTTTTGTTTTTCGGTTGTTTCCGTATCGTTTTGTTGTGAAGCTTCACTTTGAGCTGCTGGTTGCTGTGGAGCCGTTTTGCCGTTTTTGAAAGCATCGATGTCTTCTTTCATGATGCGGCCGTTATCCCCAGAACCAGAAATCTCACGAATATTAACCCCTTGTTCGCGTGCATATTTTCTAACAGAAGGCATGGCGATAATACGTCGTGAAGGATCCGCCTCAACCTGTGGTTGTGATCCCGCGCCCGTTTCTGCACTATTTTCTTGAACCGGAGCAGCCTCTTTCTTGACTTCCTGTCCAGCTTCAGCAGTAGCTTGAACCTGGGCCTCCGTATTCTTCTCACCTTCTGCCTTCGCTTCTTCTCCATGATCCCCTTTAAACTGAAGATCTTCATAACCTGGAGCATCGAATGTTACAAGTACATCACCAACAACGGCAACCGTTCCTTCTTGAACAAGGATTTCTTCCACGGTACCTTCCACTGGTGATGGAATTTCAACAACGGCTTTATCGTTTTGAACCTCGCAAAGCACGTCATCTTCTTGGATCTTATCTCCTGGTTTTACAAACCATTTCACTATTTCACCTTCGTGTATACCTTCTCCGATATCAGGGAGTCTAAATTGGAATGCCACTGAGTTCAACCTCCTATATTAAATCATACTTAGTGCTTTGAATAAAGTCCTTTATCTTGTAATTCTTCTAATGCGAATTACTTCCTCAAGCAGTTACTTCCATTCCGATTACTCAGGATAGTTAAAACTTCAAGACTTTAGTCGCCGTTTCAATAATGTCTTTATAATTAGGGAGCCATACTGTTTCAGCTTGAGAAAACGGGAATACTGTATCAGCAGCAGCCACTCGTAGTACTGGTGCATCCAAGCTCAAAATAGCACGTTCGTTAATTTCCGCGACAACATTCGCTGCTATGCCAGCTTGCTTTTGTGCTTCTTGAACAACGATAGCCCGTCCAGTTTTTTCTACTGAAGCAATGATTGTATCAATATCCAATGGAGATACAGTTCGTAAGTCAACAACTTCAACGGAATGACCTTCCTTAGCCAATTCTTCAGCTGCCTTGATTGATTCCTGTACCATCGCACCATACGTAATAATGGATAAATCCGTTCCTTCTCTTTTCACATCCGCTTTTCCTAATGGAATTGTATATTCTTCCTCAGGAACTTCCTGACGGAAAGAGCGGTACAATTTCATGTGCTCAAGGAAAATGACAGGGTCATTATCACGAATCGCTGAAATCAATAAGCCTTTAGCGTCGTAAGGAGTGGAAGGGATAACTACCTTTAACCCTGGTTGCTGAGCCATTAAACCTTCTAAGCTATCAGCATGCATTTCCGGAGTATGCACTCCACCTCCAAAAGGTGAGCGAATTGTAACCGGCGCACTGTAACGTCCGCCTGAACGGTAGCGCATACGAGCAAGCTGACCGCTTACGGAATCCATTACTTCATATATAAAACCGAAGAATTGAATTTCAGGAACAGGACGGAAACCTTGTAAAGAAAGACCGACCGCTAATCCACCGATTCCGGATTCAGCAAGAGGTGTATCGAATACACGATCTTCGCCGAATTCTTTTTGAAGATTTTCCGTTGCACGGAAAACTCCGCCATTAAGACCAACATCTTCACCAAAAACGAGTACATTCTCGTCATTTTTAAGTTCTGTACGTAATGCTTCTGTAATTGCTTGAATCATCGTCAATTGAGCCATGGCTTACTTCGACTCCTTCTCTTTATAAATTTCATATTGTTCTTTTAAATTATAAGGCATTTCTTCATACATGTTTTCAATAAGGTCTGTCACCTTTTGCTTAGGTTCTGCATCTGCCTTTTTGATTGCTTCTTTAATATCGTCTTTTGCTTTTTCTATTGTTTCGTTCTCTAATTCTTCATTCCAAAGTTTTTTGTTTTCCAAGAACTTGCGGAAACGAACCAATGGATCTTTCAATTCCCACTCATTATCCATATCAGAAGTACGGTAACGTGTCGGGTCATCTCCAGCCATCGTATGTGGTCCATAACGGTAAGTTAATGTTTCAATCAATGTTGGGCCCTCACCATTAATTGCACGTTCACGAGCTTCTTTAACTGCTGTATAAACGGCCAACGCATCCATACCATCAACTTGGATGCCAGGAATACCTGCAGCCACACCCTTTTGGGCTAATGTTTTCGATGCTGATTGCAATTCAACAGGTGTTGAGATTGCAAAACGGTTATTTTGAACGATGAAAATAGCTGGTGCTTTAAATGCACCTGCAAAGTTGATTCCTTCGTAGAAATCCCCTTGTGATGTACCACCGTCACCCGTATATGTGATTGCTACTGCTTTTTTACCGCGTTTTTTCAGACCTAGAGCTACACCTGCAGCCTGAATATACTGAGCACCGATAATAATTTGCGGTGAAATCACATTAACATCTTCCGGGATTTGATTCCCTTTAAAATGTCCTCTTGAGAATAAGAATGCTTGCCAAAGCGGCAGACCATGCCAAACAATTTGCGGCACATCACGATACCCTGGAAGAATGAAATCTTCTTTCTCCAATGCATACTGGGAAGCGATTTGAGATGCTTCTTGACCGGCAGTCGGTGCATAGAAACCTAATCTCCCTTGACGGTTCAATGAAATTGAACGTTGATCCAAGATGCGCGTATAAACCATGCGGCGCATTAATTCCTGTAGTTGTTCATCACTTAAATCAGGCATTGCCGCTTCATTAACGACTTCTCCTTCTTCATTTATAATTTGAAAAGTTTCAAATTGTTCTTCTACTTTCTTAAGCTGATTCTGAACATTAAATTTAGCTTGTTTAGTTTTTTGAGCCATTTGGCACCTCATCCTTTCATTAAAAAGGTTTGCTATTATTATTCTATAAGCAAAAATATTTTGCTTTATAGTTTCTTCAACAATTCATTCTTTTATTTTTCCCTTAAGCCTAATCCCTCAAACGTGGATATGGTTAATATGTCTCAATCTTATTCTGTACCATAAAAAAAATCAAGAAAAATGATACAAGAACTTTTATAAATTTAGTTTACAAGATGCATTCACGTCAAGTCAATCACTTGTATTTCCTTATTTTTTAGATTTAATAGAATTTCCAACACCAAATCTTCATCACTGTGCTAGTTTTCATTTTGTAACTGTACTATAAATTTTCACCCTTTTTTTAATTTATAGATACTGAAGTATAATATTTCACTTCCATTGACTATCCTATCGATTCCCAAATTGCTTTAACTAAAGGCATTTGAGCCTTTGAAATAATATTCCAAGAAAATTTTTAACCGCTTTCATTCAATTCTGCTGTTAGATTTTCTAGTTTAGAATTTTTTTAGTACAGTTTCTTCATTTTTTATATTTGACAGTTCTTTTTATATTGAATAAAAAAATTATTCTAGAATTTTTTAGTTAATAAACTAATTGAATGCATAAAAAATAGGCTTTAGGTATTACCCTCAGCCCATTATCAATAATTATTTTTTGGTTGAATCTGCCATTTCTATGCCTGAACTGTTGTAAAAACTTTCTTTTTTCAGATTGGATTTTTCAGTTAATTCATTAAATTGGTTATTTGTTTTCAACACTTTTGTATATGAGGTATTAATTTTCTTTATTTGGTCTTGTAATTCATCCATTTTCAAATCTTCTTTTTTAAATAGTTCATATAATTCACGATCATACACTAAGCTTTGCTGATAAGCTTCATACAGATTATCGTACGTGCTATATCGTTCACTCATTATCTTTTTCATTTCAGTGGCTTCTTTTTTTACCTTCTTATCTTCTATTTTCCCAATTTGTTCTTCTATCTTATTAAATTGTTTTTTTGAGGCCTCCATACTGTTATGTTCTTTTTCAATAATAGCCTCTCGTTCATCAATATTCTTAGTTGCTTCATCTGAAAGTTCAACAATTTGTTCATATTCATTCATTCCAAGTTTAATAATTTTATCATATTGCTCTTTCTCTTTATTCTCCAATTTATTAAGTGGCACTTGATGCTCGGTAAAATCACTCTCCTTCTCCGTAGTTTTTTCAAGAATTTTATGGATTTTTTCTTCCGGTGAACTACTAAAACAACCGGCCATAATTGCAAAAGAAAGAAGTAAAACAAAATATAGACGAAATCGTTTCAACATCTACAGCTCCTCCTGATAGTTCTTTGAAGTTGGATATTTTTCTAATCATCTGTTTTAGATGATCGCAGACACTCGTACTAATCATATTCTAAGCAGGAATTTTTCATTACTAGGCTTTAGCCTACACCCTTTAAACCATACTGCATAGGCTGTAGGGACCGTTTTAACTCAGAATGGTCAATACGTTAACAATATAAAAACGGAGGTATAAAATTATGTATGGAGGTTACACCCAGGATTGTTGTTATCCGGTTTCCGCTGCACCCAGCTATGGTTATGGTGGTTATTGTGGAGGCGGAGGCGGCTTTGGAGGCGGCTTTGCTCTAATCATCGTCCTTTTCATCCTGCTTATCATTGTCGGCGCAGTCTTATGCTAAAAAGATAATTACTACCACCTTTACCCGAATATGTTATCTATTTACCCTGATTTCACAAAAAAATGAAGGATTTTCAAAAAAAAATCAAATCAGTAAATACAATCATTATAGGGATAGGGATTTGAGTATTGATTCTATCCCTATAATGTTCTTTTTTATCAATCCTAAAGCCAATGTATTGAGTCCATTAACTTTTAGTATTTTTTTTGTTAAAATAATCCTATACATATTTAATAAATTTTTAATGGGGTGAAAGATTATGCTTACTATGGATGATTTTGTTAATGAAGACGATCCAATATTAAGGAAAGTCGCGTTAGAAGTACCACTGCCGGCTTCTGATGAAGATAAGCAACTTTTAACCAGCTTGATGGAATATGTCCAAAATAGCCAGAATCCTGATATTGCTGCTCAATATGGTTTAAGAGCCGGGATAGGCTTGGCCGCACCACAGGTAAATGTTTCAAAACGGATGATTGCCGTCCATTTGAAAGATAAAAATGGCGAACTGTATAGCTACGCTCTTTTCAATCCTAAACTCATTAGCCATTCAGTGGAGAAAGCCTACTTAACGACAGGTGAAGGTTGTCTTTCCGTTAATCGTCCAATCTCTGGTTATGTACCGCGTTATGCTCGAATAATGGTATCAGGTACGACCCTGGATGGAACACTGGTTCAGCTCCGCTTAAAAGGCACCGCAGCCATTTGCTTTCAACATGAAATCGACCATCTGAACGGAATCTTATTTTATGATCATATTAATCAAAAAGACCCTTTTAACATACCAGAAAATTCCACCACAATAGAAAGATGAGCTTAAAATAAGTGATTAAAACTCCCATCAATTAATGGGAGTTTTTAAGTTCTAGATCAGATCAAGTTCTTTTAAACCGTAAAGGATACCATCATTATCGACATCCTTCGTTACAAAGTCGGCCTCCTGCTTCAAAAGCTGACTGGCATTCCCCATTGCCACGCCATACCCCGCTACTTTTAACATCTCTATATCATTTAACCCATCCCCGAATGCATAAACATCCTCTAGGCCAAATCCGACTTTTTCCATTAATATCTTTATACCTTCTGCCTTTGACCCACCGAATGGAAGAACATCCGTTGAATACGTATGCCATCTAATAAAATGAAATTTATCATACTGACCAACGAATTTCCCTTCTTCATCCTCAGAGCAAAATAATAAGGCTTGGTATATGTCATGATCTTCGTAAAAATCGGCATGAAGTTCTGGATGTGGAAACTTCAGACTGCTTAATGCCTCTTCAATTCTGCTATGATGCGGTACATTAGATTTCATTGTCTCTTCATTCATAAATACAATCGGTATATCATTTTTTTCAGAATGTTCGTGAAGCCGTTTTATTTCAGACAAACTTAAAGGATTTTTGTAAATGACTTCACCTTCAAAAACAACATATTGTCCATTAAAACTTACGAATGTATCGATGCCAAGCTCTTCCCTTAAAGATTCAAACATGAACGGAGCCCTACCTGTAGCAATCGCAACAAAAACCCCGTTGTCCTGTAATTGCTTAATAGCTTTTTTCGTTGAGGCAGGTAACTTTTTTTCATGATCTAGCAATGTTCCATCAATATCAAAGAATACGATTTTCACTAACCCTTCACTTCCAATTCATTCAGTTTTCCTTTTTTAATATGTACCCATTTAATAATTGTCATAAAGATAAGTCAAGTAACTCACCTGTCAATTAACATTTATTGCTACGTTTTTTATTTACAAATGGGCATATACTACTGTAAATAAAATTCAATAAAACTCAATTTATTCTTCCCACTCTCTCTTCCCTGTACCTTTACTATATTACCTCTAAAAGCCTAGTTACCTCCTATGTAATACGCCTTTTTTTACAAAAATGGGCCAAGTACTTGTAAAGACATATTTACTTTATTAAATAATCCTATACAATAATAATTAAGGGAGTGTGATCGCCATGTTAAAAAAGCTTCGTAAAAAGCTTGTAAAACAGTGGAATGATCTTTTAAGAAAAAAATCAATCGCATGAACTGCCGTACCTATTCTGCCTTGGCCGTCATCCAAATGCGCGTTTTTTTTCGTACAGCCCTTCAAAAACTTGCGGAGGGCTTCTTCCTTGTTGTAAAGTTCTTGTTAAGCCCTCTAACTATCTTGGCTTTGAAAATTTCAAGTAAGTACATATTGCATTCGGAATATGAAGCGTTGTCTCTTAATGGAACGCTGTACTAAGGGTTGGACACTTTAAGCAAGAAATCGGTGCGAAAAAGACTTCGTAACACAAAAGAATAAACGCAGTCAAACTGATTTCCACCTTAAAAAAGTTGACCAAAAACTTTTCTTTATCGATTTAAGTTTTACACATAGTAAAAACGGATAGGATAAAAGAATAGAGAAGGCCGTAATGAATTGAATACCTGATTCGGCTGACTATTTTTTATATACTTTTTAGACATTGGTATAATCAGTTAACTAAAACCCCTTCCGTTTTTATGGCGGAGCTGGGTTTATTTTTACATGATGTTGAAAAACATGAAAAAATTGTTGTTTTTATATATAATGAAAAAAGCAATGCAAACAAGTGAGGAGAGATTAAAATGGTTTTTAAGGTATACTATCAAGTAACCATAGCAGAGGTTCCCATCAGGGAGAATACTAAAACAATGTTTGTTGAAGGTGAATCGGTTCGTGACGTTCGTTTAAAATTAAAAAAAGAACCTTATAACGTTGAATTCGTAACAGCAGTAACTGGAGCATATTTAGAATATGAAAAACAAAATGAAGATTATAAAGTATTGGAGCTATAATTTATGAAATTTGTAAAAAATGATCAAACAGCTGTATTCGCCTTGGGCGGTTTAGGCGAAATCGGTAAGAACACATATGCTGTTCAATTTCAAGACGAAATCATCGTTATTGATGCTGGAATTAAATTTCCGGAAGACGAACTTCTCGGAATTGACTATGTGATTCCTGACTACAGCTATTTAGAGAAAAATGTAGATAAAATTAAAGGTGTCTTCATCACTCATGGCCATGAAGACCACATTGGCGGGATTCCTTATTTATTAAGAAAAGTGAATGTCCCTGTATATGGCGGTAAGCTAGCACTTGGATTACTTCGTAATAAATTGGAAGAACACGGTCTTTTACGTCAGACAACCATGATCGAAATCAGTGAAGATGAGGTAATTAAGTTCCGGAAAACTTCGGTCTCTTTCTTCCGCACAACTCATAGTATCCCGGATTCTTATGGAATCGTTGTCAAAACACCGCCTGGACAAATTGTTCATACTGGTGATTTTAAATTCGACTTTACACCTGTAGGAGAACCTGCCAACTTGACAAAGATGGCGGAAATCGGTAAAGAAGGCGTATTGTGCTTACTATCAGACAGCACGAATAGTGAAGTACAGAACTTCACGATGTCTGAAAGCCGCGTTGGCGATACCATTCAAGACATTTTCCGTAAAGTGGACGGCCGGATTATTTTTGCAACATTCGCATCAAACATCCATCGTCTTCAACAAGTAGTAGAAGCAGCTGTAGCAAATGGCCGTAAAATTGCTGTTTTCGGCCGTAGCATGGATTCAGCTATTGCTATTGGTCAAGATCTTGGTTATATCGTAGCTCCTAAAGATACATTTATTGATGTACAGCAATTAAATCGGATGCCTGCTAACAAAGTAACTATTCTTTGTACAGGTAGCCAAGGTGAACCAATGGCAGCCCTTTCTCGGATTGCAAACGGCACTCACCGTCAAATCCAAATTATTCCTGGTGATACAGTTGTGTTTTCTTCTTCACCTATTCCAGGTAACACAATCAGTGTTTCTAGAACAATTAATCAACTATATCGTGCTGGAGCAGACGTCATTTCAGGTCCATTAAATGATATTCATACATCCGGGCATGGCGGCCAGCAAGAACAAAAACTAATGCTTCGTTTAATTAAGCCAAAATTCTTCATGCCAATTCATGGTGAATATCGGATGCAGAAACTTCATGCCCGCCATGCAATTGATTGCGGTGTTCCTGAAGAAAACTGCTTTATTATGGATAATGGTGAAGTGCTTTCGTTAAGTGAGAACACAGCACAAATCGCTGGGAAAATCCCTTCAGGTTCGGTTTATATTGATGGAAGCGGCATCGGCGATATCGGCAACATCGTTTTACGCGACCGTCGGATTCTTTCTGAAGAAGGTCTTGTCGTGGTCGTTGTCAGCATTAATATGAAGGAATTCAAAATTACATCCGGTCCGGACATCATCTCACGTGGATTTGTCTATATGAGAGAATCTGGAGACCTTATCAGCGATGCTCAGTCATTAATCACTAAGCATCTGAATAAAGTAATGGATCGCAAAACTACTCAATGGTCTGAAATTAAAAATGAAATTACAGATACCTTGTCTCCATTCTTATATGAAAAAACAAAACGCCGCCCTATGATCCTACCGATCATCATGGAGGTTCAATAAACAAAAAAAGCCTTCAGCCATTACCCTGGCTGAGGCTTTTTTTGTTTACATCTATTTCCTTACATTCTACATACACTCTAGGTTAAAACCTTTCTAAAGAAGTGAGCCTGTTTGTATGGAACAGGACTCAATTTTATTTTATTCTACAATCTTTTTTTCAAAACGATTGATGTCGGAATCTGCTCCAATAACTATTAATATATCGCCTTTATGAATTAAATCGTTTGCTTGTGGAGAGACATTGATTTCATTTCCCCTTTTAATAGCGACAATATTCAGCCCATAGTGAGCGCGGATATCAAGATCAAATATTGAATTTCCATTCATCTTTTGGCTTGCTACAATTTCAACAATGGAGTGTTCATCAGAAAGCTCCAAATAGTCGAGAATATTATTAGACCCGATATTATGGGCAATCCTTCTCCCCATATCTCTTTCCGGATGCACAACAAAGTCAGCACCAATTTTACGTAGTACCTTCTCATGATAATCGTTCTGCGCCTTTACCGTCACATTGCTGACACCCAGTTCTTTAAGCATAAGAGTCGTCAAAATGCTCGCCTGAATATTTTCACCGATCGCTACAATGACGTGATCAAAATTACGAATTCCAATGTTTCTGAGCACACTTTCATCAGTCGTATCCCCTACTACGCTATGTGAAGCAATTCTGGCGAATTCATTGACACGATCTTCATTTGCATCAATAGCCAGAACTCCTAAACCTTCTTCAGCTAGTGTCCTGACTATACTGCCGCCAAAACGGCCAAGTCCAATGACTGCAAATTCCTTTTTCACAGTAACCCCTCCAACATCTTTCGTTCTATTAGGATATACAGGGTCCCGCTCCTTAAAGCATACTCCCTATTCTAGTACAGAAAAGCAATTAAGCCTTATTCCCTTTATACGTTAAATATTTTGTTAAATGATTGATGGCAAGTTCAATCGCTTTTTCATCCGGATCTAACTTAGCGTGATGCAATCCGTATTCGGATGAAACCCCTAGCCAGAACATGAAACCTGGAATTTCTTTTAGCATATACCCAAAATCTTCACCAGTCATCGCTTCAGTACAGCGATATAAATGGACCTCAGATGACTGCTCAGTATATTCCATAAATTCCTGCGTTAACTGCTCCTCATTATACACCTGATGGTACATCGCACCATAGTCAATCTCTGCCACGCATTCAAAACCAGCTTGAATACCATCTACAAGTGCTTTAATTCGCGACTTAACCTTTACCATTGATTCAGGATTCAACGTGCGTATTGTCCCTTCTAAGCGCGCTGTCTCAGCAATGATATTTTGGACTGTGCCTCCAGTAATCTTTCCAACAGTTATGACAGCAGAATCAAGCGGATTCACATTGCGGGAAACGATAGTTTGCAGTTGCCCGACAAGTGAGCAGGCAGCGATGACCATATCATTTGTATGATGAGGATACGCAGCATGCCCACCTTTCCCTTTCAAGTCAATAAATAATTCAGAAGTGTTAGCAAATAAAAGTCCTTCTTTAACCGCAATCGTTCCAACCGGATACTCTGGAGCTATATGCAGGGCAAGGATCATATCCGGTTTCCATTTTTTCATCGTATCGGATTTCAGCATCGGTTCAGCTCCACCAGGCCCCTCTTCCGCCGGCTGAAAAATAAATAGTAAGTCATCATCAATAGGGTTTTCTACAAAATATGTTAAAACACCTAGACCTATGCTCATATGAAAATCATGGCCGCAAGCGTGCATATATTCTTCATGATGAGAAGTAAAAGGTAATCCAGTTTCCTCTTTAATCAGTAGACCGTCAATATCAGCACGATAGCCGATTATTTTTCTTGGGTTCCGTCCATTTATTTTTACAAATATTCCTGTTCTCCAAGTTTCTATTTCCATTCGCTCTGACGCCAAATTCGTTATGTAATTCAGTAGATATTGCTGCGTTTTAAATTCTTGAAAACCTATTTCCGGTATTTTATGCAAATCACGCCGGATTGCGGTAAACGGACTTGTTTCCATCTTATTCCCTCCCTATACAGAAAGCGTGGATATAGTTATCCACGCTCTTGATACCTATTTACTTTAGAAATTAAAGTTGACGAAGTTCTTGCATGATTTCAGTTTTAGATTTAGTTTTTTCGTCAATTTGTTTAATCACTTTAGCTGGGATACCCGCAGCCACCGAGTATGGAGGAACATCTTTCGTTACAATTGCGCCGGCCGCTACAACTGAACCTTGACCGATTTTTACACCTTCAAGAACAACCGCATTAGCTCCGATTAATACATCGTCTTCTAATATAACTGGTTGCGCGGAAGGAGGCTCAATAACACCCGCTAAAACAGCACCTGCACCTACGTGACAGTTTTTACCCACTGTTGCACGTCCGCCAAGTATTGCGTTCATGTCAATCATTGTACCTTCACCAATAACAGATCCAATATTAATCGATGCACCCATCATGATTACTGCGTTATCTCCGATTGACACTTGATCACGGATTATTGCGCCAGGCTCGATACGAGCTTTGATGCCTTTTAAGTCCAATAAAGGAATAGCAGAATTACGACGGTCGTTTTCAACTACATAATCCTCAATTTTTGTTCCAGCTGTCTCAATAGCCACTTCAACTTCAGACCACTCACCGAATACAACTCCGGTATTACCTGTAATGAAAGTTTTAGAAGCCTGACCAAAATCTATGCCTTCTAATTCACCCTTGATATATACCTTTACAGGTGTTGACTTTTTACTATTTGAGATAAAAGAAATAATTTCATTTGCATCCATTTTATTCATTCTCGGAAAAACCTCCTAAATATGTATCATTACTCGTCTTAAATTTACCAGACAACTGCCGGCAAGACAAGTTGAATTCATTGTTATATATTATTCTACCCTATTGACATTTTCGTCAAATGAGCTATAACATTCCTTGGTCCCGAATATGTTCTTTTACTACTTCTGTGAATGCTTGGACCTGCTTAAGCTGAAAAGCAGAATCATAGCCACAAAGCCAAGTATCTCGTTCAATTGAATGATTTTGCCCATCTAAAAGGGGGATTTTGAAAATATTTGTATCTTTATCATGTAAAGTAATTGCTGGGAGGATAGCATATCCTATCCCATTAAATACCATTTGTTTGCATGTTTCGATTTGATCGACCACGATGGTGTTTTTGGGGGTCGTTTTAAATTGCCGATGCCACCAATCCTGAATTTCCTGATAATAGTTTGAATCGCTTTTAAACTGAATGAATGGCCGGTCTGTTTCGAATACTTGGTTCAGTTCCTTCATTTCAGTGTCGACCAAATACAGCATATCGGTAAATAAATGCTGTTTTACCCCTTTCCAATCTGGTGCTCCTCTAATGATGCCGACATGTACTTGGCCTTCATACAAGGACTTTAAAATCTCACTGCTCCAGCCCGTGATTAAAGAGATTTTGGCATACGGATATTTTTGGACAAACTTTTTCAAAACTTGAGGCAGCCAATTCTGTCCGACTATCGAGGCACAGGCAATTTTCAAAGTACCATATACTTCATGATCCATAGCCTGGATACTTTCCCTAACCTTTTCTTCTTTTTCTAAAACTTCATTGGCCAAACGAATAACTGCTTCTCCAGCAGGTGTCAACGAAAGCCCTTTTTGAGATCGGAGAAAAAGCTTTGATCCCCATTCCTTTTCAATCGTTTGTAAACGCTGAGATAACGCTGGTTGGGAAACAAATAACCGCTCAGCTGCTTTTCTCATATTCATTTCCTGAGCAAGTACGGATAATAAATGAAATTCTGAAAATGACATACACACCAGCCTCTTGATAATTAATTCTTATCTTAATGATTTAATTTATTTAAATTTAATTATCAACAAAGTCCGCTTATAATACAAGTGAAAAGAAATGGAGTGATACCCATGACGATCATTTTATTGTTGATAATCAGTTTTTCAGCATCCTTTGTATAGGCACATTGGCCGGAAGCGGCGGATTAATTGGTATGCCTTCACTTCTTTTGATTGGCATCCCAATCCATCAGGTCATTGGCTCTGTCAATTTTTCAAGTATATTCTCTTCTTTTTCAGGTTTTTATTTAAAGAAAAAAACTTAAACTGAAGGATGCCCTTAAATTAATTCCGTTTGCCTTATTGGAGGCCTTTGTGGCGGCTTGCTGGCCAATTTCTTTCACAGAAAAGACGATAAATTTGTTAGCGATTTTTCTTTTGACATTTGCTTTAATTATGAATTTCATTAAGAAACCAAAGCCATCGAGTAATGTTGAATGGCATCTCCCGAAAAAAGTTTACCCTTCTCTTTTTGGAATCAGTGTATATGACTGAATGTTCGGACCGGACCAGGCAACGATGCTTATGTATACCTTTTTACGTAATGGTGCAACTTACCTTCAATCTCTTGTCTTTACCAGATTTCAAACTTTTATGAGCTGTACAGCAGCTTTCATTACCTACTTTATTTCCGGTAATATTGTATGGGAAATTGCCATTTATTACACAATTGCGTCCCTTACCGGACCACAGCTCGCCTTACGTGTTGCCAAAAAAATCTCTACCCGTCAGCTTAAATTCATTTTACATACGGTAACTATTGCTTTATTGATCCAACTAATTATTCGCGTTGTCATTTCTTAACACACAAAAAAAGCAACCTCTTTTAGTGAGACTGCCTCTTACCATAGGTCTACTGTTTCTTACGTAGTCTTGTCAGTAAGACGAAGCTAATTACAGAAAAGACTAGGACAATGAGATAAATCGTTTGTAGCGACAATGTGAGTCCTTCTTGCAAAACCTTCACAACATTTTCAGGAAGCAAAGCCCTTTCTTTACTGTTCAATAGCTTATTTGCGGTGTCAATTGTCACTCCCGAATTGGCTGGTGCATGCTCGTTTAAATATGCCTGCAGCCTTGTATTCATAATTCCCCCTAGCAAGGCCGCTCCAACCGTATTTCCTAAATTACGCATGAACATATTCGAAGCAGTCGCAATCCCTCTACGTTCCCAACTGACCGTTTTCTGAATAACAACAATGAAGGAAGTTGAGGTCAAGCCCATCCCCACACCGACAAAGAAGGATCCCATCGCAGCGATAAGCGGCCCTGCCTCGGGCTTCATCAATACTAAAATCGAACTTCCGAGGATTAACGAACATCCTCCAAGAAGCGAAGTTGTCTTAAAACCTATTTTCAACAACAGTTTGCCTGAAAACATGGATGCAATCGGCCAGCCAATTGACATGGCGGTTAGTGTAAAACCGGCTACTGTTGGAGAACGTTCCATCACTCCCTGAACAAATGTCGGAAGAAAACTCGATAATCCAATCATCATCACCCCTGTTGTCAAGGAAACAAGATTTGCGATTAAGATGGAGCGCTCCTGCCAGATTTCAAATGGCATCATCGGTTCGGATGCCCTCTTTTCTTGGACAATAAACAAGACAAAGGCTATAACAGCCACTATTACAAGAGAGACGACCGGTGTAGAAGCCCAAGACCACTTTACGCCTCCTTGTACGAATACCACCATAAGGGTGGATATCGATAACGTCAATAGCGTTGCACCCAAGTAATCAATATCACGTTTTTTCTTTTCGATATTTTCATGAAGGAAGAACCAAATCCCTACAAAAGATAGTAAGCCAAGAGGAATGTTGACCCAAAATACAAGCTTCCATGTAAGTGATTCAACGATCAAGCCCCCTAAGGCCGGCCCTATTACTGCTGAAATGCCCCATACACTTGATAAATACCCTTGAACACGGGCCCTCTCTTCATTTTTATAAATATCCCCCACTATTGTTGAAGCTACAGGTGCTACTGCCCCCGCCCCAAAACCCTGTACAAAGCGATAAATAATGAGCTCCGTCATCGAATTGGCGAAACCGCAGAGGATGGAACCAATTAAGAAGACAATAATTCCAAATAATAAAACAGGTTTTCTCCCAAGGATATCGGAGAGCTTTCCATAAATTAAAACAGTCACGGCGTTCATTAGCAAATATCCAGAAAACACCCAACTATAAAGAGAAAAACCACCCAAATCACTGACAATAGCCGGCATTGCCGTCGAAACGATAGTTCCTTCAATCGCATTCATAAACATAGCCATCATGATGGCAGCGAGGATGAATGGACGTTTCAATTTTTTATTCTGTACTTCCGAAGTATTTACTGCTTGTACCAATTTCCGCATCCTTTCTTAAATATGTAATAGCTCTTTCTAGGGTTTACCACACTCTGCATGGAATATGTAAAAAACAAGAAAACTCGCCAATTGGCGAGTTTTAGGTAAACCGTACTGTTTAGCCTTGACATATTTATTCAGGTAATGTAATTTGTTTAAATACTTTTTTTAAGATAGCTCTTCTCGTTAGGATTCCTTCAAAAAGATGTTCATCATTCTCCACACAGACAAACGGATGGTCAATTAACAATTCTACACCTTTAGTCAGGGTATCTTCAATATGCAGGCGAGGTATGTCTATATTCATAATTTCCGAAACTTTTTTACTCTCTAGATTATCAAATTCAATTCGTTCCAGTCCCAAAATCGAGTCAAGAATGACTGGTGTGCTAATTAAGCCATGCAGTTTATACATCGGATCTAACACAGGAATGGCCGTATAACCGCTCTTTGTTAATACCAATAGTGCATGTTCTAAATTATTGGTTACCTGCACGTGGGCCACGCGTTCAGAAGAAATCATTAAGTCTTTCACGCTGGATGCCAATAAATCCCCATCATGAGTACCGATCATGTTAAAACCCCTTACCATATGTTTTTATATACAGCTCTGTTCTAGTTTAACATATGTAAGCAGAAAAGACTCATTCCAATACCTATAAAATCCTAAACTGAGGATTCTCGAAAGAAATACTTAGCCTTTACTAGTTTTAATGTTAACCTGTTTAAAACCGCATTCCGGGCATTGATATATTACATTTTGGTTGGACTGTGCCGTCAATACATCCGCCATTTCCCTTTCCTCACCGCAAGCAGGGCATATTACCATAGGATTTTTCATTTACATCCCTCCAATTATTAAGGTGTCGTAAAAATCCCTTCTTCATACACGAAGGAAAAAGTGAGTTGCTTTTTAAATAATAAAAAGCCGTATTCCCAAAAGGAATGCGGCTTTTTTCGTAATTTTTTTAAGATTGAAGAAGATCAAAGATTTCAATGGTAATCATATCAATATTATCGAATTGATATTTTGATGATTTCCCTTTATCACTGTATACTTCAAGCTCGAACATTTCTGTTTTGCTGAAATATGTAACCTGGCATTTTTTCACGCCATCTATTTCAAAAAAACGCTGAGCAGATTCAGATTCCTTTGCTTGCTCTTGAAGACTTTTTAATCTGGTAAGAATGCCCTGTAATTGAGACATACTCACTCTCCTTTCTGAATAAAACCTTTTCGGTAGGTTTCACTATACCATACTTTTCTATCCAGTAGCCACGCTGAAATAAATTCAGAATAATTTAAAACTTCATTCTTTACATGGCACTATTAACAGAATAAAATAAGGATTGGATTTTGTACATAAAAAATTTTCTGGAGGTAGATTCTAATGCAAAACTTTAGTGAACTTGGTAATCGCATTTATTTAATAGATGGTTTTGATTTGAATAGAAAGAATCGGACAGGTATATATGTAATTGCAGATAAGGATATAACTTTAGTTGAAACATCCGCCAGCCCATCTATCCCCCATTTGTTAAAGGGACTTGATGACCTGGGAATCGCCCCCGAGGATATTACATATATCATTCTTACCCATATTCACTTGGACCATGCAGGAGGAGCTGGACTTTTTTTACAACATTGCCCGAATGCCAAGGTGATTGTTCATCCAAAAGGAGCACGACATCTGGAAGACCCGACAAGATTGATCGCTGGAGCTAAAGCTGTCTATGCTGAAGAATTCAACAAGCTTTTTAATCCGATTTTGCCTATACCACATGATAAGATGATTATTAAACAAGATAGGGAATCTCTTCAAACGAGCGATTCGTCTACATTGACCTTTTATGATACCCCAGGGCATGCAAATCACCATTTGAGTATATTCGATTCGGTTTCAAAAGGTATGTTTTCCGGTGACACGGTAGGTATTTATTATCGTGAACTCCATGAAGATGGCATTGAGTTTTACTTACCTTCCACATCACCAAATCAATTTAATCCTGAAGCGATGCTTGCTGCAACAGACCTGTATGCAAGCATTGGCGTTGAACGTATATATTTTGGCCATTATGGCGTATCAGAAGATCCAAACGAGGTTTATAAGCAACTTCATTACTGGTTACCTATCTTTGTTGAGACAGCAGAAGCAGCCTTCAAGGAATACGCAAGTTTTAAGGAACAGGTCGCCGCAACCAGCAAAAATATTTTCAATACAGTCGCTTCTCATTTAGGAGAAATAGGCATCACTAAGGATCATTCTGTTTTTGAAATAATTCGCCTGGACATTAACGTCTCTTCAATGGGTTTGATTGACTACTTGGTAAAACGCGAAAAGAATAAATAGACCAGACATATAATGTATATCTCTATTCAAAAGGAATGACATTCTCTATAATGAGAAAGTACTCACTTAAAGCACATACTTGGAGGAATGAAATGAAAGACGTTACACTTTATACACAACCGGATTGCCCTCCCTGCAAGATCATGAAAATGTTCTTTGATGATAACAATATCATATATAAAGAAAAAGATATTAAAGCAGATGGGAATGCACGTAAGGAACTAACAAATAAATATGGCGCTTATTCAACGCCAACTGTCGTTATTGATGGAAAAGCCATCATCGGCTTTGAACTCGAAGAAATCAAAAAAGAACTGAATATTTAACAACACAAAGTCTAAAGAAGGTTTGAACCTCCTTTAGACTTTTTTAACTTTTAACTTCCCCCATTTTCTGCAAATATTTGGACGACTACAAAAGAGCCTTTTCTTTGGTGTGCTCTTTATTTTAGATTTTCACTTTCATACATCACGTCCGCTACCTTCCATTCGTTATTCTCTTTTTTCAAAGTAACCGATTCAATATGTTTTCCCGATGATACAGGTCCATCCTCTGATACAGGAAATTCTTCCTGAACATAAATGAATTCACCACTTTTCCCATATACGACTTCTGTATTCTCATTGTAACTAAAAAATGGGATATAATAGGGAGCAAAATCAGAACCATATGCAGCAAACCCTCCATCAACTTTCACCACATTCGCTTCCACAAACTTCTCGGTGAAATTCTCGGTAAAATGGGTATACAATTTCTCTTTAATTGCTTTTTTCGTGCGTACTTCCTCACTGATTGATCCTTGATTCACCAGTGCCTCCTGTACTAAAGAGAACACTTCCTCTCTATGTAAACCCTCCGCAGAAACTGTGAACCCTCCTCCTATAAAAAGAAAAACACCGGCCAAGCACGCAATTAAATATGTCCGCATACTATCATCTCCTAGTTATAGATTGTCTTCGAATGGTTACGTTTATTGTCTATGCTTTTCAATACCCGTACAGAACAAAGCTAAACCACAAAAATTATAGAAAACAGATTATTCTGAAATCTAATTAAACGCGTTTTACTTTTTTGTATTAAAAAAGAAGATTCCATTGTACTGAAATCTTCTTCTCTCTCTTTTATTGAAATGCATAGTAAAAAATAATACCGGCAATTAAAATTGTTCCAATGAAGAGAGAAACAAAAACCGGGTTCCTTAAATAAGGATGTTCTTTAACAGATTCATCGATACTTGAATCATATCTCCCTTTTACTTTCTGTGTCTTTGCTACAGAATATGTATAAAAGAGAAGATATAAAGCCATGACTATTACGACTATGAGTAGAATCCAGATATACGTGCTCAAAATATGTCTCCTCCAAGCGCATTACTTTTGCTTATCGTTACACATTTTGAGCAATTATATACACTAGTTGTTTTTATAACAAAGCTTCATTTTCGTAAAGATAGCTATATGATAGATCAAAGAATATGTATTCCTTATTATTCAAGGGATAAGAAAAGGTTCTTATGGTTTCCCCCGTTTCAATATCACTGTATAAATCAGATAGAATTCCTTTTTTTTCATTGCGCATCTTGACGATATTTTCTAGAAAATAAGGTCGCCAGCTCCAATTTTTATTCATATAATTAGGCTGGACTATCCATTGCCCGTCCTTATTAAGGATATTAGGCGATTTTTGATAGCCCTCTTCATCACAAATATAAAGACGGAAACCTACGGAATCTAATTTTTTTGCCAAAATTCCGAGAAATTCTTCATGCGAGCCAACCCGTTTTTGCTGTTTTAAAAAGGTTTGCATATTTTCATTAAATTGCAAAGTCTTTTGATAAACAGCTTCCAGCTTTTTTGTTTCCAATGAAATAAAGGACTGGCATTCTTGATGGAATTTTTCACGAAGTAAATCTTTATTAATGAACTCGCCGTCCGGTTTCGCCAAAAAATAACCTTGATAATAACGGCCTCCGTTCTTCCAGGCAAAGCGGAGTTGGTATTCAGACTCAATGTTTTCAAACAATAAATTGGCGCCGATTTTACGAGCAAGCATGCTCAGAGAAAAAAGGATGACCTGATATGCATCTCCACCTGAAATACGGAGCTGGTTTAAGTTAACTTTTAAAATATTCGGAGAAATCTGTGCAATTTGGTCAAGCTTGGTATCTTGCCCTAAATGATCGAAAGCTATTTTGATGCCATATGTTTTAAAGTAAGCGAGTACATGCTGTAAAGGATCAAAGTTTTCCGCACTGATAGTGTCTGATAATTCCAGAACAATCCGATGCATTTCTTCAGGTTGAAAATGACGATGCAAAATCTCCATGAACTCTTCTCCATGATCCAGCATAAGCAAATTCGGATCTCTGTTAATAAAGATTAGAAAGTCTTCTCCATAGTCTTTTATTCTTTCAAGGGCTATTTCTAGAACGTAATTATCCACTTCTACTCGATACTCTTCCGGCACAGAAGAATCGTGAAAAAATGTGCCAAGACTGTTATATTCTGACTGTTCCTCATAGCGTCCTAAAATTTCATATCCGATAACCTGATGTTGATCTGCGCTGAAAATCGGTTGAAAGAATGGTGTCACCCTGTCTAAATTCTTTAATATTTTTTCTGCATCCATGATGTATTCCCCCTAATTACGAAACACCAATATGCAAAAATTATACCATTAGTTTCTAGTATTGATAATAAATAATTTTTAGTTCCTACCCAATAACTCCATTTTATTTTAGTAATATTTTCCTCATCCAAACATTTTTCATATAAAAAATGTTTCCAATGAAAAAAGGCATTGTCCATTAACAGAACAATGCCTTTTGCATTAAAACGGGAAAAACCATGGAATCGTGATGACCATAATAACACCAATAAAGACTTGTATTGAAATCCCAATCAGAATAAAGTCCTTATACTTATAATCGCCTGCTGTCATAACAAGGGCATTCGTCGTAGCAACCCTTGGAGTGGATAACGACAGACTGCCTGCAACAGCAAGGCATAGAAACACAGGAACAGGATCAATTCCTTGATTCACTGCGGACGTTAAAGCAATAGGTGCCATGATCACTGTCGCTGCTCCATACGGGATAAACTGGCTCAAAATCAGAGTCAGGAGATAAAAAACAGCTAATACACCATGTGCACCGATATTACTGAATAGCACTGCCAGCCAATCACTTATCATTCTCACGCCACCAGTATTGTCCAATGCAGCTGTTATTCCGAACATAGCTGCAATTAATAGAACAGGCTCCCAATTTATCTTTTGATAGGCATCTTCCATGGAACGGACACAGCCGGTGACAACCATCAACAAAGCAGCAGTCAATACCGATAGAACAGCAGGAATAGACTCTATTGACAAAAGAATAACCATTAGTGCAGTAATGAATAAAGCAATCCATGTTTTTGCCTTAGATTCGACAGTTAATCCATCTTCTGAGGTGCTGCCTATAACAATAACATCCTGTAAATCCGAGGAGATCCTCTCAATGTTTTCCCATTCTCCGTGTATCAGAATTGCATCACCTGGTTTTAGCCGTTCAGTACCAACATCCGCTTGAATATATTCACCATTCCGATTAATTGCCAATACATTACATTGATATTTTTCACGAAAATGAACGTCAATTAGTGTCTGATTCTCATAATCCGAATTCGGAACAATCAAAATTTCAGTCAATCCAAATCTACTGCTCAGAAAATGTTTTTTTATTTGTTCAGTATTAAAGTGTTTAAACTCTAGTTCATAATTAAGCGCCAATCTCTCAACACTTTCTTCTTCTCCAAACACCAAAATAATATCATCAGGATGAAGTACTTCATCCGCTCTGGCCGATATCGTTAGTTGTTTTTGCAACAGCGGCAATTGCTTTTCTTTTGGTTTCCGCTGAATCTCAATCAAAGTCAATTCATACTGAATAGGAAGCTGTAGGTCGGACAACCTTTCTCCAACAATATCGGAAGTAGCAGGTATGTGCAGATAATGCAAACGGTCATACACTTTGTACATACCAGCAAGTTCCCCTGCAGACAACCCCTTTACACTATTGTTGGCTGCAATTGTTTTTTCCGGCAGTAACAGACGGCCAAGTGTTAACATAAAGAATAGACCCGATGCAAAAGCGATTAAGCCTATTGGTGTAAAATCAAAGAATGATAAAATTTCTATACCATTTTGCTTTAATACATCAGCTACAATCATATTGGAAGGTGTTCCAGTCAGTGTTAACAGCCCACCGATACTGCATGCATAGGCAAGTGGCAATAAATACCTTGTTGGGCTTGTTTTTTGTTGTAAAGCCATACTCATTACGAGTGGGAGAAAAATGGAAACAATACCTGCGCCACTTAAAAACGCACTTAAAATTCCTGCCGTCACCATGACAATTAACAGCGATTTCCATTCGCTTCCTCCACAGAAGCCTAATAGCTTATTTCCCGCTTTCTCTACAATTCCTGTATTTAACAGACCAGCCCCTACGATAAATAATCCCGCAAGCATTATTACGACTTGATTTGCAAAGCCAGCTATAAGTTCGTCCAAAGTAAGTATTCCCAGTAATCCCAATATTGCAAGTGCACCAAGTGCAATTAAATCCGCGCGAAATTTCCCTTGTATAAAAAGCGCAATTGCGCATAGAAGTATAATCAGTGTAATAAACATTGGTTCGATCATCATGTTACCTCCGTATAGATGTTCAATTTAAAACCGGATATTCTTAAACTCCAGTTTACATGTTTTTCATATGCGTATAGAAGATATTTTCTTCATTTTATGTATATTGTTTGTTAATATGAGGAAGTAACATTTTAAAATTAGATAGGTTGATTAATTTGAGTGAATCCATTTCCAGAAGAACATTCTTAAAAAAAGGCCTTCGCACTTTGGCTACCGTAACCGGATTAAGTATTGGCGGAGGGTACTATGCCCACAATGTGGAACCAAAATGGTTAGAAATCAAGCATAACATTATCAGCCACCCTCTTATCCCAAAAGGTTTTCATGGTATGAAAATGATTCAATTCAGTGACACTCATTTAGGCTTCCAATTTCAGCTTAATGATTTACAAGCAATTGTCAATAAGATAAACCAATTAGATCCGGATGTTATTTTATTTACCGGAGATTTAATGGACGAGCCTAATAAATACAGTGCTCAACAGAAAATCCCGCCTGTTTTAAATCAGCTCAAAGCGCCTCTTGGAAAGTTCTGCATCTACGGTAACCATGATCATGGGGGGTATGGCTCTGAGATATACAGAGATATCATGAAAAAATCCCATTTTACCATGTTGCAAAATACCTCTACTAAGATTTCATTACTAACGGCTGAAGAAATTTACATAGCCGGGGTAGATGATGCGATGCTTGGACAACCAGATTTTGAAAAAGCCCTTTCAGGAATTCCAGAAGAAGTGTTCATCATTATGCTTTCGCACGCTCCTGACCTTGCTGACACGTCAAGTAAGTACAATATCAAATATCAAATAAGCGGTCACAGTCATGGCGGTCAAGTACAAATTCCTTTTGCAGGAGCCCTTGTCACTCCCCCATATGCAGAAAAGTATCGTGAAGGCACGTATGAAATTGATTCGTTAACGTTGCATGTTAATAGAGGGCTTGGCACAACTCGACTTCCGTATCGTTTTCTTTCACGTCCTGAGTTAACAATTTATGAATTTCAGGCAGAATAGTGAGATGAAAAGAACACAGGGGAAAGTCGCCAGACTTATTAACTAAACCTGTGCGAAGAAAACAACTGGTTACTCTTAATTATTTTTAATGTATCCTTTTGAATTATAGCATTAGAAGAATAATTGAAAAACTAGGATTTTTTTACCTAAAGACATGATATAAACAAAATAAAAGGTTATATCATAATTAAATAGCCACAAAGGAAAGTACCAATACACCCTAAAACCGACACTGTTACATAGATCAGACTTTCTATGTAACGGTGTTTTCTCATAAGTTCGAGCGTTTCCATACTGAATGTGGAAAATGTCGTAAATGCTCCTAAAAAACCAATTGTAAGAAAAGCTTGCAACGATAAAGTCCAGCCATCTTTATTTGGAAAGATGATTCCTAAACCAAAAGAGCCTATAAGATTTATCAGTAAAATACTAATAGGGATCGAGCCTATTGGCAATAGCTTATTAAAAATAATCTGTAATACATACCTCGAGGCAGCACCAAAAAAACCTCCGATAAAAACTGAAAGAACCTGAATCAAACGGTCTCACCTCTTCGTCTTTCAAAAAAGCTCAGTCCGAGAAAACCGGCAATTAAACCAAATAAAACCGTGGCTCCCAGATACATTCCTGTATAAATCAAGGATATCTGCAAAAGATTCACTATTTCCTGTGAAAATGTGGACATCGTGGTGAATCCACCACAAAGCCCACTGCCCAAGGCTAAAAAAACAAGCGAATTTTTCTTTGTGGCACAATGGCCGTTTATCAATCCAAGTATAAAGCTTCCTACTATATTAATTAAGAGGGTCCCAAATGGGAAAAAGGAATGGGCAGTTGTTACGATAATTAAATAACGTAGCAACGCTCCAACTGCTCCTCCAAAACCTACGGCCAAAACACTTTTAAACCGTAACATTGTAATCACCTCAAATTTTTCCTCACAAGTAGATTCATTATAACAGATTAAGATGATACAGGCTCTTTTCTGAAAAAAAACCATACTATGTAAAGAATTTGAGAAAAGGAGGCTATTTATGCAAACACAGTATTTTCCTTACTACCCGTATCCACAAACTATAATGCTACAGAATGAATACCGAAATGCATACGCGAATGAATACGGAAATGAATACGGACCTGAACATTGGAATGACGAACGTTTCTTTCCTTTCTTTCCTTTATTAGCTCCTGTTGCTTTTGTTGCAGGATTAGCAATAGGTCCCTTGCTATTCAACAACCGTCCATATTACCCGCCATATCCCCCTCCCTATCCGCCCGCTTATCCTCCTTATCCTGTTTATCCTGCTTATCAAGGTTTTCAGGGCTATCCGCAACAATTTGGCGCACAGGCACAAGCACAGGCTGGAGTGTCTGAAAATATTAATATATATACTCATTAACGATTGCACAGAAGGCGTCATGAAACGCCTTCTTTTTTCTTTTCCATCTAGTTGTACACATGTTTCTCTAGTCATCATTCTTAGTGAATGATTAGTGTGAATCGAATTTTACTTCCTTATATATTTTGAAGTGGTATAATATGAAATGCATAGATGGTAAAGTGTTGGGAATGGATTGTCATACTCTAGGATGTAAATGCATTTATTTCATATTATAATCAGGCTCTTAGGCACGCCGTCTCTATTTATTATTACTATAAAAACAGGAAATTATTGAAGGAAACATGTTTCTTTCCTTCTCACCTTATGAAGAAAAGGAGTTTCTATAATGAACCAAACGAAAGGACATTCTGAAATGGATGAGTTTTCGATTAACTCCCTTGCCCAGGCCGTGTTTATTGTAAATAAGCATGCGAAGGCTGCATTGGAGCCTAAAAATTTATATAATTTAAAACGGCTTGCATTAAACAAGCTAATGCAAGAAGGAAAAGCGAAGAAGATTGGACTTCATTTCTCTGATAACCCTCGCTTTGCCGCACAACAATCCGACGTAATTGTCGAATGCGGATCATATGTTTTTCACCTACCTCCTACTAAGGACGATTTGAAAAATCTACCCCACCTCGGTAGCCGGGCAGCATCCATACGGAACCCTAAAGCCGCCTTGTCATTATCCAAGGCAAAGCAAATCTTACAATCTTACGTTGGACAAGCAAGTGAAAAGCAGCCGAACTCAACCAATACTGAGAAAAGGCATTACGGACGGGCCCCGGTCAAGCAGCCATTTCATAATCCATTCCCCTCCTCTTTTTTAGGAAAAGGTTCCAAGTATTAAGGGTTAATAATTGGATAATAAAACGGGCCGAGAGTTATACATCCTCGGCCCGTTTCCCAATGCTATAAAGCAAATTTGTCTATCAAATCTATTAGAGCAGCGATTTCAGGTTTGCTGATTTGTGCGTCAGCCCTGACGACTTGCCCTTTATGGCGCAGGCTTTCCGTAATCAATGAGGAGAAAATAATGACTGGTAATACAGTAAGTTCGCTATTTTCCTTGATTCTTTTAGTTAGATGATGACCGTCCATTTGAGGCATCTCAATATCGGTAATCACCAATTGCACTTCTTCAACAACCTGCTTTCCCGATTCGATCAAACTCTCTAAATAATTTAAAGCATCTAGCCCATTTTCATAAAACACTAGGTGTTTAAACCCCGCTTCTGTCAATGTATCAAACAGTAGTTTTCTCAGTAACGGAGAATCCTCTGCAATAAGTATTCTCTTTTCTGAATTTTGCCGGTTACCTAGCTTTTTAACCTGCTGGACGCTGATTCCTGAATCCGGATTAATTTCAACCACTACTTTTTCAAAATCAAGTAACAAAATCATTTCGCTGTTTAATTTTATTACCCCGATAATCTGACTTTCCAATCCCTGATACATATCCGAAGGCTTTTCGATTTGAGTCCAAGAGATACGGTGTATCTGTGTCACCGTATGGACATGGAACACCACTTTTTGCTGATTGAATTCAGTGACTATGAATTTATCTTGCTCTGGTGTTTCCGATGCGGGAAATCCTAGGGCATCCGCTACATTTACAACCGGCAGTACCTCCCCTCGAAGCTCAATGATTCCTTCAACATTTGGATGCGAATGAGGAACAAGTGTGATATGTACAGGATTAATGATTTCCTTTACCTTAATTACATTAATGCCAAATTTATTCTTTCCGATGCCGAATTCAACAATCTCTAGCTCATTCGTTCCACTTTCTAGTAAAATCCCTTTATTTGCTTCCATTGCTTTATCTCGCCCTTCCCTTACGCTTCATATATGTCTAATATACCGTTACCTAAAAGAAAAAAAATTTCGGTCAAATAGGCCTAAGATGATATTATTAATGAATTCACTCATACCTAATAATTCGGCTACATCCTTCTTTTGTTTAGTGCAATGGGAAGAAAAATAAAATCTAGAAGAGATTAAACAAAAAAAGGGGACTCATATCAGAGTCCCCTCAGACTGTAGACAAACTCGATGAAAATCAAGTTTGCCTACAGTTTTTTTATGGCTTGTACAATTTGAACGTTGATTGGAACGTAGGGCACTCGCTTTCCGCGGGCGGTCCGGGAGCCTCCTCGGCTTGCGCCTGCGGGGTCTCCCCTAGACGCGCTTTTCCCGCAGGAGTCTCGCACCTTCCGCTCCAATCAACTTTGTTATAAAATTTAGATAGAACCTCTTTTGCCTACAGTATTTTTTGTTTTAAAATGGAACTATTAAAACTTGAGGTGATGAGGATGCTTTCTAAACATGATTCTATTCAGCGAGATCAGCTTGAAATGATTACTTTGGATCAACTGGTCCAGCGAACCATTTGGTTCGTAATATGGAGGCCGCCATTGACTTCTCATTCATATATGACTTGGTGAAAGATATGTATTCAGAGGTAGGACGCCCAAGTATTGATCCAGCTATTTTAGTTAAACTGACATTCATTCAATATACATTAGGTATTCGTTCAATGCGTAAAACGATTGAAGAAGTTGAAACAAATATGGCTTACCGTTGGTTCTTAGGCTATGGTTTTCATGATAAAGTGCCTCATTTTTCAACGTTCGGGAAAAATTATGAGCGACGCTTTAAAGATACAGACTTATTTGAACAGATTTTCTATCGCATCTTAATGACAGCTGCTGATAGAAAGTTAATAAGTGCAGAACACGTATTTGTCGATTCCACACATGTGAAAGCCAGTGCGAATAAGCGGAAATTTGAAAAGAAAATCGTTCGGAAGGAAACACGTGCGTATCAAGGACGACTTCAAGAAGAAATAAATCAAGACCGTGAAAACCATAATAAAAAACCTTTTCCACCAGATAAACTTAATAATAAGGAAGAAACCAAAGAAATTAAACAAAGTACAACTGACCGTGAGAGTGGCTACTATGTCAAAGATGAACGAACAAAACAGTTTGACTATTCATTTCATACGGCTGCCGACCGCAACGGTTTTGTACTGGGGACAATTGTAACACCTGGGAATACGCATGATAGTCACATCTTAGAGTCACTTGTTGGGCAAGTAATTGAAAAATTCAGGAAACCAGAAGCTGTTGCCGCAGATGCAGCTTATAAAACACCGGCGATTACAAGCTATTTATTTGGTAATAAAATAACACGCTTTACCGTATACACGTCCTCGAACAAAAGAAGGATTCTTCCGCAAACATGACTATGTTTACGATGAACATTTTGATTGTTACCTTTGCCCATCGGGCGAGATTTTAAAGTACTCAACAACGAATAAAGAGGGCTATCGCGAGTACAAATCACCAAAACACATTTGTGTGACATGTCCATTTTTATCAAAGTGTACCGAAAGTAAAGACCATCAAAAAGTAGTGACACATCATATTTGGCAAGATTATATGGAAGAAGCAGATCATCTGCGTCATCATCCAGATGTAAAACCTATCTATGCGAAACGTAAAGAAATGATTGAGCGTGTTTTCGCAGATGCAAAAGAAAAGCATGGCATGCGTTGGACTACTTTAAGGGGACTTAAAAAATTGTCGATGCAGGCGATGCTCACTTTCGGTGCCATGAATGTAAAGAAGATGGCCAATTGGACATGGCAAGGTCCAAAAATGGCCTAACATAGTGGGCTCGTAGAGACCCAATTCCTTAATATTGAGCAAAATTCAAAGGAAATTTCAAAAGGGGTTCGGAATGTTTTAATTCCGAACCCCTTTTGTCTACAAACTGAGGGGACTCATATCAGAGTCCCCTTTTTCACATGATCATTTTTTGACTACTACTGTTCCTGCAATCATATCGTGAAGTGCCTGTTTTTTCGATGTAAACCCTGCCATGATATAACCGATATAAAAGATCATCCCTGATATGATCGTCGCAAAATAACGCCCTGTAGCTCTTCCAAACCCAATTCTTTCTCCATTTAAATCCGTCACTTTAATATTCAGGAGTATTTTTCCGACACTGCCTTGCCATTTCGAGGAATGTAATAAAGTATAGTAAAGAAAGCTTATAAATAGAGATAAAAATAGAATGATAATGGCCCCGGCCATGAAAACGAATATATCACTCAATGATGCCTCGTAGTTAGGATCGATTGTCGATTCCTGTAAATCCATCATCGCTCCACTCCAAAAAATACTTACAAAAACCGATATGATTCCGGTAGGGATCCCGATTATAATACCATCAATAATATTCGCGCCAAAGCGCAACCAGAATCCAGCATACTCTCCTCTTTCCACTTGGCTTTCAACAACCCCAACTTCCATTCAAACACCTCATATTCATAAATTTGGTATTTCATTCTTTTTAATTATATCAAAATAAAATATCAAATTAATACAGATTTCAGAAAAGCTGAATAGTTGAATGTTATTAGCTCTTTCTAGATCTTTTCCTAGGATTCAACCAACCTTTTTTAACAAAGTATAAAAACATCATCAGCGCAATCCCTCCCATCATTCCGAGGATCAGGAAATAGCCATAGTGCCAATTTAATTCGGGCATATATTGAAAGTTCATCCCATACACACCTACTATGAAAGTCAACGGCATGAAAATGGTAGTAATGACAGTCAAAGTCATCATCGTCGAATTCATATTATTAGAGTTGACAGACAAATAGCTATCCCGAATATCAGATGAAAAATCCCGGTATGATTCCAACATCTCGGTTAATTTAAGTAGGTGATCGTAAACATCATTAAAATACAGATGCTGATCTTTTAAATAATTAAGCCGCTCGGACGAAATCATCCTGTACAGTAAATCACGCATGGGTAGAATAGTTCGGCGAAGTTTCGACATATCCGTACGTAAATCAAATAGCTGATCCATCAAGTCTGTAATGGTTTCATTTTCCGTATTATCCTCGATACTACCTAATTCGCTTTCCATTTTATAAACAGGCAGAAAAAATTCATCGACGATCCGATCAATCAGTCTATGCATCAGGAAAAATGGACCCTGCTTTATCATGTTATTTTGATGGATTTCCTGCCATACCGTCTCAAGTTCCAGCAGTTCCTCCTTATGAAATGTGATTAACCATTTTTCGCCCACAAACATATCAAGTTCGACAGCCCTAAAGTCCTGCTGCCTCAGAGCATCTATAACAATAAATTGGTACTCCTCATAAAAATCCATTTTAGGACGCTGGTTAAAGTCATCCAGACAGTCCTCGATAGCTAGCGGATGAAAGTGAAAATGACTCGATAAAAGTTCAATTTCCTTTTCTGTAGGATTTGAAAAATCTACCCAATACCACTCAATATCCGGATTATTCATTTCTACTAGCTGCAAATCAAAATTGACTTCTTGATCTGAAGTTATAGCGCAAGTCCTTATCATATGTATCAACCCTCAAAATTTTCTTAATTCTCATTATACCTTTATTTCATTAATCTCAAAAAGTATTTCTCCCCCATCCAAACTAAATGATAAAATAGAGTGAATCCGTCAAACATAGTACATTATCTCATAAAGTATAAAAGGGAGGATATTCATAGATGGAGCATTTAGTAAACCCTCTAGTAAAAGAAGTTCAAATATCAGGAATCCGTAAATTTTACAATATGGTCGCTGATATCGAAGGAACCATTTCCTTAACGATAGGACAGCCAGATTTTCCAACCCCGCTGCATATTAAAGAAGCGGCCAAACAAGCTATCGATAGTGATTATACTGTTTATACTCATAATGCCGGATATTTGGAATTAAGGGAAGCCGCATCTGAATATGTAAAAGATAAATACCAGCTTACCTATGATCCAGCGAATGAAGTCATAGTAACTTCAGGTGCAAGCGAGGGTATCGACATTACATTCCGAACTATTCTCACACCTGGGAATGAAGTGATACTCCCTGGTCCTGTATATCCAGGCTACGAACCGATTATCAAAATGTGTGGAGCCGCCCCTATTTATGCGGATACAACCAAGAATGGCTTTCGTTTGACTGCAGATATCCTTGAACAATACATAACTGAAAATACACGTTGCATCGTTCTGCCGTACCCTTCAAATCCAACTGGAGTCACATTGTCTGCTAACGAATTACAGGACATCGCCGAGCTGGTACGGGGCAAAGATATCTTCATTTTGGCGGATGAAATATACAGCGAGCTTGTATTTGATCAAAAACATGTATCGATTGCCACTTACTTAAAGGACCAAACCATCGTCTTAAACGGTTTATCCAAGTCTCATTCGATGACAGGTTGGAGAATTGGCCTTCTGTTTGCGTCTGTAGCTATCTCTCAGCATATTCTAAAGGTCCATCAATATAATGTGACCTGTGCCTCTTCCATTTCTCAAAGAGCTGCTTTGGCTGCTTTAACAGCAGGCAAGGATGATGCCCTCCCCATGAAGTCCGAGTATGCCCTGAGAAGAGAATACGTATACGACCGCTTACAAGCAATGAATTTAGAAATAGTCAAACCCAATGGTGCCTTTTACTTCTTTGTGAAGTTGCCTGAAGGTTTCACTTCTTCACTTGAATTCTGCCTCAAACTTGTCAAACAGGAAAAAGTGGCTGTAGTCCCCGGTGATGCTTTTTCTTCACTAGGTGAAGGGTACTTTAGGATTTCATATGCGTATTCCATGGAAACTTTGAAAATGGCTTTAGACCGTATCGAAGCTTTTTTACTTAAGAATAATTGAACAAAAAAGTGGCCTTCAATTGATTAAACTATTGAAGGCCACTTTCCTATTCTTAAAGATTTTCATGCTACCAATGATTCTCCACAAAACTTTTTATTGGTTAATATAATCTCCGTAAAAACCGAATTTCTCGATAACCTTCTTCTTTATTCGTTGTCGTAAGGCTCACCTCAACAATCGATCCAAGTAAATCTGCCATCACTTCTTCAAATTCTTTTGCGGATCGCGGCTTCGAGTGACCTAAACTTTTTAACTCACGCATCAGAATCTGGAAACCGGCATTTGTTTCAATATGGCTAAATTTCACCGGCAGAATTAGTGGACTTTCATTCATTAATTTTAACTCCCATCGAATGGGCTTTGTTTGATTAATTGTTTTTTCGCGTTTAAAACCTTCAATCCGGACAATGTATCGGCCATCTTCTAATTCTTGAAATTTCATATTAATGTCATCGAATTCGCCCATAAACGATCGCTCCTTTTTGTAAAGGCTCTCGCTTACAGCTTATTCAAAAGAAAGAGAAGGTAGCACTTTATTTATTATAGTGTTTATATAAAGCCTGAGTACCGCTATTTTCCTCGCCCGCTTCTGCAAGGTCCTCATATAAGGATTTGCTCAAGGTTAATCCAGGAGCATCCATTCCCATTCTTTCCGCTTCATCAAGTGCAATTTTCATATCTTTAATAAAATGCTTGATATAAAAACCAGGTTCAAAATCACCTCTGACCATTCGTGGTACAAGATTGGACAGTGACCAGCTTCCGGCAGCCCCCGATGATATGCTCAGCAGAACGCTATCTGGATCCAAACCGGCCTTTTTGGCATAAGAGATTGCTTCAGTAACCCCGATCATATTAGATGCAATCGCGATTTGATTGCACATTTTCGTGTGCTGTCCCGATCCCGCTGGACCTTGATAGACAACATTACTGCCAATGATATCAAAAATTGGCTGAATAGCTTCGAAGGCCTTAAAGTCTCCGCCGACCATAATTGTAAGTTTCGCATCCCGTGCACCAATATCCCCTCCAGAAACAGGGGCATCAAGTGCCTCCATGCCTTTTTTCTTCGCTTCTTCAGCTATTCTTACAGCCAAAGAAGGCGTGGAGGTTGTCATATCTATTAAATAGGTACCCATTTTTCCATTCTCGATAAGCCCATGTTCACCAAGATATATTTCTTCGACATCGCTTGGGTATCCAACCATGGAGATAATTAAGTTAGTTTGCTGTGCGATTTCCTTAGGTGTTGTTGCCCATTTTGCCCCCTGAGAGATTAGATCGCTTGCCTTTTCTTTCGTCCTTGTATAGACATATACCTCATATCCTGCCTTAAGTAAATTTCCGGCCATGCTTTTGCCCATTACTCCTATACCAATAAATCCGATTACTGTGTTCATTTTCGTCAAGACCAATCTCCTCAATTCTATTTTTTTTATTTACTTAAATAGACTTTACCATGCCTCCATCAACTAAATAGGACTGGCCGGTTAAGTATGTATTAGCCCCTGAGACAAGGAAAGTAACGAATCTCGCAAATTCCTCAGGTTCCCCATAACGGCCAAGAGGGATTTTATTTATCGATTTTTCAGTAATTTCTTCAGTAGTGACCCCCTGTTTCTCTGCATTAAATTGATCAAGATGCTGAATGCGGTCTGTTGCGATTCTACCTGGACCAACCGTATTGATTAATATCTGGTCTGGAGCTAACTCAGTAGCTAACGTTTTTGATAATCCAACAATTGCAGTCCGGAATGTATTCGATAATACAAGTCCTGGAATCGGCTCCTTAATAGACGAAGAAGCAATATTAACAATTTTACCACCTTGTTTTTTTAGATGTGGCAGGCTTTCTCGAATCGTCCGAATAAAACTCAGTAAATTCAGTTCGAAAGATTGTTGCCATTCATCATCATTGAAATCAGAAAATGCACCCCCTGGAGGACCTCCAGCGTTATTAATAAGGATATCGATACCACCAAACTCTACTGCAGTTTGCTCAACTAAGGATTTAATATCTTCAGGTTTTGTTATATCCGTTACCATATAAGCCACTTTGCCTGCCCCAAGCTGCGATAATTCTCTTTGCACAACCGCAAGTTTTTTTTCATCACGGCTGGCAAGCATGACATTGGCTCCTTCTTTAACAAGTTCTGCCGCTATCGCCTTCCCCAATCCTTGGCTTGATGCCAAAATCAAAGCATTTTTCTTTTGCAAATGTAAGTCCATCTTAAATCCCCCA
This sequence comes from Peribacillus sp. NPDC096540, assembly GCF_050278525.1. Lineage (NCBI taxonomy): Bacteria > Bacillati > Bacillota > Bacilli > Caryophanales > Bacillaceae > Peribacillus > Peribacillus sp. NPDC096540. Next base: position 288,443 of record NZ_JBNNTG010000002.1, on the reverse strand, counting down.
TTTTCATAAAAAATTTAAATATAATTTCATTATATCGTTTCATTTGAAAAGTGAAAAATCCGAATAATCATTTTTTAATGGTTTTTTTGAAATTCTCTTAACACAAAAAAAATGGCCGGTTGGAAAGCCCAACCGGCATCAAAGGGGGAAATGAGAATGTCAGTTGCTCTAATCGAGCTAAACAACTGTGCTTGCTTTTATATACCCACAAATTGTTTCAATAAACATTTTTTCAAAAAAAGTAATGTAAAACTTTACAGCACTTCATCCGAGGATTTCTCTGTGAATGAAGTGCTGACTTTTATGATTATATATTTACTGCTTTAAGTACCGTTTCTTTCACTTTATCATTTGTATCCATTACCAAAACATCCTGAGACAGTTTTTTCATCTCTTCAAGGGAAAGTTGGCTAATCAAGGAACGTGATTTTAGAATGGAAGTAGCACTCATGGAAAATTCATCGAGACCCATGCCGATTAAAATTGGAATAGCTACTTCGTCTCCAGCCATCTCACCGCACATTCCGGCCCATTTCCCTTCTTTATGAGCTGCATCTATAACCATTTTAACCAGGCGAAGAATAGCTGGATTATATGGTTGGTATAAATAAGATACTCTCTCATTCATTCGGTCAGCAGCCATCGTATACTGAATCAAGTCATTAGTGCCTATGCTGAAGAAATCGACTTCCTTAGCAAATATATCAGCCATCACTGCAGTTGATGGAATTTCAACCATAATTCCGACTTCAATTTTTTCAGCAACTTGAACACCATTATCAAGCAATTCCTGTCTAACTTCAGCCAAGACGGCTTTAGCTTCGCGGAATTCGGCAAGTGTCGCAATCATTGGGAACATGATTTTCAAATCTCCGTAGATGCTTGCACGAAGCAGGGCACGGAGCTGTGTCCGGAAAATCTCCTGCTCATTTAAGCAGAGGCGAATCGCACGGTATCCAAGGAAAGGATTCATTTCCTTAGGAAGCTCTAAATACGGCAACTCCTTGTCTCCGCCTATGTCAAGCGTTCTGACTACTACAGGCTTTCCTGACATTCCTTCCAGCACCGCTTTGTATGCCTCGAACTGTTCTTCTTCACTTGGAAAGTCATTTCTTCCCATATAAAGAAATTCCGTACGGTATAACCCGATGCCTTCACCGCCATTTTGATGAACGCCCTCTAGATCTTTCGGCGTACCAATATTGGCAGCCAATTCCACATGATGACCATCTTGTGTAACCGTTTGTTCATGGACCAGTTTCGCCCACTCAGCCTTTTGCAAAGCATAGGCTTCATGTTCCTCTTCGTAGCGTTTCACGAGTTCAGGAGTAGGGTTGATGTGCACTTCACCCTTTAACCCGTCAATAATGACCAAGTCACCATTTTCAATGGACGAGGTTACTGACTTTGCTCCAACGACTGCTGGAATTTCCAATGAACGCGCCATTATGGCTGAATGGGATGTACGTCCACCGATATCAGTCGTAAATCCTTTGACGTAAGCTGGATTCAACTGTGCTGTATCAGATGGAGTCAAATCCTCCGCAATGATGATCACTTCTTCAGCAATCATGCTTGGATTTGGAATATGAACACCTAAAAGATGTGACAACACCCGTTTGGTGACGTCACGGATATCCGCTGCACGTTCCTTCATGTATTCATTATCCATTTGTTCAAACATCGTAATGAACATGCTTGCGGTTTCATTTAAGGAGAACTCAGCGTTGACGTTTTCTGATTGTATTTTATCCTGAATTGGAGTTATAAGTTCCGGATCAGCCAAAACAAGTAGGTGTGCGTCAAAAATAGCGGCTTTATCTGCCCCTAAGTCCTTTTCAGCTTTATCCCTGATTATCTCTAATTCAACTGTTGATTTTTGAATAGCTTCCTTAAAACGGGATATTTCCGCCCCAACATCTTCTATGCTTCTTTTTTCAACTGATAATTCTGGTTCAATTAGTCGATAGGCTTTAGCGATGGCTATTCCGTTTGAAGCTGCTATTCCACTTATCAAAGTGGACATTATTCTGCTAATCCTTCTCTGTTCAATGTTTCAGCAAGTGTGTTCAGTGCATCATTTTCATCGCTTCCTTCAGCAGAAATCGTAATCTCTGCCCCTTTGCCAATACCTAGTGACATTACACCCATAATGGACTTAAGGTTCACTTTTTTCTCTTTATAAGAAAGGTTTATTTCTGAATCAAATTTTCCTGCAGCTTGTACAAGCAATGTAGCCGGACGAGCATGAATTCCTGTTTCTGCAGTTACTGTAAATGTTTTTTCTACCATATAAATCAATCTCCTTTAAGATAAATTAACAAAAATAGGTTATGTAAGGGGTTTTCTCTATCCAATCAGGAAAGAAATGAAAAAAGAAATGCCCTTTTCCTTATCAGAATAGCATTATCATTCCCAACAAACAAACCAAAACTATCTGGTACCTAAAAAATAGTACAAAAATATAGTTAGAACTGCAACTATTACTTTTCAGATTCTTCAATGATTAAATGGACATCTGTGCATTTTTGGTAAAAAACGCTCTGAAACTCAGCATAATGAAAAGGACAACTGTTAATGAAACACTCCCGAGAATCCCGATAAGTATGGCAATCTGGTATTCAATTGCGATGAGAGGGCTTATCCCCGACAGGATTTGCCCTGTCATCATTCCTGGTAGGAAAATAATTCCCATCCCGAGCATATTGTTCAGAGTGGGAAGCACGGCTGAGTCAAATGCTGCATCGACATATTTTTTGACCGCTTTTGCTGGAGTGGCTCCGAGCATCAACATTGCTTCTACCTTTTCACGATCACTGGTAATCCCGTCATGCAGGTTTTTTAACGCTAACGTAACTCCAGTCATCGCATTCCCGACAATCATTCCAGCAATTGGGATAAAATAACGCGGCTCATACCATGGCGTGAAATGAATGACGACAACATTAAAATAAAACAAAGCGGCCATGGGCCCTGTTAGCATACTTAGAACAACCATTCGTTTGATTTTCTTATTAAGCGTAAATGATATTTGCTTAAAAATATTATGTATTGAGAACAGGGACATTGCACATAAAAACCCTATAGAAAGTAATGGGTTAGGATATTCAAATATATACGTCAATACATAACCCGCGAGAATGAGTTGGACTGTCATCCGAACCGTAGCGAGTATGATTTGCTTTTCCCTCGAAATGCCGCGCCACTTCACGATAATAAGCAGCAGCACAACAAATATATAGGCCGCACATAGCCGCCAGAACTCAATATCTATTATCCCTTTACTTTCCATTAATAGTCCCCCTCCTTCGTCTTTTTCAGAATGATCATCTTTTCAGCACAAAAGTCCGCAAGTTGTTTGGAATGAGTAATCATGATGACCGTTCCCTTTTCCCGCTTCACTTCTGCTATAAATCTGCTCATGACCTTCAATTCTGTTTCCTCATCTAGCGCAGCTGTAGGCTCATCCAGTAAATAAACTTCGGGTTTTAACAATAGTAATCTTGCCAGAGCCAGCCTTTGTTTCTCACCACCGGACAGAACCTCCGCATCATCGGATAAAGACTTCTGCAGTAGAACCGTATCAAGGGCTTTCATGAACTCTGCCTTCGTTTTCTTTTCTCTTTCTGTCAATTCTAGGCCCAATTGAAGATTTTCTTCAATCGTGCCGGGTAAAATGAATGGTGTCTGAGAAAGCATCGTGACTTTCCGACGGTGCTCTATAGGATTAAGGTTATCTAGCAGCTGATCTTGATAAAAGACCGAGCCGCTGTCCGGTTCATTCATTCTGTTCAATAATCGAAGCAGTGAAGTTTTTCCTGCTCCACTTTCTCCAGCCAAACAAGTAACCACATTTGCTGAAATTTTCAGACTATCAATATTTAAAATCCCTTTATATCTAATCTTTTCAAGCCTAAACATACTTTTTCGCGCCTACCTTTCATACTCCACAATTTTATTATAAGAAACAATCATCATAGTGAATAGTAAAGTATGTAAAAATTTGATGAGTTTTCATTTTCTTTCCGATTTTAATAGGTTAGTATTATTCCTGCCCACATATCCATGACTACATGGAAAATATCTTTGAACTGGAGGCTTTATAATGAAAAGAAATACCTTTTTTCATTCTTATCTGCATGCGCTTCTCCTGATTGCCATCTGCATGATAACTTTAACTGGTTGCCAGGAGGTTTCAGATAACCTAATTAATGAATCATCCAAACAAGAGGATTCGACGTCCAATCAAGACACAAAATCCAGTAGCGATTCTTCTAATGAAGAAAAAGGCAAGACGTTCACGGCCGAGATTGTCAAGGTAGTGGACGGAGATACAGTAAAAATTAAAATGTCAAATGGAAATGAAGAAACGGTCAGGCTACTTTTAATAGATACACCAGAAACCGTGCATCCCTCCAAACCGGTCCAGCCTTTTGGACCAGAAGCAAGCAAGTTCACCAAAGAGTTAATGCCTGCAGGTTCGGAAGTGGAAGTAGAAACAGGCATTGGTGAAAGAGATAAGTATGGGCGCCTTCTGGCCTATTTTTATGTGGATGGAAAAATGGTGAATAAACTCTTGCTTGAAAAAGGACTAGCCCGTGTCGCCTATGTCTATGCCCCGAACACAAAATATATTGATGAATTAGAGGAGATTCAGAAAAAAGCCCAAAAAGAAGAAATAGGCATCTGGTCGATTGAAAACTATGCAACCTCAAAAGGATTTGATAATTCGAAGACTGATGTAGTAACAGAGAAAAAAAACGCTAAAAATTCATCTTGCAGTAAACCCGAAATTAAAGGTAATATAAATTCAAAGGGAGATAAAATCTATCACATTCCCACTGGCCAATATTACGAAATAACTAAACCAGAAGAACTTTTTTGTACCGAACAAGACGCTCTAAATGCTGGATTCCGTAAATCACAGCGTTAACAAAATACATCACATTGAATTATTTTTGCTACATCTCGCATCAAAAACAAGTGATAACATTAAACTGCTAGGGTAAATTATCTGGAAAAAGAAAAGAACATCCTCAGATGAAAAATCATTATCCAGATTTAAAAACCTATCGAAAAAATGAATTTGTATTTATTTAACACATCCAAACATTTGGATGTGTTTTTTTATTTGACCATCTCGAACAGACAAAAAATCCTTTCAATACTGCTAAATTCCACTTTTTAATTAATTAAATTACCATTAAATGTCACAAAACTCAGCTTTTATTTCATCCATTTTAACATTATGCTATTTCGCTATTGCTGAGAGAATTACTTAAGGTAAAAGCACCCGGGAATACATGTAAAGTGCACTTTTCCAAAGGTGTAGCCTAATGGAAAATTTCTCAGCAGTAACGAATGAATTCACCCCGATGATTCATCATATTATCCGATCTCTCTCCATCTATAAAAATAAGGATGATTTTTTTCAAGTTGGTTTGATCGCCTTATGGGAGTCATATGAGAAGTTCAATGAAGAAAACGGAAAATTCTCGAACTTTGCTGACACCGTAATAAAAGGCAGGATCATTAACGAACTAAAGCGTCATCATAAATATGAAACACACATCATGCCCTTTGATTCCGCTATCCTTGAAGTTAAAGACCCTTTTGCCATGCACGAGGAGGCTTTCTTTTTAGAAAATATCTTAATCTATACGGAAACCTTGACACTAAACCAGCAACGATGGCTCATTCAGACATTTATTGGTAACAAAACCCTATCCGAAATTGCTGATATGTATCAGGTAACCACTGCAGCAGTCAAATCATGGCGCAAATCAGCCCTCCTAAAACTGAGAAAAAAAACGGATTTTACCTTGTAAATAGGAAAAGGGGTGGTTCATCATAATGAGCCACCCCTAATGTCCATTCCCTTAACTTCTCGCTTCTTCTAAATAAGTATAAATTATTTCACCGTTATGCTGGGCATTTCCTCGAAAATGTTTAAAGTCCTCTCTTTTCACAAGCACTTCACGAAAACCTAAAAAGTCTTCCTTTTTAATCCTGAATTCGTCCATTTCACGGTTTGCCAACTTATCAAGTACATCTTTCGCTTCTTGAGCATTCATACTAATATCCACCTTAATTTTTAATCGTTTCTATAATAATCAGACAGGAGAAATTCCGTTTCTATTTTACCATAAGCTTAACTCAATATTTAAATCAGAATTTTTTTGTGCCTTACTTTACTACATTATTCTTTACGAATCCCCCAAAATAGTGCAAACTGTATAGTAAAATATCATAATGTAAAATGATTGGCATTTTAAGTACCATCTAGTTACATACAAATTGGCATAGCTGCGCACATTCGAGATTCCAAAATATGCCACATCATTACTACTGCTACATTAAAAGAATTTTTACTTTTTTTTAAGGTACCCTACTGCTCTGCCGACCGAAGAGATATCTAATTCTCTTGATTGCACTCCCCAGGTCAAAATCTAAACGGCAAGATGTTCGAATAATCCAATTACTCCATAGTTACTTTTTGATCATTGAAAATGAAATGGGAAAGGATGATTACCATGAAGAAAGCGGAAGTCGGAAATATCATTGAATTTAGAGAAGGCTTAAAAGGAATCGTCGAGAAAGTGAACGAGAACTCAGTAATCGTGGACGTCACGTATATGGAAAATTACCGTGATTTAGAACTTGAACAGAAAACCGTTGTCAATCATAAGAACTATAAAATCATAGGGTAATATAATGTACTCAAACGGAATGGTTTCTAAAACCATTCCGTTTTCACTTTTGGTAATTAATAATTCGTTCAAATCTGTTATTTTTTGTAACTTTTTTTATTTCATACCGTCAATTCATAAAAGTCGAATTATCACCAGACCTTTGGAAGGCATGAAATCATTTAACACATATAAGAAAACAATCCAGAAAGTTGAGGAAAAAAGATGAATAATTGGACACGTTTTTTAGGTGGTGCCACAATGGCTGCAATTCTGCTGACTGGCTGTGGGACAACCACAGATGACAAGACTGCTGAGCCACAGGAAGATTCAGTGAAGGAAGAGAACAAAGGCGGTGCTTTTAATGACAATGATAGCAGTTCCGGCCATAACAACAAAGTAAGACTAATGGAGAAAAACCTGCAATATACAAGTAATGGGGAGGCTAAAGAAGAAACAGCTTTCTTAAAAAATAGTGATAATCAACCATTCAGCCTCTATGTTCTGCAGCAATATAAGTTAAGTGCTGAGGAACCAGGTAAAGATATAGTATTCCTGACTAAAGATGACTCTATTTTTATGAGAATTGAATTATTAACGGGTGATGTCAAGTGGGATGAAGTGGAAGAAAATGTCCAAACCCAACTGAAAAGTCTTTCAGAAAAAATTGAAGATCCAGCACTTGACGTTGATAACGGGTCAGGATATGAAGTCGTAAGCGGGGATGATGTGGTTACATCCATTTTACTCAAAGATGAAAAAGCCCCTGTCCGCTTAACAATGTTCACGAAAAAGAATCAAGATTACCGAGATGCCTTTCTAGAGATGGCTAAAACGCTGATGAAAAAATAATAATTCATTTACTCCAGCCGGAGGGGAAAGCCCATACCTTCTTTTCCCTCCATTTTTCATTTCTCCTTCCCTGCCTTGCTTTTCCAGACCAGCATTAAAAAAAGCAGGCTTATGTATCCAAAGACCGGATAGATATATCCTAATAGCCTTCCATATCCGTATTCACTGATGATCAAAGCTATTAAAAAAATAACAGCTATGATTAGCATGCTTGGTACTTTAACATAGCTGCTAATTTGCCTTTGTAGTCCATAAATATTCCCAATGACCGAAGTGAAGATTTCCCCGTAAATCACCAAAATAAACATCCAATATAACTGCCCGGCCGCAGTTCTCATAATAACCGCCGAGGGAATTTCATAGCTAGTTACATCAGGAAGTGTCATAAGTGAAAAATGCCCTGTTAGTAAGATTATTGTGAGAAAGATACCACCAAGGATGGCCCCGTGCTTAATTACCTTTTCGTCGCGGACTTCATATGCAACTGGAACTAGTACGGCCTGCGCTAAAGCCAGGTTAAAGGCTGTATATGCAAATGGGGAGAAAATCACTTTCAAGGAAATCCCCTCATCAGGAACTTGCGTAAGAAAAGACAAAAAATCACCATTCCCCAAAGTAGAAAAAAAGAGAATCAAACTAAAACAGATCATGATTGGAACAACAAAAGAATTGACTGTAAAAACGCCGCGCATACCCATCATCAGAACTAATGATGCCAAAATGACCGTAGACCAGCTTCCCACACTTTTGTGAACGCCAAGTTGTTCCTCGAAAACGGCTCCTGAGCCCGAAATCATAACGGCCGTCACACCTAACAGCATGATAAGGAAAAAGATATTGATAATTCCTGCTAACTTCTTCCCGAATAAAAATTGATTGAACTCTTCATAAGAAGCAGCTCTGATCCTTGCAGAAATAAGCATGATCTTAGTTCCGGTAAAAATAAAAATATAACCTGCTATTAAAATCCCGATAAATCCATAAATGCCATAGCGGGTAAAAAACTCGACAATCTCTCTTCCAGTTGCAAAACCAGCTCCTACGACAGTACCCACATAAACTGCTGCAATCTGAAAAATCCCTGACCACCTTGACAGCATACTTTCCCCTCCTCCCTACATTTATATGTCAGGTGGAGGCATTTAAGACAAGCCAAGTAATATTCCCCATTGATTTAGGCTCTGTTAAATAATCTTGCTGATATTAGACTTGTACAAACAATATGTAACGTAGACTTCTCTTTAGAGGTGCCCCTTTTAAACTTACTAAGAACATTAACCTTAAACAAAGCGCTAAAGTTAATGAGGAATGAATAGGTATCTGATAGACTAAAACAATAGATATATGTTAGTTCACTTGGCAGGCAACGATAAAAACGCTTAAGGAAAAGTATCCTCAAGCGTTCACACAACGATTAGGTTGTGGCTCATCATGGAATTTATTGTGATACTATCAAAAAATATTCCAATTTAAAACTCAGCTCAATCAGCTTTTATAAAGCTTGATCATCGACAGAGGAAAGCCATTCATCGATCACATTGACCACGGACTGAACAGTCCCATCAGCAAATGGCGACTTCAGGTTCGCCGATTCTACGAGACCAAGAAAAGACTTGCTTCCTCCAAGTTGGCACAGATTCAAATAATCCTCCCAAGCCGTCACATCCTCCTCCACTGATCTTTTCCAAAATTGGAAAGCACAGATTTGGGCAAATGCATAGTCGATATAATAAAATGGAGACTGATAGATATGGCTCTGGCGCTGCCAGTATCCTCCATTTTCCAAAAATTCATTTCCTTCATAATCACGGTGTGGCAAATAATCCTTCTCGATTTTACGCCACGCCTGTCTTCTTTCTAGAGGAGTAGCGTCAGGAGTTTCATAGACGAAGTGCTGAAATTCATCCACAGCTACTCCATATGGCAGGAATACAAGTGAGCTACTTAAATGAGAGAACTTATACTTTTCTGTATCTTCTTTAAAAAACAGCTCCATCCATGGCCATGTAAGAAATTCCATGCTCATCGAATGGATTTCACAAGCCTCATATGTAGGCCAGTTATATTCCGGAATATCGAGGTTACGGCTCCTATATACTTGGAATGCATGACCAGCCTCATGTGTTAAAACATCGATATCTCCGGAAGTACCATTGAAATTAGAAAAGATAAATGGAGCTTTGTAATCTTCTATGAACGTACAGTAACCACCACTTTCTTTTCCCTTCTTCGCCACAAGGTCCATCAAATTGTTATCTATCATAAAATTAAAAAACTCATTCGTTTCAGGTGAAAGTTCACGGTACATGGTTTTACCATTTTCAATGATCCATTCAGCATCACCTTTAGGGATCGCATTCCCCGTTCTAAATTGAAAATTTTCATCAAAATAGCAAAGATTTTCCAAGCCAAGCCGTTCGCGCTGACGTTCCTTCAAGCGGGTAACAAGCGGTACCACATCCTCTTTCACCTGCTTACGGAATGCAGCAACCATCTCCGCATTATAATCAGTCCTTGTCATACGATAATATCCGAGCTCGACGAAATTTTTATACCCTAGCGTAGTCGCAATCTCATGCCGCACTTTCACAAGTTCATCAAATATTCGATCCAATTCTGCCTGATGTTTTTCGAAGAAACTGTAATATGCTTCACTTGCATTTTTTCTTAACTCACGATTTGCTGACTCCATGAAAGGCTGAAGCTGTGCAAGTGTACGCTCCTCTCCTTCAAATTCAATTTTTGCAGAGGCGATTAACTGTGAATATTCGCTTGATAGTTTATTTTCTTTTTGCAGATGCGGTATAATTTCCGGCGAAAACGTTTTGAGTTGGGCCTCTGCCAGGTCAAATAGTTGTTTCCCCCATTTCATCTCAAGCTCCCGACGAAACTTCGACCGAACAAGTTCAGTATAAAATATGGAAGTCAGCTCCTCCATTTCAGGTGAGAATTCATCTAAATAGTCGTTCTCAGCTTTATAAAATTCATCATTTGTATCAATGGAATGTCGAATATAGACCAAATTTAACATGGTACCTACGTAATTTCGAATTTCATTTATTTCTTCCATCGCTTCCACTTGAATGTCCACTTCTTTTGCATCCGTAAACTTCTTCAAAAACTTCGTGAACTTCGATTTAATTTCATCCATTTCAGGACGGTTATATTCATACTCATTAAATTTCATATGTACTCTCCTTTTTACATTTTTTCTTAGAATTTTCCCTAAAAACCACAACTACCATCAATAAAAGCCATCTTAAAAAAATATCCTCCTTTTAATGGTTATCCTAATATAGTTAAATTCGCCACAGCAAAAAGAAAAACCTGCTTATACCTTGAAACAAATACGGATTTCCCTATACATGCCCCCTTGAATATGAATACCAACCAGGTAAACCAACAGGATTATTTTTGCTAGAGAAATCGATTAAAAGACAACAAAAAACCAGCACCTAATTTATTAATTAAGGCGCTGGTTTAATAAGCTACTTTTGAGCGGAAAAACCAATTTTTTTAAGTAATTCTATCACAGTAGCCTTTTCCTCTTTTGTAAGAACACTCATGATATCATCGATTCTTTTTTCATGCTCAGGAAATACACCTTCAATAAAGGCCTTTCCTTTTTCCGTTATTTTGGCAAAGGTTACACGGCGGTCTTCTTTACATGCTATCCGCTGTAGATATTCCTTTTGTTCGAGCTTATCCACGACATATGTTATACTACCGCTCGCGAGCAGGATTTTCCCACCTATTTGCTGAAGCGGTTGATCACCTTTATGATAAAGCAATTCTAGTACTGCAAACTCTGTTGGATTCAAACCCTCTTCGGCTATATGTTTATTTACAACATCATTAATGGAACGATGGGCTCTCGACATCACAATAAACAGCTTTAAAGACTGTTGGATGTTATTATTCTCCATAACTTCACAACCTTAAAATTTTTAATTAAAATATCTTGAATTAAAAGTTATTATATGACATTACGTCTTCTTTGTCAATTTGCCTAATCAGTATGTACTATTGTTTAATCATACAGTTTGATATACTAGAAAAAAAAGCTAAAGTAGTGACAATCATGAAAACTAGGCATAAATTTACCAAATATCTGCTTATTGTTATTTTACCATTAATTATTCTATCTATCATTTATTGGATGTATTTAAAACAATCTATCCATAAAGAACGACAAGAGCAAGCTGAGTGGGTTGGATCAGTTTGTCAAGAATACATAGACCAATTTATCAGTGAAACGAAAGAAAATCTGGAACTGCTAAGTCTTAGTAGTTCTGTTCTTTATATGGATGATAAAAAAACAAAACTTCTTATGCACTGGATTAAAGATAAAGATCCGAGGTACGCAGGAGTATATTGGCTAAATCAAGATGGCATTTCTATCTCAGGGACAAATAAGGATTTCTTTCATTACTTTTTAATTGAACAGGATGATATAGATAAGGCAGTGGAAACTCAAAAAGCCGTTGTTGTTGGAAAGCGGGAGCTAAATAACTCAAGTTTTAATTATTTTACCATTTTCGCACCTATTTTGGATCACGATAAAAATGTTCAAGGTTTTTTGTTGGCACATATTAGGTTGGATTACATCGAAAACGTTTTAAAAATGCTTATCCCTGATCAATCGTTGAAACTAGAAACAAGCAATAAAACTCGCATTCTGGATATTAATGCCGAAGGAGTTACTGAAAATTCTACATGGGTGAATGTTCCTTTGACCGAAGTAGATTGGACTTTATCCGTTAAAATGCCCGACCGGCTTAACACCATTAACATGAATGTCTTTTTAATGTTTGTCTTTTTCGCGTTCTTTATAACTCACATGATATATACAGTTGTGGAGGAACTATTCGTTCGTAGAGAGAAGAAAAAACAAAAGCAATTAACCGAAATGCAGAAGATTGATTTTGTCGGTACACTGGCGGCTAGTACCGCACATGAAATAAAAAATCCACTTACCGGCATTAAGGGGCTAGTCCAATTACTTGTTGAAAAACACCCTGAAGAACAAGACCAGTTTTATTATTCTGTCATCATGAAAGAAATTGAACGAATAAATAGCATTGTCAGCGAGTTTTTAATTTTAGGAAAACCCATAGCACATACTTTATCCTTATACGATATTCGCAGTATTATTGCTGAATTAAGACCAATAATAGAATCCGAAGCACGTTACTTAAATATTAAGGTGGAATGGGACATTGTAAGGGAACCAATCAGGGTTTATTGTACAAAGGACCAACTCAAACAAGTCATTCTTAATATTACAAAAAATGGCCTGGAGGCAATGGATCTAGACAAAAAGTTAACCATAAAAATTTATAAAGAAAATGAAAAGGCAATAATAGAAATCATCGATACCGGTCATGGGCTGAATGAAAAAGACATCAGTAAAGTGTTCGAACCATTCTACACGTCCAAAAAAGAAGGAACTGGATTAGGTCTTTTCGTGTGCAAGCGAATTATTGAACTATTTAAAGGATCGATTGAGATTACTAGTCAACCTTTAAAAGGTACAACAGTTATTATTAGTTTACCAATATTGGATGACAACTTGGAGTAATACTATTATTTATGAGTTTATTTCTCATATGTTTGGCAATACGAAAACTAACAATTGCTTTAAACAAGGGTCTAATACACCAGAGCACACTTGTGAACGAATGATTGTAATATGTAAGATTCTTATTTTAGAAAGAAGGAAATATACATATGGCAAGTATCACTGCAATTAAACCAGAACCACAAAAAAAAGATATGACACTGAAGATCATGATAATAATAGGATTATGTCATTTAATGAATGATTCCCTTCAGGCCGTTGTACCGGCCATGTTTCCCATTCTTGAAAAATCAATGTCTCTAACGTATACACAGCTAGGGATGATTGCATTCAGCTTAAATATCGTTTCATCGCTTTTACAGCCAGCTGTTGGCTTTTATACAGATAAAAAGCCCATTCCCTATGCATTGCCTATTGGATTGACCAGCACTTTAATTGGAGTCATCGTACTCGCACTGGCACCAAACTATACTATAATCCTTGGTGCAGTCATTCTAATGGGCTTTGGGTCAGCCATTTTCCATCCGGAAGGCTCTCGAGTTGCATACATGGCTGGAGGTCCTAGGAGAGGCCTGGCACAATCGATTTATCAGGTTGGTGGGAATAGCGGTCAAGCTCTCGCCCCTCTCATTACAGCCATCGTACTTGTTCCATTTGGTCAAAAAGGTGCACTTTGGTTTGCGTTAGTTGCCTTTACAGCCGTAATGCTATTACTGTATATTGCCAAATGGTATTCTCAAAAGCTGGTTCACTTCCAGCCGAAAAAGGTTGCAGCTAAAGTAATTAATAAAGAGCGCTCCCATAAAGTGGCCAAAGCTCTGGTCTTAATTTTATTCATTATTTTTGCCCGTTCCTGGTATGTCTCTTGCATGACGAACTTTTACAGTTTTTATTTAATCGAGCAGCATTTATTCACGATAAAATCCGCACAGATTTTCCTATTCGCCTTTTTAGCTGCAGGGGCTGTAGGAACGTTTTTTGGCGGACCTCTTGCGGACCGGTTCGGCCGCAAAAACGTGATTTTCTTTTCTTTCGCTGCCAGTACGCCTATAACCGCTCTCTTGCCATTCGTCCCGCCTACTGCCGCCTTTATCCTATTATTGATTGCGGGATTTATTATTATGAGCAGCTTTTCGGTTACCGTAATCTACGCACAGGAATTAGTTCCAGGCAAAGTAGGAACAATGGCAGGCTTGACCGTCGGGCTAGCCTTTGGAATGGGCGCCATTGGGTCTGTCTCATTGGGGGCAATTGCAGATGTCATCGGAATTGCATCCATGATTAAACTTGTAGGATTCTTGCCATTATTAGGAATCATAAGTTTGTTGCTACCAACTGATTTCACTCTTAAAAAATGGTATGCCGAAGAATAATACACATAAAGAATAACAGTACTACCAAATGAGTATTTCCTGGAACCTATTTTTATCATTTCAATACAATAAATTATTGTTTCACTCAGAAAACACAAAAAAGTAACGATAAGTACAATATAAAGGAGAAATTTATGAGTGGAGTTTTATAAGGCAGTATCCTATCTGCTATGTCTACAGGAGCAGGTGCGTTACCGATCTTGTTCATTCAAGGTTCAATCACACATCGTTTTAGAGACACGCTCCTGGCCTTTACCGCCGGTATTATGATGGCTGCTTCGATACTGAGCCTGATTCCCGAGTCTTTAGCCACTAGGGGGTATATTCAGCTTGTTATTGGGGTTTTTCTCGGGGTCATGACATTAACGATTATGGAGAAAAACATTCCACATATCGACCTCAGTCATACGAAAAGTGGCATTCAATTCGATGAAAAGGCTTTGCTTATCATTACAGCCATTACACTGCATAATATCCCGGAAGGTCTCTCTGTTGGGGTCAGTTACGCCTCAGATGCGGCTGATACGGGCAATTTAATTGCTTCGCCTTGTTTTTAATTAATCAAAAAATCGGAAAGTTTACGGCGTTCATCATAGCCACCTTAACCGGTACCATCGAAATAATCACAGGCTTAATAGGTTTTTATTTAACTTCTTACATTGGTTTTTTAGTTCCATACGGTCTCGCTTTCGCAGCTGGTGCTATGCTTTTCATCGTCTATAAGGAGTTAATCCCTGAAAGCCATGGGGATGGAAATGAACGCACATCCACCTATTCATTCATTGTCGGCCTATTGTTTATAGTTATATTATTGGAAATTTTATAATTCTCGTGCGTTCATGGCTGGCCCTTTAAAATGAGTCAGCCTTTACTTTTTGCATCTCAAATTAATGAAAACTTTTTAAAGTTGTCATTTAAGCCAGAAACACTTATGAAGCTGCCTTCATACAAGTAAACACCTATAATTTTCTGTATATTTAGAAAGTGGTATAGTTATTGAACCACTCAATCATAAAAGAATACTATGTACCTCTGTTGAGTTAACTTACTCCGACATATAAACCTAACACTCTAATTTACCAACTAATTGAACTTTTCTAGTTTTTTAACCAAATTGAACTTTTCCTGCAACACAAAGAATGTCCTCAGAGCCTTCCTCTGTTCACTCCTCTGCAAGTTGTCCAAACTAAGAGAAAAATAAATATAAACTATCCCCTTATTTTTAATGATCTTTGTATCAAATCTTTTGAAATCATATAAGCAGACAGCACATCACAACGTTCATCACTCTCTTAAAACAAAGCTGCCCGACTTCTCTCTCCGCATTTAAATATTTATATATATTCCATCCTTGATCTTATGTTTCCTTAGTTCATTACTAACAGGATTGAAAAAAATATATACACCATATGAGAGTTTACTCCCCTTTTATTTTTTTCCATTTCTAATTTACAAAGTCATTTCATTCAGATCCATTTAAAATGTAAAATCATCATTAAAGGGCTTCTGTACAATAACAACCATTTCTTCTCGTTTATTTCTCACTTCAACTGACGAATGATGTTGAAGGATTAAATACTCATTTATCAGTTTATCAAGTTGCTCGCTTTGGCGAAGGGTATACTCATGACTCATCCCATACATTTTTGCCAACTCCATCATTTCCCAACGCTTCATTCGAATTTCAGAACAAATTTCAGTAGTACTCCTAGAATTCATAACAACACTCACTACTCCTGCCCTTTTAAAGTTACATTATAATAATGAAGTATTACAAAATATGCCTTATATGTAAATAGATTCGCAAAAAAAGACAAAACTTCTTAAATTGCGATAAAGCCTGACCCTTCAGCGGACATGATATGACGAGAATTTCTTATCATAATCTACTTGTTTTGATTTAGGATCCTAAGTCTTAAATAGATATACATACTGCTAACTCTGAACCTTGAGCCAATATTATTCATATTTAATTTTCACTGTTTTGTTACTTGCTAAAATACTTCGACAGTTTACCACCATAGCAAACTAGAACGAAATTATCAATAAGTAATAAGTTAATAGAGTGCCTTAAAGAGATTCATTCACTTCAAGGAAAGATAGAACTTCATTAACAAAATGGCAAGCAATAACCGTTGGATTTTACATTAAACCTGTAAATCTCAATTAGATTCTAAATTTGAGTCCTCCGTTAATTTCAATGAAATTAGCGTTGAGGAATGAAATTCAAAAAAGGAATCCATCGAAGAGTGATTCCTTCTTAACATTCAGACTTACTTATGCTTTCTGAAAAAATAACAAAATAGGGGAAGAAAATTCATCTGCTACTCTTCAAATTGCAAGCAACCTATCTTCATCCTCCTGTTTAACTCTCGAATGGTAAATATATATGAAAGCTAGTCCCCTTCTCAACTTTACTCTCCACTTCGATATAGCCATTATGTTCCTCAATAATTTTATAGCTAACCATAAGTCCCAGCCCTGTCCCTCTATCCTTTGTCGTATAAAAAGGTTCACCCAACTTTTTCAGCATTTCCGTCGAGATTCCCATCCCTTGATCGATAATGGATATACAAACGTACTTCTCGGAAAATCTTCTCGTCTTAATACGAACAGAACCACCATCTGGCATGACTTCCAATGCATTTTTAATAATATTAATAAATACTTGTTTTAGCTGATTTGCTTCGCAGAAAACAGTAAACTCTTCTTCTTCAAAGTTCGTCTCAAATTGAATATTTTCCAGTAGAGCTTGAGCGGCAAGCAACTCAAGCGTCTCCTTCAGAATTGTATGAACATCTTGTTTGAAAAATTTAAGTGCTTGAGGCTTTGCCAACACCAAAAATTCAGTGATTATGGTTTCAATCCGCTTAATTTCAGAGGTAATAACATGAAAATATGTAGAGAAATCACCCTTGACACCATCCTCAAGCAATTGGATGAATCCTTTTAAAGCCGTCATTGGATTCCTAATTTCATGGGCAATCCCTGCAGCCAGTTCACCAACAACATTTAAGGTATCTGATTTCCGAATTTGCTCTTGCATTTCAAGATTTTTACTCACATCACGAAAAATGGTTAAATGCAGGCTCGAATATAAATTTTCTCTAGTTAAAAATTCAATATGCTTAACTCTTCCATTTTCAAACATTATCGGGATGATAGATGAGTAAACCCCATGTTTGTAGACTTTTTCAATATGAGCGTTCAGATCAGCTGCATTCCCAGGTATTTTTTCAATAAACTCCTTAACAGTAAAAGAAAGAAGTTTATCCTTCGAAATCCCCAAAATTCCCTGTCCCGCCTCATTAATGTCTGTAAACCCTTTTTCATTCCATAAAATCAAGCCATCTAATGTTCCCTCAAAAATTTTCCTGAATTTCTTTTCACTATCCCGTAATTCTTTCTCAATCAGCCATCGCTCGCTGACATTCCGAAAGATTGTCACATTATAACCATCACCTTCATGTTTTTTTGCAGTTAATTCAAGTAATTTAATTTGATGATTCGGCATTTTATAAATCAGTTCGCCCCTGACCTGGGTGTCTCTTTCAAACGTATTCATCATCTGATTAAAATGTTGATTATTGCTGTAGACATATTTCCAAATATAACTGCCTATCAAATCTTCCCTGCTAGACTCAAATATTTTACAGGCTGAATGATTTACTCGAAAAATGATTCCGTCATCATTCCAAAATATTATCGCATCCATTGACTGGTCAAATAATTCTGCAAAAATCCTTTCGCTCGTCTCTAACTTCTTTTCTATTAAATTCGATTCAGTAAGTTTTCGAAACACTGACATAAATAATTCATTTCCGACTGTGGAACTGAGTGAAAAAATAAATGGATGTGGCTCATCATGGACTAATATCTCTACCTCTCCTCTGAAGTTCGACTCACTGAAGACTCTTCGAATACCTTCTTCCCAATATGACTTATACTTTTGGGAAATGAGATCCGTCATATTTTTTCCGACAATATCCTTTTTCGGAATGCCCATGACATGGATAAATGCATGATTCACTTCTATGATTATTCCAGAGCTGTCGAAAAGTACGATGCTCTCAATGGCTGTATCAAAAATGTCCAAAAACATCTGCCGTGACATTAATGTTTCCCGGGAGGATGAAACATCCAATGTCACATCCTCCAAACGATAAATTTGCTGTCCTTCGGAAGGTGCTCCAATACGAATGAATTCAATTTGCTTTAGCGCTCCTGTATGAAGCTGAATCATTTTCTTTTCTCTTTCCTCGCTGCTACTTTGTGAGCCGAATTCTTCTTCCTTCAAAGGGATGATTTGAAGAAAATCAGTTAACTTCAGTAATTCCAGCTGCTCTCTCGATGTTTCAAACAGAGTACAAGCTGCCTCATTCATATAAGTGAACCTCAGTTCCTCATCTACCCTAATATAGGGCTCTAACATAGAATTGAAAATGTCGTTATATCTTTCAATCTGTTTATTTAATATTAAAATTTCTTGTTTATATCTCGTTTCATTCTCATAACCTGTATTCATATTTACACCCCTTTTCAAAAGACCAATACTTACCCAAATTTATTCGACACCTATCTTAATTCTCCTCGGTATTTTCAAAAATCAGTAAAATCAGACCACCTATCAAAACCCATAATTTTACTTAACTTTAAATTATAGTATGTTGAATCGATTAATACTTAGCGTTAAGCTTAATTTAAGATTGCTTTAATAAAATTAATAAAATTAATAAAATTAATAAAATTAGATTTAACTCTATCGATTAAGGGTATATAAATAACTATGCTTTCAAAGCACCCTTAAAATTTATTAATGGAGGCAAATATGAAACAACGTGATTTTTTCTTTGATAACGCCAAGTTCATTCTCATGGCCTTTGTCGTCTTTGGACATTTGCTGAATACGTATATACACGACAGTGAAACAATTTACGCTCTATATAAAACAATTTATTCCTTTCACATGCCTGCTTTTATTCTTGTATCAGGATTCTTTGCCAAAGGTTTTTACCAAAAAGGATACTTATCCAAAATAACAAAAAAGTTGATTTTACCTTATATTATTTTCCAATTAATATATTCCGTTTACTATTATTTTTTATATGATCGTCCTGCCATCTCTGTAGACCTACTCGATCCCCAATGGTCTCTTTGGTTCTTAATCAGTTTATTTTGTTGGAATATCATGCTTCTTGGTTTTTCAAAGCTAAACCCAATCGTAGGGATAGGTTTATCTTTTCTAATCGCCTTATTAATTGGTTATATTGACAATATTTCCAATTATCTGAGTCTATCGAGGACATTCGTTTTTTTCCCAATGTTTTTAATTGGGTATCATTTAAGCAAGGATCATTTAAAAAGATTATTCACGCCCAAAGTCCGTTTGGCTTCACTTGGTATCATGTTAGTGATTTTTATCGGTTTTTATTTAAATACCGATATCAATTATAAATGGCTGCTCGGTTCGAAACCTTATGCCGAGCTTGAAGAAGCGACAATCGTTTCTATGTTTAAACGCCTAGGCTTTTATGGATTGAGTATAATTTCAGTGTTTAGCTTTCTATCCTTCATCCCACGCGGACAATATTTCTTTACCAATTGGGGGAAACAAACATTATATGTTTACCTGCTGCACGGCTTCTTCATTCGTTTCTTCCGTGAAAGCACGATACAGGATTACTTCAGTAATACAGAGAGTTTTATCATGCTTGCCGGCCTCTCATTCTTGATCACTGTGTTATTGTCAAGCGAAATGATTGTTACAATGGCCCAGCCAATCATCGAATTGAAAGCAACCAAAACAAAACGTTTCATGACTAAAACAAAAGAGTATATTAAACAAGCATTTTAAAATAAAACGGATAAAGCATTTTCTGCTTTATTCGTTTTTTTCAAACACTATTCCCTACCAACATTCAAGCCAAAAAGCAAAGGCAATAGATTCCCCTTCATTTACAATAACGCATTTTTCAAATGGAGCAGGCTATGGTAAAATTACTCGTTAGTGCTTGTTGGCTTAAAAAGACATGTACACGAAAGGAGCCAGGCGTTTCTTTTACGCCCTTTAACATGAATATAATAATCAGTACTCTTAACGCAAAATACATCCATACATCGCTATCCATTCGATATTTAAAAGCTTATGCTCAGCCAGATTATGATGTACAGCTGGCAGAATATACGATAAAAGACCCAATTATGAACATCGTTGGCGACCTTTATTCCAAAAAACCTGATGTCATCGGGTTCAGCTGCTATATATGGAACATCGAGGAAACAATGAAAGTCGTGGCAATGCTAAAAAAAATCAATCCAGAATTGGTTATCATTCTCGGCGGACCTGAAGTCACATATGATGTTGGTGAATGGCTTGATCAGATTCCCGGAGCTGATTTTATCGTAATAGGCGAGGGAGAAGTTACTTTCAAAGCTCTTTTATCTGAAATTGAAGGTGCTAACGATTATAAAAAAGTCGGTGGGATTGCCTATCGACAGGATGGAAAAAAAGTTATTCAGCCACAGAATGGCAAGGTGGATTTGAAATCCCTCCCTTCCCCTTATCGATTGGAAGAAGATCGTGACGAGCTATCCAAACGTGTCACCTATATCGAAACAAGCCGTGGTTGTCCGTTTAGCTGTCAATTTTGCCTTTCATCGATTGAAGTAGGTGTCCGATATTTTGATCGGGAAAAGATCAAAGAAGATATTAGGTACCTTATGGAAAATGGTGCAAGAACTATTAAGTTCGTTGACCGTACCTTCAATATCAGCCGGAGCTATGCCATGGATATGTTTCAATTTTTAATTGACGAGCATCATCCTGGCGTGGTTTTCCAATTCGAAATCACAGCGGACATCATGCGTCCGGAAGTTATCCAGTTTTTGAATGACAATGCACCAGCTGGGTTGTTCCGATTTGAAATCGGCGTACAATCGACGAATGATCATACAAATGATCTGGTCATGAGAAGACAAAATTTCGAAAAATTAACACGGACAGTCACCATGGTTAAAGACGGTCAGAAAATTGATCAGCATCTTGACTTGATTGCTGGATTGCCTGAGGAAGACTATCATTCATTCAGGAAGACCTTTAATGATGTTTTCGAACTAAGACCCGAAGAAATGCAGCTTGGTTTCTTAAAAATGCTGCGTGGGACAGGTCTAAGGATACGTGCCAATGAACACGAATATATTTACAGTGATCATGCTCCATATGAAATTCTTGGGAATAATGTTTTGTCCTTTGACGACATTGTCCGTATTAAACAAGTTGAAGATGTGCTCGAAAAATACTGGAATGATCATAGAATGGATCATACGACAGAGTTTCTGGTTGAATCGGTGTTTAACTCACCATTCGACTTTTTCCAAGATTTCGGTACCTATTGGGATGAACAAGGCTGGTCACGAATAGGACATCAACTGGAAGACTTGTTCCGTCGATTACAGCAGTTTTTATCTTCCAGAGAATCAGCTGAATTGAAAACCATTATCGGACTCATGAAATTGGATTACTTCATGAATCAAAAATACAAACCACGTAAACCTTGGTGGGATGCTTCTCTCGATAAACAAGGGCGCAAAGAGATTTATGAAGAAATTCTAAACAAACCTGAGCATCTTGGATCTTCTTTCAATGCCTTGGGACTAAATGAAAAAGAGATTCATAAACACACATTACTTGAAGAACTTCCCTTTGATTTAGAAACATATTTAGTAGATGGAACAATTGTTAAAAAACCATCGATTATGCTTGCTTATTTTGATCCGAGCGGAAAAGGCTCATCCATTTTTTCTCTTTCAAAATCTGATAGCATCATTTTATAACAAAAAGGTTTCGGAATGGTCTCATTCCGAAACCTTTTTGATTTTTTATTGGATTTGAAGCAGTTATAGAGAATAGTGACCTCTCCGAGGTCATTATTTAAGCCATTTCTGGCCCTCGCCAAGTCCAGTTGGCCATCTTCTTTACATTCATGGTAGAGAAAGTAAGCATCGCCTGCATCGACAATTTTTTAAGTCACTTTAAAGTAGTCCAACACATACCATGCTTTTCTTTTGCATCTGCGAATACACGCTCTATCGTTTCTTTACGTTTCGCATATATAGGTTTTACATCTTCATGATGACGCAGATGATCTGCTTCTTCCATATATTCTTGCCAAATATGGCGTGTCACCACTTTCTGATGGTCTTTGCTTTCTGTACACTGTGATAAAAATGAACAAGTCGCACAAATGGATTTGGATGATTTGTACTCACGATAGCCCTCTTTATTTGTTGTTGTGTGCTTTAAAATCTCGCCCGATGGGCAGAGATAACAATCAAAATGTTCTTCGTACAACATAGTCATGCTTACGGAAGAATCCTTCTTTTGTTCGAGGACGTGTATAAGGTAAAGCTGGTGTGATTTGTTTGCCAAAAAGGTAGTTTGTAATGGCTTGTGTTTCGTAAGCTGCATCTGCGGCAATAGCTTCTTGTTTTCCAACTTTCTCAATCACTTGTTCAACCAGAGGCTCTAAGATATGACAATCATGCGTATTTCCGGGTGTTACTATCGTCCCCAACACAAATCCGTTGCGGTCTGCTGCCGCATGAAGCGAATAGGCAAACTGTTTTGTTCGTTCATCTTTCACATAGTAGCCACTCACAGGATCAGTTGAACTTTCTTTAATCTCCTTGGTTTCTTCCTTGATAAATTTATCTGATGGAAAAGGCTTCTTTCCACTGTTTTCACGATCTTGATTTATTTCTTCTTCGGTCCTTGTTAGGCTCGCGTTGATTTTCTTTTCAAATTTCCGCTTATTCGCACTGGCTTTCACATGTGTGGAATCAACAAATACATGATCTGCACTTATCAGTTTTCTTGCGGAAGCTTTCATTAAGATGCGATAGAAAATCTGTTCAAACAGGTCAATATCTTTAAAGCGTCGCTAATAATTTTTCCCGAACGTAGAGAAGTGAGGCACTTTATCATGGAAACCGTAACCTAAAAACCAACGGTAAGCCATGTTGGTTTCAACTTCTTCAATCGTTTTACGCATCGAACGAATATCGAAGGTATATTGAGTGAATGTCAGTTTAACTAAAATAACTGGATCAATGCTTGGGCGCCCTACCTCTGAATACATATCTTTCACCAAGTCATAAATGAAAGAAAAATCAATTCTGCCTCCATTTTACGAACCAAATGGTTCGATGGCACCAGTTGATCTAAAGTAATCATTTCAAGTTGTTCTCGCTGAATAGAATCATGTTTAGAAAGCATCCTTATCACCTCAAGTTTTAATACTTCTATTTTAAAACAAAAAAGAATGTAGGCAAAAGGAGTTCTATCTAAATGTTAAAACTAAGTTGATTGGAACGGAAGGTCGAGACTCCTGCGGGAAGAGCGCGTCCAAGGGAGACCCCGCAGGAGCAATGGCGCCGAGGAGGCTCCCGGGCCGCCCGCGGAAAGCAAGTGCCCTACGTTCCAATCAACGGTCAAATTTTAAAAACCTAAAAAAAACTGTAGACAAGCTCAATTATTATCGAGTTTGTCTACAGTCTGAGACGGATCCCAAAAAGGGTCCGTCCTTTATTCTCTATTTATTTTCACGTTTTTTATTTTCTGTAGACAATATTTCATAGATCTTGGATGCATTCATATCACCACTGAATTCCATTCCGAATTCCGTTCGTACAATTTCTTCTACCCGTTTTTCTTGAGAGTTACGTTTGTTTTTATCCATTAACTTCTACCTTTTCTGCCTTGCTTTGAATTACGGTTGGCACCTTTCATGGCGTTTTCTTCAACTGCGAATTCATTTGAATATTCCTCTTCTGCTTGGTTTTTCTTTGGCGTCGTACTTGCTTTGATTGCTCCATCTACATTGGCTTTCCGTTTCATTTTCATTCCACCTTTTTTTAAAAGTTTTACTTTTTAGAATGGGGTAATTCCGCTAAAAATTATTCAGGGATAATATATGGGTAGTCGAGTAAAATAACCCTAAAACGAAAGGGAGATACTTTATGAAAAGGAAACTGGATAATCCAATAATAAATGATACCCAACCTCACCAAATTAACGCACCGAGCTTTAAAGGCACCGGGATAAAACCGCAAGCTCCTTTTGTTAATGAGTATGGAGTCGTCATTGGGGACAGCAAATATGCATCAGAAAACTCACCACTCGAAAATTGGAGCGAAGATACAGACCCAGAAATCATGGCTGGAGACGAATGGATCCACCCAACTAATGATATTGGATGGAACTCAGCTGAAAACCGCGAACTGTTAGAGGCAAAAAGAGCCCCACAAGCCCCTTTCATGCACCCTGACAAAGATGTAAGTATTAAAACGGACTAAATGTCTTACGAGTTTTATAGCCCAAAATTCACTTGTAATCCCCACAAAAAAAAGGGTGTCCCCGGTAAGTCCGGAACACCCCCCTTCCTTATTTAACCTGCAAAATCAACTTTCCTTTTGTTTGACGGGAGTTCATTTCTCCATGTACATCAGCAGCCTGTTCAAACGGATAAATACCTCCAATAGTCAGCGTTAGCTTACCTGAAGCTAAGTAAGAAAAAAGCTCTTTGATGCTTGGTAGCAGCAAATCTGGTTTTTTCATAATCTGCGGCAGAAAAAAACCTACCACAGATTGATTACGGCGCATTAAAACCTGTGGGTTCATCGTATATGCCTCACGGCTAGCATTACCAAAAACAACAAGTCGGCCAAATGGAGCCAAACATTTCAGTGTTTTATTGAATATGTCTCCACCAACCATTTCCAGTGCGACGTCGACACCCTTTCCTCCAGTGGCCTCACGCACTTCCTGCTCCCAACCTTCTTTGGTGTAATTGATGAGAATATCGGCCCCCAGCTTTTTAGCTAGCGCCAGCTTTTCCTCAGTACTTGCGGTGGCAATTACTTTTCCAGCCCCGAAGATTTTGGCAAGCTGGACCGCAATCGTTCCAACACCACCTGCAGCTGCATGGACAAGCACCGTTTCCCCCTGTTGCAGGCGTCCCATCGTTTTTAAAATGTGATAGGCACTTAACCCTTGTAGCGGTAAGGCAACAGCTTCATGGAACTGAATCACATCAGGAAGAGGAATTGCAGAGAATTCATCCGATAAGGCATATTCGGCATATCCTCCCGCTTCAATCAGACTCACGACCCTTGTCCCCGGTTTGATTTTGGTTACTTCTTCACCAACCTCCACCACCACTCCAGCTATTTCCGCACCTGGTATGAAAGGTAGTGGTGTAGGAACCACATATTGCCCTTCCCTTCTCGCTGTATCGGCATAATTAACGCCGACACAGTCAATTTCAATCAGCACTTCATGTCCAGTTGGCACCGGCTTTTCTTTATCAGTCATTTTCAGTACTTCCGGTCCACCGTATTCTTTAAATTGAATGGCTTTCATCACTGTTCCCCCTTGTTAGTTTCCAGTAAATTCAGGTTTACGCTTTTCTTTGAATGCCGCAACTCCTTCTAGATGATCTTCTGTAGACGCCATCAAGGTTTGGGTAATTCGTTCCTGTTCGAGCATTTCATCTAGTGTGGCCGTAAATGAATGAGTAACAAGTTTTTTCATCATTCCAAATGCCTTTGTCGGTCCACTGGCAAGCTTGTCAGCAAGTTTCAACGTTTCTTCTTCTAGTTGATTTAGTGGAAATAAATAATTAATGACACCTAACTGATATAAGCGTTCGGCCGAAATCGGTTCAGCCGAAAAGAAGAGCTGCTTTGCAAGATGAGGACCTATTAATTTTGGTAAAAAGTACGATCCTCCTCCGTCTGAAATCAAGCCCACCTGTGAAAAACTCATAGCAAATTGACTATCATCGGAAGCCACAATTAAATCGCATGCGAGTGCCAAATTGAAACCAGCTCCTGCCG
Source organism: Peribacillus sp. NPDC096540 (assembly GCF_050278525.1). Taxonomy (NCBI): domain Bacteria; kingdom Bacillati; phylum Bacillota; class Bacilli; order Caryophanales; family Bacillaceae; genus Peribacillus; species Peribacillus sp. NPDC096540. The sequence goes on along the minus strand of NZ_JBNNTG010000002.1, from coordinate 262,053 downwards.
CAAATCCATGGACTGCAGCGATAATAGGAACCTCAGAAGAATCCATCGCCAAAATGCAATCATTCATTTTACCAACATGATCATACAATTGTCCTGCCGAGGCTTGCCCCATCGACTTAACGTCTCCTCCTGCAGTAAAAGAACGTCCAGCCCCTTTGATGACAACGGCCCTTATATTAGGCTTGTGCTTAACATCGGTAATCGTTTTCGTTAAGTTTGAGATCATATCTGGGCTAAAGGCATTCAAGCTTTCAGGACGATTCAAAGTCACGATTAATACATTATTATTTACTTCTGTTAATAAGTGTTCTTTTAACATTTACCCATCCCCTTTTTCTACTTAATCAACCAGCCGCCGTCGACCAAAATGTCGGTTCCTGTCATATAGGAAGCTTCCGGCGAAGCAGCAAACGTAATGACATTACTAATTTCCTCCGCTTTACCTACTCTTTCCAGGGCCGTGTTCCGTTGAATGGACTTTACGAACTTTTCATTCTGCAGACCATCCTCTGTTAAGGGTGTTTCAATAAACCCAGGTGATACGGAATTGACACGTATGCCAACTCCAGCTAATTCTAGTGCTAGAGATTTAGTCAAACTGATTACTCCTGCTTTAGCGGAGCTGTAATGTGGGATAAATGCTCCAGCTTGATGTCCTGAAAGTGAAGCAACATTCACGATTGCCCGGTTAACGGAGTCACCATTCCCATTTCTAACACCTTCTTCCATCACCTTTCCTAAGTACTTCGAAACAAGAAAGACACTTTTTAAATTGACATCTTGAATCATATCCCAATCATCTGTAGAGGTATCCAAAAGCTTCGAGGATTTCGATCCACCTGCGTTGTTGATTAAAATATGAAGATTCCGATATTGTTCTTTTACATACAGCGCCAACTCTTTTATATCTTCCTCATCCGTCACATCTGCAGGAAAAATATCGGCCACGGGAATTGTGCGCCGGGCATTGATTTCAGCAGCTACTTCCTTCAGCTTTCCTTTCGTCCGGCCCACTAATAAAACCTTTGCTCCTTCGTCCGATAAGCGCATCGCTGTAGCCTTTCCAATTCCAGATCCTGCACCTGTTACCACCGCTATTGACTGTAAAAACCTCATTCCTTCACCTCTTCAACTGGATTTGATAACTTGTTATTACGTTTCTTGCCTTTTCAATTCAGCTTCGATTCTCCCATCTATCAACTCAGGAACAAGATTTATCGAACCTTTTTGAGAAGCCAATTTCAAATCATCAATCAAGTCATGTTTCTCAAACAGCTGCCCAACATATGATGATTGCAGAGTATCAAAAGTATTGTCGGTATTCGTCTGATAAAAAGTGCAAGCAGCAATTGCTGCATCATTCAGACTGAACGTTCCTTGTGCTCCAGTAATCAAGCAATCTATCAAATGACCTGCTCCGTAAAAGTCTTCCAAACTAAATTCACCCGAATTCCCCGAACAAACGATAATAATCGTTTCGGTCTGATGATCTTTTTTTATTTTTTCAGCAACAGAGGGATTATTTAACAAGGACGCTATATACACCTTTTTGGCTGCAGCAGAGTTTCTCAGTGCAACCGTCCCATTAGTCGTAGATAATACAAGCGTTTTATTGAGAACTAATTTACTCAAAAGCGTCGGACTCGGATACATTAATCCATCAACCGGCTTACCCTTAAGTTCTCCTGCCAATAAATAATCCTCATGATCCAATTCCTTGCTTCTCAATAGCGCGTCTACAGGGTTAAGGACAGGAATTACTTGTCGGGCTCCATTATGCAGAGATGAAATGATAGTTGTAGTCGCTAATAAAACATCCAGGATGATGGCCACTTTCTCTCCTTCTAAAAGCTTTTCCTTATCTATCTCTTCTTTTTTTAATAGCAAATGTATGTTTTGTATATGTCCCATATTCTCAAGCTTCCTTCGCCGCAACATGAGCTGCATGGGTGATTAAGCTTTTGACCGTTGTTCCAAGTTTAGAAAAGCGGAGATCATTTGTTTGTCCTTTTTTATAACGATAATAGATTTGTTGAAGGATGACAGCTAACTTAAAGTATCCAAAGGTTAAATAAAAATCGATGTTGGAAACATTCCTGCCACTTCTCACTGCATAGGCTTCAATAAATTCTTGTCGAGTCAGAAAACCATCCAAGGTTGTAACTGACACTTGTCCCAAACCGAATTTAATCAATTCAGGGTCACTGCTATCAGTCCAATAGCTCAAAGCAACTCCTAAATCAGCTAGGGGATCGCCGACGGTGGACATTTCCCAATCAAATAATCCTACCATTTCGCTTAGGTTTTGGTTAAACATTGCATTATTAATCTTGTAGTCATAATGGATAATGGAAGTTTGGCTATACTGAGGTATATTCTTTTGCAAATAATCGATAAGCGTCCCTACTTCTTTGATTTCATCTGTTTTTGCCCGCTCATATCGCGAAATCCAGCCGTGTACTTGGCGCTCGATAAACCCTTCAGGATTGGAGATTTCCGCTAATCCCGTTTTCTCATAGGGAATTGAATGTAGGTCAGCAAGCTGATTAACCATGACATAAGAAAGCTGACGACACCTCTCTGAAGTCGGTTCGACTCCTTCGGGAAACTTAGAATCTATTACAACTCCATGTTTTCTTTCCATTAGAAAAAAAGGAGATCCGACAATTGAATCATCATCCGAAAACAGTATAGGTTCAGGAGCCGCTTGAAAATACGGGTTGATTGATGAAAGAATATGGTGTTCCCGTTTCATATCATGTGCCTTTGGAGCAACAGGACCAAGCGGCGGTCTCCTTAACACAGCTTCCCACTCTCCCATCTTCAACTGATAGGTCAAATTGGAATACCCTGTAGAAAACTGTTGAAGTTCTAACGGCTCATTTGGTAGGTCCAAGACATTTTTTCTCAGGAAATCTTCTAATGTTCTTAAATTCAATTCCTCACCGGAACGAACAGGTATCGTATCATCAACCATTTTCCTACACTCCTTTACACTTTAGTAATTCTAGATATGAACAAGATGTGAGATAAGCGTTTCTTTTATCATTACAGGAATAGGTTCACTTTTCTGTTCAGTAAAATTGAAACAAACTAAGACCGCACTTCCCTTTAAAATGGTCTCTCCAGTTTGTGAACAATAAATGTCATGGACCATTTCACAGCTTTTCGTGCCTACCTTTGTCAAATATGTCCGAATAGTTAATAGCTGGTTAAAATACCCTTGAGAAATAAAATCGCATTTTGTAGAAGCAAGCAAAAAATTCCATTCTTCGACATTTGTTGCTAATCCCAACGCTTCAAAAAATTTCATGCGGGCTTCTTCGAGGTAAATAAAATAACTTGTGTTATTGATATGGCCCAATGCATCCGTTTCTGAAAAGCGTACGTTAACTTTTAAATCATGCATTAGATCACTCCTGGTTTTATCGATGTAAGAAAGCAGGTTTCCGCTTATCTAAGAATGCTGAAACTCCTTCTTTCACATCTTCAGTTTGGAAGATTTCTTCAAAAAGATTTGTTTCAATCTCTAATCCTTGTTCAAGTGTGGATTCGCTTCCTTCATTTATAGCCTTTTTAATTCTCGAAAGCGCCTGAAGTGAATGTCTCGTCATTCGTGAGGCTAAATTTTTTGCCTCTGTTAACCCGCATCCCTGCTCGACGACTGTATTGACGAGCCCTATCTTTTCTGCTTCTTTTGCATTAAGTGGATCACCGGTAAATATAATTTCCTTTGCTTTTGCATTCCCAACAAGTCTAGACAAACGCTGTGTACCCCCAGCTCCTGGAAATAAGCCTAATTTCACTTCTGGCAGGCCGATTTGCACCTGTGCTTCGGCTACGCGCAAATCGCAGGCTAGAGCTAGTTCGCATCCGCCTCCTAAAGTCAAACCGTTTAAGACAGCAATCGTCGGTTTAGGAAAATGATCAATTTGATTTAAGATTGCATGACTTTCCCTTACAGTTTCTTTCATATTCGGATTTCCCATCATTTGTGGAAATTCTTTTATATCCGCACCAGCAGCAAATGCAATATCTCCTGCACCAGTAATAAGTACTGCTACCGTTTCATTATCTTCTTCAAGCTCAGTAAATACTTCCCACAAACCCTTAAATACATTTTTACTGATTACGTTTAATGGAGGATTATCTATGGTTACAATAGCAAGCTTATTTTCCTTTTCCACTCTCACTAGATTTCTCATCATTTTTTCACTCCTTTGTTTGGATAGTCATACCAGCCCTTACCTGTTTTCCGTCCTAAATGTCCTTGTTTCACCTTTTCTTCAATACAAACATTTGGTTTATCTTCAGGATTTCCAGTTTCGTCATATCGCTGTTGCATGACAAAATAACTTACATCAATACCTGATAAGTCCATCAGTTCAAACGGGCCGATTGGATGGCTTAATGCTTTTCGACAAATTATATCGATATCCTTGTAATCAACGATTCCTTCTTCATACAGAAATAAGGCTTCACGCTGTAGCGCACCTAAAATTCGATTGGCTACAAAACCTGATATTTCTTTCCTTAATAAAATGCCTGTCCTGTTCATTTTCTGAGTTACTTCCATTGCAAGCTTTGCTGTTTCTTCAGATGTTTGATCACTCATGACAACTTCAACACAATCCATTACTAGCGGTGGAAAAAAGAAATGCATATTAATAAACTTATCTGGACGATTTGTCACACCCGAAAGGAGACTATTGACGATAGTTGAACTATTAGTTGCAAAAATTGTTTCTGCTGGTGCTAACTGCTCTAGTTTGGCGAAAACTTCCTGTTTCACATCAAGTTTTTCTACAACTGCTTCGATTATAAGATCCGCCCTGCTTACCGCCTTCTCCAAATTGGTAGTATATTGAAGACGGCTGAAGGCTGCCAGTTTACGATCTTCAGTCAATTTCCCTTTTTGGACCCACTTAGCCAAAATATCTTCCAATTTTTCCTTAGCTTTTTTTAATGCATTTTCTTGCACATCCTGGAGAACTGTCTCGAATCCTCCAAGCGCTGCAAGCATCGCGATCTGATGCCCCATCTGGCCGGCTCCAATTACGGTTATAGAATGAATTTGCTTGTTTGGCATTAAGTCATTCTCCCTTCTACTAACTAGTTAGTATGTAATTTATCTTCCTGCTTCAATTCCCTGCAAAATCATTCCCATAAAAATCCTTGCCACTTCCTGATCTGTTTTTTCCCCATCTGGATCAAACCAATGATAGCTCCAATTGGTCACACCCAAAATCGCAAACGAGATGATAGATGGATCGAGATTGGAGCGAAACTCTCCGCTCTCGATACCTTCAATCAGCAACTGCTCAATTTTGTTACGGAATTCATCACGCTTAGGAAGGATCTGAGCCAGTTTTTCTTCACTTAGATTTTTCATTTCACGAAAAAAAACCGTAGCGCTTGATTTATTAGTTTTGATACTCTTTAAAAGCATATAAACCATATCGAAAAGCTTATCTTTGTAGCTTTTTCTAGGAACCTGAATGATTTTTTCTTGCTCATTAAGGAGCTCATCTATGTAAGCCAGATGAATATCCATAAGTAACTGTTCTTTGCTCGTAAAGTAATAATAAAACGTTCCCTTTGTCACTCCAATTGATTCAACAATATCCTGAATAGACGTCTCACTAAAGCCCTTCTTTTCGAATAAACGTATGCTATGTTCTGTCATTTTTTCTTTCATGTAAGCATCCTCGCATTCTGTTAAAATTTCAGGTGAATTGATATCATACGCTTTTCGTACTATCAAGCCATATTATTTTTAGAAAATTCTTCTCTTAAAGCTCGCCTTAAAATCTTTCCGACATTTGTTTTCGGAAGCTCATCACGAAATTCAACAAGTTGCGGGACTTTATAGGCCGATAGGTTTGCACGGCAATAATCGATGATATCCTGTTCGCTTGCCTTCTGATTCCTTTTAAGAACAAGCACTGCTTTAACGGACTCTCCTCTATAGGCATCCGGAACTCCGATAACAACCGCTTCTTGAACAGCCGGATGCTCATAAAGCACTTCTTCTACATCACGCGGATAAATATTATAGCCGCTTGCAATAATCAAATCTTTTTTCCTGTCGACAATATAGAGATACCCGCCTTCATCAACCTTGGCAATATCACCTGTATAAAGCCAGCCATCCTTCAGAGTCACCGCCGTTTCCTCAGGCATATTCCAATAACCTTTCATCACTTGCGGACCTTTTATAATTAACTCACCCATTTCACCCGTAGCTACTTCCATTGTTCCTTCTCCTAAATCCACCACTTTATAATCAGTGGACGGGAAACCAATCCCGACACTTCCGGGCTTTCTTTCAGCAAATACAGGGTTACAATGTGTTGTTGGGGAAGCTTCCGAAAGACCATAGCCTTCCATTATCTTCGCCCCTGATTTTCGTTCAAACTCACGGAGTAGTTCCACCGGCATCGGTGCACTCCCGCTGTTGCAGAGCCGAATCGAGCCAATACCATATTCTTCAGCCTTAGGATGGTTCGTCAACGCGACGTACATAGTAGGTACACCAGGGAAAGTGGTAGGCTGTTCACGCTTTATCGTTTCGAGTACTTCCTCTATTTCAAACCGTGGCAACATTATTGAATCACCCGCTATATACACCGATAGATTCATTGCAGATGTCATTCCAAACACATGAAAAAGTGGTATGACAGACAACGTTCGTTCACAGCCAATTTTTAATTCATGCTTGAAGAACTCATAAGATTGAACTACGTTAGCCAGAATATTACTGTGTGTCAACATCGCACCTTTCGAACGTCCCGTTGTGCCTCCTGTATACTGAAGAACGGCTATATCATATCCCGGATCAATTGTTACTGGAGTAATGTTGCCGTCGCTTGATTTTATAAACTGATCAAATGAAATATCAGGTTGGAAATCTGCATAAGATGACTGGAGGCTGACAGCAATAATATTTTTCACATTTACATTCTGTTGCACACTTTTCACTTTTGGATATAGTCCGTCTAACACCACAATTGTTTCGGCACCGGAGTCCTGTAAAATATGCTGCAACTCTCTTTCAACCAACATTGGATTGATTTGTGTAATAATGGCACCTGTAGTCAATGAGCCGTAGTAAGCAATGACGTATTGTGGACAGTTAGGGAGCATTATTGCTACACGATCACCCTTTTGGACACCTTTTTTTTGAAGAGCTGAAGCGAAAGCTTGTGATGCAAAGAAAAGCTCATGATAAGATATCTTTCGACCATAAAAAGTAATCGCTGTATTGTTTGGATAAGACTGAAATGTGTTATGAAGGATCTGCTGCATCGGAAATTCAGGAACTTTTATTTCCTTTGGTATTGAATCAGGATATACTGACAGCCACTTTTTTTCATTCACCATTACATACCCTCCAACCATATTTAATTACTTTTCTTACATTGCATGGGAACCTCCATCAACAACTAAGATATTCCCAGTCACGTAATCGGAAGCATTTGAGGCTAGGAAAATCGCAGCCCCTTTTAAATCATCATCACTCCCTAACCTTCTAAGAGGAGTGGATTCCAAGATAGGATTTTTCCCTTTCTCAAGAACACCTTTGGTCATTTTTGTCGGAAAGAATCCTGGTGCTATCGCATTTACGTTAATATTATACTGGCCCCATTTAACGGCTAAATCCTTTGTTAAGGTAATTACTGCCCCTTTGCTCGTATTATAGCCAATTGTATCGAGCACCCTTGGGTCCGTCCCGCCAAGTCCTGCGACAGAAGCAATATTTATGATTTTTCCATACCCCTGTTCAATCATGATCCTACCTACAGTCTGACTCATGATAAAAGTTCCAGTCACATTGACATTCATGACCTTCTGCCAGGCTTCAAGGGGCATATCGACGGCTGGAGCTCCCCAGGATGCCCCGCTATTATTCACTAAAATATCTATAGATCCGAATTCTCGGTAAGTTACGTTCACTACTTCTTGTACATCTACCGGGTTGGTAATATCACATTTGATGGAAAGCGCCCTCACTCCCAGCTTCTCGATATGCCATGCAACTTCATCACATGCCTCCTTCTTTCTAGAACAAAGAACCACATTGGCCCCTGCTTCGGCAAAGCCTATCGCTATTTGTTCTCCAAGTCCTCTTCCTCCACCGGTAATAATCGCTGTCTTTCCGGTTAAATCAAATAGGTCAGTCGCTTTCATATTTTCACCTCATGCTTTTGGTATTTGCGAAGTTCAATTTTAGCGATTTGCGAACGGTGTACCTCATCCGGACCATCGGCAAGCCTCAATGTCCTGGCATTTGCCCAATGAGCCGCAAAAGGGAAATCATCAGATATACCTGCTGCGCCAAATCCTTGGATGGCACGATCCAGCACTTTTAATGCCATGTTAGGTGCAACCACTTTTATCATGGCAATTTCCGCCTTCGCTTCCTTGTTCCCTACAGTATCCATCATATAGGCAGCTTTTAAAGTCAAAAGCCTAGCTTGCTCAATTTCAATACGGGAATCTGCAACCCATTCCATAATCACACCTTGTCTCGCTAATGGTTTCCCAAAAGCGACACGACTTTGAATGCGCTTACATAATTCTTCAAGCGCTCTTTCTGCAGCTCCGATAAGCCTCATACAGTGATGTATTCTTCCAGGTCCGAGCCTTCCTTGAGCAATAGCAAAACCTTTCCCTTCACCCCAAAGAATATTCTCGCTTGGAACCCTCACGTTTTCAAAAGTTATTTCAGCATGTCCATGCGGAGCATGATCATAACCGAAAACAGGGAGCATTCTCTCAATTTTGACCCCCGGTGTATCCAGCGGTACGAGAATCATAGATTGTTGTTCATGCTTAGAAGCATCTGGATCAGTCTTACCCATAACAATAGCAATTTTACATCGTGGATCACCTGCTCCAGAAGACCACCATTTCCGACCGTTTATTACATATTCACTACCGTTTTTTTCAATCTGGCACTCAATATTGGTTGCATCAGAAGATGCCACTTCTGGCTCTGTCATTGAAAAGCATGAGCGTATTTCCCCAGCAAGCAACGGCTTCAACCAGCGCTCTTTATGTTCATCAGTACCATAACGGACCAATACTTCCATATTCCCAGTGTCAGGCGCATTACAGTTGAAAATTTCAGGTCCTATCATCGATCTCCCCATAATTTCACAAAGTGGCGCATATTCAAGATTTGTTAAACCAGCTCCATAATTGCTTTCAGGTAAAAATAAATTCCAGAGTCCTTCTTCCTTTGCTTTTGCAGTTAATTCAGATAAAACCGGCGGTATTTCACTCCAGCGGCTTTTCTGTTTTCCGAGCTGCTTTTGATACACCGATTCATTTGGGTATACGTATTTCTCCATAAATTCTGTTAACTTCTTTTCCAGTTTTTTTACTTTTGGTGTATGTTCAAAGTTCAAATCAATTCCTCCCTTTCAACTTACTAACCGGTTAGTATGTTATTTATTTTACAGTATACAACTATTTTTCCTTTTTTTTCAATGATTAAACAAATTAATTTTCTGTTAATTCACTCCCTTGCTTCAGAACATCCATATCTCTTGGTTCAACTATCGGGAATACACAAACGATTTTCGTACCTTTTTTTAGTTCGCTTGTAATGAATACTTTACCACCATGTTTCTCAATAATTTTGAAACATACAGAAAGTCCCAATCCTGTTCCCGTTGATTTCGTAGTGTAGAATGGTTCACCAACTTTTTGAAGAGAGTTTTCAGGAATCCCCTCCCCTTCATCCAATATGCTTATATAAACTTCATTGTCTTTTTCATATATATTCACAAATATATTTCCGCCATCTGTCATCGATTCTATGGAGTTTTTAATAAGGTTTATTAGTACTTGTTTGATTTGATTTTCATCACAATAAATATAAATCGACTGTTCATTGTAATTTTTATGAATTTGAATATTATTTAGAACGGCATTAGTTTCCAACAAAGTTATAACATGATTGCAGGTTTTTTTAAAATCTTTCTTAAGTAGCTTCTCTTCACTTGGCTTTGAAAGCAGCAATAGTTCATTTAGGACTTGCTCGATTCGATTTATTTCCGAAAAAATAATGTCATAATATTCCTGTTTATTCGCACCACCATCTCTGATCAGTTTTACAAAACCTAAAATCGCTGTCATGGGGTTTCTGACTTCATGTGCAATACCTGCAGCAAGTTGGGCTGCCGTCGATAATTTACTTGAAGTAATCGCTAAATTTTCATTCAGACTTACAAGCTTCTCCTCTGCATTCTTCCGTTCATTAATTTCTGATAATATCCCTGCCGTTCCGATGAATTCCCCTGCCTCGTCATAAATTAATTTGACAAATGCTTCGACCCAGGTCGTCTCCTTTTTCGAATTATTCAATTTAATATCCACACGAAAATATTTTTTCCCTTGATGAAAGGATTCTGCGAACGTTTTCAAAACTTGTTCATACGAAATATTATCCATACTTTTAGAAAAGTGCAGCCCGAGAGTTTCGTTAACAGTAGCATCACTCATCAATTTCCAGGCAGGATTTAAATATAGCCATTTTCCTTTCTCGTCAGTTTGGAAAATAACTTCATTGAAACTATTGACCAATTCTTTGGAGTACTTAGAGAAAATTCGATATCTCCCTTCACTATCCTTCAATAACTCAATCATTTTTCGATTATTATCATAGATAGCGCCAAATAACCAAGCTATTGATACAATAGCGACTATATATATTCCTGCAAGGGCGGAAACTTTTTGTACTTCAATATACATCCATCCTATAAATGGCAATATTAATATAAAAAATAGAGCAGGAACAAAAATCCTTCCAACATACTTCTTTATTTCCTCCACCTCCTTACCAAAATAATAAAAAAATAAATTCAATTGAATTCTAGCAAGTTAGTGTCTGAATTCAGCATATATCTTACATTAAAATGGTAAATGATTATCTATAGGTACATTTCAACATAATTACTTCGATTCCTGCAAACAGCTCAAAAAACCTTTCCACAATGGAAAGGTCTCTGATATAGCTAAAACATCATCCAATAATGACGCGTTCTTTTGGGTAATGGTAATTCTCCGTAACTTCTTTATGACCAATGATATAGAGAAGGGACGTAATTCCGACCCTACCAATAAACATGATAATCATAATTACAATTTTACCGATATTACTTAGTTCGGGAGTGATACCCATTGAAGAACCCACAGAACCGAAAGCCGAACATACTTCAAAAATGATTTGCATCAAAGTAAAATTCTCAGTAATTGCTAAAATGAAGACTGCCATAATGCATAATAGGGATCCCATAATCATAACTGCTGTCGCCTTACGAATATCATCAGGATGAATCTCTCGTTTGAATACTTTAATAGAACGTCTTCCCCTCATAAAATTCCATAAAAAGAGAATCATTATAGCAAGGGTTGTTGTCCGGATACCTCCTCCCACTGAACTAGGAGATGCTCCAATAAACATCAAAATGCTCATCAATAAAAGGGTGGGTTCTGAGAAATCGCTCACATTCATCGTTGTTAGGCCACCGCTTCTCGTATTCGATGACATAAAAAGAGAGTAGAAAAATGATTCATGCCAGCTCTTATCTTTAAAAAACCCGTTCATCTCCAGCAGGAAGATAAAGATAGTTCCCCCAATTATAAGGCACAAGAAAGTAACTGATGTCAGTTTTGTAAACAAAGAAAAATGAAACTTATAAGTACGTGCACTATTGGATAAAAATTCTTTCAACTCAATTAAAACCGGAAATCCAATAGCTCCAAGGGTAAGCAGGATAATCGTGATAAACTGTACAAAATAATCGCCTTTAAAGGGAATCATTGAAGTACCGGTAATATCAAAACCAGCATTCGTGGTGGCACTTATTGCTAAAAATAAGCCATTTAAAAAGGCTTCTTTCCAGTTCGGATAATAATTCAGAAAGTAAATGCCTAAAACAAGAGCTCCAATCATTTCAATTACGACAAATATCTGAATGATTTGAATCAATAATTTAACAAGCCCCGAAAGATTCGATTGGTTTTGATCGGTCATAATCAATTTTCTTTCCTTCAAGCCGATTTTCTTACCCAAAATCAACCAGAAAAAGGTTCCAAGCGTCATAATGCCAATACCGCCAAATTGGAGAACAAACATAAGAATGAAATAGCCTACCTCATTAAACACTTCGGGCAAACTAACAACTGTTAGACCTGTAACGCTAACTGCACTTACGGCTGTGAATAAAGCATCCATTAGTCCCCATTCTACACCTGGCCTTAGAGCAATCGGCAGACTCAACAGTACGGTCGAGATACTGACAGCCAAAAAGTAATAACCGACGATAAGCTGTGCAGGTGTTAACTTTGATAATAGTTTTTTGATAGCAACCATACAGAGTTTTCCTTTCTTACTCCTTTATAATTATGTAAACCACATAAACATTAAAAATATAGTGTACCCTTTTTTCATTCTTTTTTCCATTCCCTTTTGAAACTGACTTACTTACAACAATAAGGCAGGTTTACCAATAACTTCGATACAACTTACATAAGTAAAACTCTTTTTTCTACTTATACTATCATTACAGCGGCAAAAGCCGTTGAAAACGTAAAGGGGAGATTAAAATGGCTAACAGCAGTAACAACCTTCTTGTTCCTGGAATTGAACAAGCACTAGAACAAATCAAATATGAAATAGCATCAGAATTTGGTGTACAATTAGGTTCCGATACATCAGCTCGTGCCAATGGCTCAGTTGGCGGAGAAATTACAAAACGTCTTGTACAGCAAGCTCAATCTCAACTTAAAGGTCAATAAATCTACAATTGAATACCTATGGCTAAGAGTCCAGCTTTTAAGCTGGACTCTTTTTAAGATTCCGTCCCTGACTGTTATCTTTATTATTCTTTTCCCGCTTATCCCGTTCAGTTTTATTTTTCTTTTTAGTTTCAGGCGTTACACGATTGTCTTTATTTTTTTCACTTTCTTTTCCCTTTTCTTTGACTGATGGGTGTCCTCTTTCATTGATTCTTTGTTCAGTCTTTTCATTTGGTTTCACCCACTTCTGCTCTTTCGATTGCTTGTCTTTTGAATGGTTGCTATGGCCTCTATTTGATTTTTCGTTCGGTTTTTTGTTTTTTCCTTGAAAGGTATTTTTTTCTTTGTTTTTTCCTTGAAAGGTATTTTTCTCTTTGTTTTTTTCTTGAAAGGTATTTTTCTCTTTGTTTTTTTCTTGAAAGGTATTTTTCTCTTTGTTTTTTTCTTGAAAGGTATTTTTCCCTTTATTTTGTCCATTTTTTTCTTTTTTAACTGATGTTTCCTTCTTTTGCTTATATTGTTGTTCCAGTACCCTTGGTTTAGTTGGTTCAGTTGGTTCAGTTGGCTCTTCTGGTTTTACTGTTTTCCCCTTTTTCTCAATTGAATTGTTCACTTTTTCCTTTTCTTGATTCGATTTGTTTTTTTTGCTCTGCGATTCTCTCTTCTCATCCGAGGTTTCAGTATCACCCTCGACATTTTTATCCGTTGCAGGTTCCCTTTTGTTCATTTTAACCTTCTCTTTATCCTCATTCAATTTCTTTTCAACATACTTTCCGGTAGATATGCCTTGTTCTTTAGCCTGCTTCCGATCACTTTTCGTTGCTTGAATAACTTTCATCTTTGTTTGTGAATCATTTTCCTGCTCTGAAATTTCTTTAATCTCTTCTTTTAAATTCTTATCCAGTTTTTTATCTTTTTCCAATAACGTTGTAGAAACAACTATTTGTTTATTTCCTTTCAAATAACCGAGTTGCTTTGTTTTTTCAACAATTCGGTTTGTGACCGTCTTAATTTCTTTACCTTTCCAGTTCGTCAACTGACCAATTACAAGCTTACCATCTTCGTTTAAGCCGGTAAGTTTGAGAACTTCTAAATGATCATTCAGCTCTAGTTCAATACTTGGATTCACATCAATTGTCATATATGCAGAGACATGCTCAGAAGAATAGGATGGCAGAATAGAAAAGAGAATCAGAAGGGCCGATGCTATACTAAGTACCGCCTTTTTTTTGAAAGATAAGCTAGAAAAAGATAAAGTAACTTTTGGTTTAACAGGTAAAAAAGTGATTTCTTCGCCCACTTCATACGTTCTTTCCTGTCTTTTGGTTTTTAGAAACTCGCCTTCAGGGGTTAATATGGTTACAAAACGCTTATTTATTGAAAGAATAACTCCTTTTTTCATCCATTAATAACCCCTTTTATATAATCATTCAAATATAAAAAATCCCCGTTTATAATTATTGCAACAGCAATGATGTACTTTCGGTTTCGTTCGATTGTTTTTCTGCTTACATCCACCTTTCCCTCAAGCTGTTTTACTGGCAGCCGCTTTTTTGTAAACAGGATGTCTTTCAAGTCGTCATCGTCCATTAACAATTTAGCAATCATCACTGCTCCCTTCCTAGCATCCGCATGTTTTGGAGAGTTTTCAACTAGATCATCAAACGACAGACCAAAATCCTGTAGATGGCTTATATAAAGTTGAATTTCTTCTTTTCTTTTTTCTGATTCCTTTTGTTTTTCGTATTCCTGTATCGAATTTTCATTATCCAGATATATTTGGCTTTGATCATTTTCTTCGTTTTGAGAAAAATCCAGAATAATTTCTTTGCTTCTTGACTGGCTTCTTAAGTAATCAATAACCCTGCGCTTAACAAGGGTTTCGGCAAATGCCAACAAAGAACGGCCTTTCTCCGGGGAATATTTATCTATCGCCTCATTAAAAGCAATCAATCCAATACTGAATTCATCATCTGATTCGTATATGTAACGTCTGCATACTGACGAGACGGCTTTAGCTATAAAAGGCTTGAATGATTCTATAATATCGTTACGAAGGTTAATATCACCTTGTTGAATTTTCAAAACAGTTTCTTCTAAAGAACGCTTTTTTTTGATTGCTGTAAACAACAAACCAAGCATTTGCTCACCTCGCTCCTGTTGAACGTAAAAACGATCAACATATTTATCTTAAGCGGAGGGAGTCTAAAAGACAGTACCAAAAGAACTATTTTTCAAGGATATTGAAATCACAAAATATATCCACATGAAAAAATACTTAGTTTTTTCTCGTTTATTACAGTGTAATTACAGTAAAATAACTTTTTTCTAGTTATCTCACAAATCAATGGGACAATCGTCATTTTTTTTACCCAAATTTAACTTTACTTCTTTTAACATATCCTTCGTAAAAGCGTTTGAATTTTTGTGGGTCACACCACAAAGCCCATATAATAGATTTAAATTTACAAATAAAAAAACCAGGCGCGACTTGCACGCCTGATTTTTTTCATGCTTCTTGTATTTGTTTCTCTTTTTTGCTTGATCTGATCCATGCACCTACAGCAATTCCAATTAATACAACCCAGAAAATCGATTTCCAAAGTGTTGATTCCGGGAAATGGTGATCAATCACAGCTAGCGAAGGATGTGCAAGTGTGTATACCGCTAACTTTACTCCAACCCAACCTACAATTAAAAATGCTGCAGTTTCAAGTGAAGGACGCTGATGAAGCAATTTCACAAATCCATTAGCTGCAAATCGCATAATAATCAACCCGATCATACCACCGAGGAACATAACCGCGAATTGCCCCCCATCAATTCCGCCAACTTTCATCCAACCTGTTGCAGGAAGTGTAACGGCCAGTGCAACAGCAGCCAACATGGAATCAATCGCGAAAGCAATATCAGCAGCCTCTACCTTTACCACTGTCATCCAGAAGCCAGATTGTTTCTTGGGTTTAGTGACTTCCTTCTCACCTTTCCCAGCGTATTTTTTGTAAATATGCTGAAAAGCAATGAAAAGTAAGTAAATAGCACCGATTGCTTGAACTTGCCACACGTCGACAAGAAAGGAAATAAGGAATAAACTTGCAAAGCGGAAAACAAAAGCTCCCATCAGACCGTAAAACAAGGCTTTTCGTTGTTGTTCTTTTGGTAAATGTTTAACCATGACAGCCATAACGACTGCATTATCTGCAGCGAGTATTCCTTCTAATCCAACCAAGATAAGAAGTACCCAGCCATATTCCAATAATATTGATGCTTCCATGTATTCAACCCCCAATAGTTTGTATTTCCCTCGCTATTGGCATTGGCAAAATAAAAAGACCTCTGCCATATAGGCAAAGGTCTTGCTAAACATGAAATCATGTCAACAAAGCCGATGAATGTCTCCACTCACGTAATGACGACTTTGTTTTAGGGCGAACCCTAACGCTACTCCCCTTTGTAAAAGGAAAATCAGTTATTAAATATAATAATAGTATACGTGCTACTGGCTAAAATTACAATCTTTTTTTCTTTAAGTTAGAAATTCTAGATATCTATTTTCGTTTTTCCTTGGAGATCTTAATTAAATGTAAATATTCTTTGCCAAATTGAATCCAGTTGGTTTTTTCAGAAAAGTAGTGTTGGAACAGTGATAAAAACTTCGTATACTTCCCTTCATATGGATACCATTGTATTTCCGAATTCTTTTTTCCATTGTCTTTCATGATGGCTTTTTCATGACAGAAAATCCGCATTCCTTGTTCGCCATGATAACGGCCTATACCACTTTGCTTTGTACCACCAAAGGGTAAGTGATGATTAGCAACCGTTATCAACACATCATTGATCGTTACCGCTCCTGTCACTAACTGGGATGCTACCCGATTTGCTTTTACCGCATCTATCGTCCAAACGCTCGAATTAAGTCCGTACTCAGTATCATTTGCTAGCCTGACCACTTCTTCTTCCGTATCGAAAGGTACAACTGGCAAAACTGGACCGAACGTTTCTTCTTTCATAATTTTCATTGAATGATTGACATTAGACAATATCGTCGGCGGAATAAAATAGGTCTGACCCGTTTTCCAATCATTCGGTAAGGTTCCGGATTCAAGTTTGGCACCCTTATTAAGCGCATCCTCTAGGTGTCCAGCAACAATATCAATCTGAGCCGGGAAAGTCATTGAACCGATATCATCCGATAATCGTGTCCCCTGCTTTAAAGAATTCGCCTTTTCTTTAAGCAAAGTCAGAAATTCCTTATAAACGGGACGTTCCACATATATTCGTTCAACACTCATACACACCTGCCCGCTATTTGTAAAAGCCCCCCAAAGTGCTCCATTAGCAGCCCGTTCCAAGTTTGCATCACGTAGTACAATCATCGGATCCTTTCCGCCAAGCTCCAGAGTACTAGGAATCAGCTGTTTTGCTGCAACTTCACCAATCATTTTTCCGGTCCTGACAGATCCAGTGAAAAAAATATAATCCGGTTTCTGCTCAGTTAATGACGCACCTAATTCTTTCCCTCCATGAGCAAACTGAACTGTCCCCTCTGGAAAACCTGCTTCATGAAATAGATTTTCAATGCACATTCCCACTAAAGGTGTCACCTCTGAAGGTTTCGCAATGACAGTATTCCCACTGGCAAGAGCATTCAGGATTGGTACCATTGCTAGTTGAAGCGGATAATTCCAAGGTGAAATGACGAGAACAGTTCCACGGGGCATATAATCAATATAAGATTTTTTCCCTATTAACATTAATGGTGTGGAAACCTTCTGTCTAGAAAGAGCTTTCACTGCATGTTTTTCAATATGCTTAATTGCATCAATAGTTGGCATGATATCCGCGACAAGCGCTTCAATTTTAACTTTGCCTGTATCTTTTGAAATAACCTCAGCTATTTCATCCATTTTTTTAACCATCAGTAGACGAAGGCGCTTTAAATATTGCAGACGCTCTTTGATAGGAAGTTTTGACCAGGTCTGAAACGCTTGTCTTGATTTCGTATAGAAATGAGGAATAGAATCCAGTGGCGTTTCATCAAGTTCGGCAATCTTCTCACCTGTTGCCGGAGAAAACACTTCCCATTTGGTACGTAATTCATCCATAACTTCTCTCCTTGTTTTATCTTATTTTAATCTGATACTCTTTATCATTTTTATACCTTAAATAAAAATCAACCATAGCAGGAACACCATCCCTGAAATTAGGGCAAACTATTCCAGAACCAGCTAAGTCTTTTTGGGCTTCAGTGCTATTAAACCGCCCCTTCCAAGTAAAATAATCCAAGGCTTCTTTTTCAACTCCTAGATACGTCCGCACCGAACGGATTGATAAAAACGCATGACTCAATACCATTGGTACATCACCTTTTGGTTTTTTCTTATATAATTCTCCAACAAAAAGTTCATAAACTTCAGTAGCCGTATATGGATTAGGATCGGTTAAATGATACGTTTTTCCAGCACTTTCTTTATATAATGCCAGATATGCAGTAGCCTGTATAATATAATCAATTGGAACCAGGTTCACGACTGTTTCCCTCTCTGAAGAAATATATGGAAACAAAGGAAGAAGGCTTAACCGATCAAGAAAATTAAGGATAAAATAGGGACCATCAAATTTAATCGTTTGCCCCGTTTGAGAATGCCCCTTTACGATTCCAGGTCTAATGATGGTAATAGGAATCTCTTTTTTAAGCTCCTCTACCAGTAATTCGGCATCAAATTTAGTCCGTTCATAATGGTTCTTGAAGCTTTTTGGAAAGACCAATTCATGCTCGTATAGATTCCCTTCCCGGATACCCGCAACATAAGCCGTACTAAAATAGGTATATCGCTTAAGTTTAATTAACCCTTTAACCCATTCATTTACATGTTTCGTACCCACGACATTAACAAGCTGAGCAATTTTTTCAGGGACTGCTAAATCATATATCGCTGCAAGATGAAAAACATGGGTAATTTCTTGTTGAAGTTTATGAATTAAATCAAATGTAATATCCAGATTTTCTTTCGTTATATCTCCTATCACCATTTCAAATATTACTTTTGCTCCATCCCGTTCAATTTCCATAGTCTTGATTTCTGCTTCTGCTTTTACCTTTTGTTCAGGCAAAACAAGCAGGTAGATTTTATTTAAAGCTTCATCACGCCTTAAAAGCTCCATTATCAACTGATTACTGATGAAACCCGGAAATCCTATGAATAAATAAACATGCTCCATAGATTATCCCCCTCAGTTTACTTTGATTGTAAGCAACTTTACATATTATTACTATTCAAATGGAATATAATAGTAAAATTTTATATTTTACTTCCATTTTGAAGGAGTATTCACATTTTCTATCGAAGGTACCTAGTAGGATTCTTCTTTGAAAGAGTAATCTAGGAGATTGTCTATAAATTTATCAAAATAGGGGTTTAATATTAAGTCTTAGAGGATAAATTATGATATTGGATAAAAATTATTATCTATATAGTCGATTTTCCGTTACTATATAAGAAGGCGATTTTTTCGCGCATACATATTTGAGGTGAGCGCACAAGTGAAAAGAATAATTAAAGCATACGACTTCCCTATTTTTATCGCTGTCGTATTACTATGTCTGTTTGGTTTAGTCATGATTTATAGTGCGAGCATGATTACTGCAGTTGCTCGATACGGCCAGTCCATGGATTTCTTCTTTGAGAAACAAAAAACTGCCTTTATCATCTCATTCTTAGCAATGATTGTGACGATGATTCTTCCTTATAAGATGTACAAAAACAAAAAGTTTTTAATGTTTATGATGTTTGGAATGGCCGGGATCCTTTTGCTTCTCTTAACCTTCGGCCATACGGCAGGAAATGCTACGAGCTGGTTTAAATTGGGCACAAAATCTATTCAGCCAGCAGAATTTTCAAAACTGGTCATGATTATTTACCTGGCAGCTATATACGGAAAAAGACAGGATCGTATCAATAGTATTGATAAAGCCGTTATTCCTCCGATTTTCTTTCTCGTATTTATTTGTTTTTTAATCGGGATTCAACCGGACTATGGAACGGCAGCCATCATTTTCCTTATTTCAAGTACCATAATCATTTCCTCTGGCATGTCTTTTAAAAGTATCTTTAAACTCTTTTTAATAACACTAGTGTTCGTAGGTATCTTTGCTTTAGGAGTTCTTGTGACAGGTAATTTCTCATCCGTTTTATCTGAAAATAAAGTGTCTCGTTTTACCGGCTTTGCAGACCCTTTTGGTACAGCAGGAGAAGACGGATATCAGCTCGTGAATTCATTGTTCGCAATAGGTTCAGGCGGCGTTACAGGTGTCGGACTAGGGGACAGTGTACAAAAATACGGGTACCTGCCTGAATCACACACAGATTTTATCATGGCCATCATTGCGGAAGAGCTCGGAATATTCGGAGTAGCTTTCGTTCTTTTGACACTAGGTTTTATCGTCTTGAGGGGTTTTATGCTCTCAGCCAAATGTAAAGATCCATTTGGAAGTCTGCTATTAATCGGCATATCATCCATGATTGGCATTCAAGTAGGCATCAACGTTGGCGGTGTGACTGGACTCATTCCAATTACCGGAATTACCCTCCCATTTATCAGCTACGGAGGTTCTTCCTTACTACTGCTTATGGTTTCAATGGGCATATTCCAAAACGTCATAATGCGAATGAATATACTTGAACAGAAAGAAAAGGTCGTGTCCATCCCAAAAGATGAGATCGCTTCTTCAAAATAAAACTCTAGTTTTTTATCCCCTGGCATTCTGTTTTTCAATATGTTGGGGGTTTTTATTTACAGCATTTATGTAATTATAGAAGACTGCTGTGTCTGTGATTAATATAACCTGGAATCAAATTCAAGTAAAAAAACAGGCGGTCATAATCGACCGCCTGTTTTTTACTTATAATGAATCCCGATTTTCGTAAAGCCAGCAATTAAACTAAGAAAAGGACAAAGCAGACAGAAGAATGCAAATGGAGCATATTCCAAGGTTGAAACACCTAATACCTGTGTTAAAAATACACCGCAGACACCCCAAGGAACAAGAGGATTAACAACTGTGCCCGAATCTTCTAGCACCCTCGCAAGCGTTTTTGTTTGCAAGCCCAAGTCCTCATATTTTTGCTGAAATGCTTTCCCTGGCAGTAACACTGACAAGTACTGCTCTCCTACTAAGAAATTCACACTGATTCCTGCAAATACGGTAGCAGAAATTACTTTCGCTACACTCGTCAATGAATCCTGTACAGCAATTAAAATAGATGGAATAACCCCTAACTCGAATAATAATCCGCCCATGGCCAGAGCCAATAAGACCATCGAGACGGAGAACATCATACTTTCAATTCCGCCCCGCGATAAGATTGAGTCAAGCTGATCCATTCCACTCTCGAGTACAAAACCACCATATAAAATATCTGCAAGCTTATTGATCGTGAAATTTGGCGTTTGTATAAACGCAATGATAGCAGCGGAAATAATTCCTGCCGACAATGTCGGAATCGCCGACACCTTCTTCAAAGCCATGCCTAAAACAATGACAAACGGAAGCAGGCTCCAAATACTTATATTCGTTTCCGTTTCCAAAGCTTTGGTCATAGCTTCAATTTCCACTACGCTACCCATTTTGATATCCGGTGAAAGGAAGTAAAAGATTATTAGTGAAATTAGAAAACCTGGAATCGTTGTCCAAAGCATATTTTTAATATGTTCAAATAATGATACTCCAACTGTTTCCGAAGCAAGGTTGGTTGTGTCGGATAGTGGAGACATTTTATCCCCAAGAAATGCACCGGAAATAATTGCACCGGCTGTGATTGCCAACGATAAATCCATCGCTGCAGCCATCCCGATAAAAGCAACACCGATTGTCGCCGATGTTGTAAGTGAGCTCCCGATACAGAGCCCAAGTAGTGAAGTCACAAGAAAAGTGACAGCATAAAAAGATTCACCAGAAATCCAGTCAAATCCATAGTACATAATGGTTGGAATCGTCCCGCTTGCCATCCAAATTGAAATTAGCATTCCGATAAAAAAGAATATATAGATTGCTCCCATACCAGAAATTGCACCTTTGACGATAGCCGACTCCATAATCGAAAATGGAAGCTTCTTAATTTTTCCATAAACAAATAAAAAAAGGATAGCCGCTAAAATTGGGATATGAGGGGCTAGTCCATAATGTATGATTCCAATTGCAATAATCAAGAAAAGAATAGCCAAAACCCCAAGTGCTTCAGGTAAAGAGAGTTTTAGCTTAGCATCTTCCAGACGCATGATAAATTTCCCCACTTTCATGTTGTATATTCTGTGAGGTAAGGATGAACCTTCCAATTCCTCACATTCGCTGAAACGCTTTTAAGTACTAAAGCACTAGCTAAATATAAATGAGTTTCGGGAGATTGTCAAATTTGAATAATATCTTTTTTAGTAGAATTTGATTCTTAATAAATTTGATATTTCCAAAAAGGGTGTACAGATTTTTCCTATTATCTCTTACACTCACAAACTAAATATAGGTTCTCTTCTTGACCCCATGGAATTAAAGTGGCGATTCTACCGTCGCTTTTCTTACACAGCTTGTCCCTGATTATGTAAAAATGAACCGTTCCCCTATTATGAGTTGTGAACTTAAAAATATTTTGATCAGTACAACGTACTCGCACATCCCTAATCCTATAAGGTGATGATTTCATGATTATTACTGCAAAAAAAAGGAAGTGACATTCAATAATTCACCACTAATTCATTCCATCATAATAACCTTTTGTGTGATTCAATAATTAATTTTGCTACTTCCAATACTTTAGTTAATTGATTTATCCTCACTAAATACTGAAAAAGTTTTATCTCGTAAATGATTAATCAGGACAATGTACCCTGTTTTTCGGAAAACAGGTAAATATAGCCATAAAAGTAGACTAAGGAACTATCTGAAAAATCTTTAGATATTTTATTAATAATCAAGCTAATAAAAAAAAGCCCGCGTATACACGGGCTTCTCCATTATTTCAAATCCATTGGATTATATAATTCCACGTCAGGATTTTTATCTTGGAACCAACGAAGTGCAAACTCATTTTCAAACAAGAATGCGTATTTTTCAAAACGGTCTTTAACAAGTATACTTCTTGAGCTGTGAAGGTTTTCATCAAGCTTTTCGTCTTCGGCCCAGCGAGTGATTTTACTACCCATACGCTCCATCATGACCTCAACATTGTACTCATTTCTCATCCGATGCTCAAATACTTCAAATTGAAGCTGCCCAACCGCACCAAGCAGATATTCTTCCATCCGAACTGTTTTGAAGAGCTGAATGGCCCCTTCTTGTACTAGTTGGTTAATTCCTTTATGGAAATGCTTCTGTTTCATAACGTTTTTAGCTGTTACCCGCATGAATAGTTCTGGGGTAAACTGAGGTAACCGTTCAAACTGAAACATATCTTTACTTGTCGTTATAGTATCACCAATTTGGTAGTTCCCGGTATCATACAAACCAATAATATCTCCGCTTACTGCTACATTTACCGTGTTCCGATCATCAGCCATGAATTGAGTTGAAGAAGAAAGATTAATTGGTTTACCTGTTCTGCTCAAATTTACACTCATTCCACGCTCAAATTTACCAGAACAGATACGAAGAAAAGCAATCCGATCACGGTGTTTTGGGTTCATATTCGCTTGAATCTTGAAAATGAAACCAGAAAAATCATTGCTGACAGGATTCATTTCACCTGAAGTTGTCATACGGGCTTGAGGAGCTGGTGCAAACTGCAGATAAGCATCCAAAAACGTCTGAACCCCAAATGTTGTTAAAGCACTTCCGAAAAATACAGGGCTAAGTTTACCATTCGCAATGTTTTCTTCAGAGAATTGGTTCCCCGCTTCCGTCAACAGCATAATTTCTTCTAGAGTTTGCTCGTACAACTGTGAATCTTTAAGCACATGATCCACCTCGAGTTCACCCTCTTCATTCAATGGAAGGAAGCGCTCATCGCCTTCTGTTTTGAACTGTTCGATCCGATTATTGAACCTGTCGTAAATGCCGACAAAATCTTTTCCCATCCCAATAGGCCAATTCATTGGGTAAGTTTCAATGCCTAGGACTTCTTCAAGTTCAGCAAGCAATTCAAGCGGCATTTTCCCTTGGCGGTCCATTTTGTTGATAAATGTAAAAATCGGAATTCCTCTCATCCGGCACACTTTGAATAATTTAACCGTCTGATCCTCAATCCCTTTTGCCGAATCGATAATCATCACGGCACTGTCAACAGCCATCAGTGTACGATATGTGTCTTCACTGAAATCTTGGTGGCCTGGTGTATCGAGGATATTCACACGGAAATCATCATAATCAAACTGCATGACTGAAGATGTAACGGAAATTCCCCGTTGCTTTTCAATCTCCATCCAATCACTTGTTGCATATTTCCCTGTTTTTCTAGCTTTAACTGTCCCGGCATCACGAATAGCGCCACCAAACAGTAATAATTTTTCTGTCAAAGTTGTTTTCCCGGCATCCGGGTGGGAGATAATTGCGAAGGTCCGTCGGGATTGAACCTCGTCTTTTAATGTAGTCATAAAATGTTCCTTTCATTATTGGAGTCATCACTAAATATATTTATAGGAAGGCTAATTAGATTTTTCACATTGGAATGTCAACCTTTCTTTGTATGTAAACCAACATACACAATATATGTATGAAAAAATATATCATAAGGCTTAAGCCTTGGCTACTCGGCATTCGTTTCAATCAACCTTACTATTTTAACACGATATGAAGGAAAGATGTAGAGGTGAATGAATCACCTTAAGTGGATTTGATGTTATAGCAAAACAAAAGACGCTATATCAGCGCCTCTTATCCAAGTTCATATGGTTATCGTTCATTTTCTTATAGTTTATCCAACTTTTCTTGCTGTCTTCATTGCTTTTTGATTACGTTTGTTTTTCCAACGTTTCTTTACTGCTCTGAATATTATAGGAGCGGCAAAAACGACAGCTCTTTTTAAGAATTTCTTCATTATTGTTCAGTCCTTTCTTTCTTATCCTATACCCAAATATCTTATTGAAAAACTTTGATTCCAAGAGCTATTTTTCTATTTTCTCATGAATAAAATCAATATTAGCTATTGCTCTCATCATCTTGTCGTGAATTTTTTCACGCCAGCACTAAGGCAAGCTTAGATTCATATCATGTTCAAGCATGTCATAGTTCAATTTAATCCTCCACATCATTAGGATTGTACCTCCCCCCTAATAAAACCTCCATAATATTAATTTCCCCAATGATTATGTATAAATTACATCCTCTTGTTTTATCCTTTAATAAGATGGGTATATACTAAAAACCGGAAATTGCTCCAGAAGGTTCCGCTATAGAACAACACATCGAAATAATTTCTGTAAATATTCACATATTATCAAGCATCTTCGTATGATATTTCAACTTAATTGAGGGCATTTGATAATGTGTGAAATTGATTTTTTCCTGTAAGGAAAAACAGTCACCATTAATATTTTTTATATTATTAGGAGGATTCATCGAATGACAGTAACAGGTAAAGTAAAATGGTTTAACAGTGACAAAGGGTTTGGATTTATCGAAGTACCAAACGAAGATGATGTATTCGTACATTTTTCCGCTATTCAGGGAGATGGTTTCAAGACTCTTGATGAAGGTCAAGAAGTACAATTTGAAATTGAAGAAGGAAATCGCGGACCTCAAGCTAAGAACGTCATTAAACTATAAAGAATAGAAACCATATGAAAAAGGATGCCGCCCGACCTGGACGGCATCCTTTCCTTTTTAAGCAACGGCCTGCATTTTTAATACGTACTTCAACTGTTTTCTAGCCCGATATAGATTAACTTTGACAGTTGCTTGATTTATCTCAAGTATAGAGGCAATTTCATGTTCTTTTAATCCTCTATTTACCTTCAATAGCAATATTTGCCTTTGTTTTTGAGTCAATTTACATAAGAGATTGGAGACATCTTCTTTTAATGTCCAAATATCAATTGCGTTCTCCACTATCACTTGTCTGCATGCCTGGCACTCTACCCAATCCACCATCTCCTGCTGAATTAATCGGCATCCCCTTTTTTGCTTACGGGAAAAATCAATTGCTGTTCTGGTAGCGATACACGCTAGCCATGCTCCTAACTTCTCCCTATTGTTAATCGTATGAAGTTTTTTATAGGCTTTGATATAGGTTTCTTGCGTAATATCCTCTGCCAGGAAAGGACATTTAATAACCGCTAATGCTATATAATAAATCCGCTCATAAAAGGATTGATAAACCAAAGTGAAATCTTCAGTTTTGCAATAACGATTTTCTTTCACAATCGTTCCTCCTCCCCTCTCATTTGTTAAAATGATCCAAAACAAAGCCGGGAACATGGTCGCCAGAAAAGCTCTTGATATCAATATTTCTGCTATCTTTATAATAAAAGGCAGCTGAATAATCTCCGCCCCAATCGATTTGAGCGTTATCAATGGCCGACTCGATTTCCGAAGTCTGATCAAGCTTTAAGCGATTTGACTGATTTTCAATTCGCTGTACAAGTTCACTTTCAGAAATCGAATTATAAATTTGTGGATCGGTTTTTGCTACAAGAATATAAGAGATATCATCAGCCATTAACCTAGCCCCGTTCGCTTTCCCAGTTTGTTCCATCCAATTCGAAAACTGAGTATAAGAAGAATCCCAATTCATATAAATAATATTGTTATTCTCCAAAAGAATGTCAATCGACGCATAATCTCCAAAAGAATTTGTCATTTGAGCCAGCGACTGATTATTCAGGTCTTCAGATAATGCATGCACCGCTTCTTTAAGCTCCTGACTATCCGTAATGGATACAGATTTGTCCAATTCTCCGCTCGCAGTTATATTGATTTTAGAAACATCCTCAGTTGACACATTTAATAACTCATTAAAAGTTTTTTTATATTCACTTGACTCATAGATTTTCGCCAGAAGTGGCAGGTATGAATCGTAGTTTTGCAAATGATACTCTCTAGCTATTCGTTTTCCATTCTTAAGTTCATACATCAGAAATATAGAATGATTTTTATTTACATCACCAATGGAAGCCTTTTTACCTTTTTCGATAATTTGCTGATGCAATAACCTTAGCGCTTCTATATTTTCTTTTTCTTTCAAATAAGTGAACTCACTATTGGAAGAGTCATCAAGCGAATTATTACCAATATAAATTTGGTTAATCATCTTTATATCAGGAACCTTTGACTCATAATGAACAAAATCTAATTTTAGGATGACGGCAAGCAAAAAAATAACCGCTGCAAATGATACGTATCCTTTCAGATTGACACGGATTCGCCATGTCTTTTGCAGGACGATTTCACCTAGATAATATCCAAACAATGATCCGACAATATAGCCGAAAAATATCCATCCTAGTTTCCCTGTAGTTTCGCTAAAATAATATCCTGTAAACAACATCATGCTTATCGTCAATCCGAACTTAAATAGCGGTTTTATCATAGGAAAAACAAAAGCCTGTGAAACATGCTCCAACTTCCTCCGCTCATAGAGAAACAGCGAAATCAATAAAAAAAGCAAGATTAATAGTCCATAGATTAATATATTAACAGAGAAAAGTCCCATTTTTTCCATTTCGGTCGCAGCTAATAATGGAGAAATGCTATTGATATTGGCACTTAAATAATGATCTGCAGAAAATCCCGCTAGCAAAAACTTCACATTAGCAACAAACAATACAAATAATCCAACCGGCAAAGCAAGCGAGATATAAGTTAGTAGGCCTTGCAAGGCAGATAATCCCGTAACCATACCTATTAAAACAGCAACTGAAAAGATCATTGCCTCCATGAAAAATGTAATTCCCATCCAGGACCAAATATCCGCAAGGGTATACAGCTTCTCTACATCTATTGCCGAGTGGAACAATAGCAATATTAAGCCTGTAAGCAAAATAGGCAGGATGATAAAGCCAATTCCTGTTCCAATCATATGAAAATAAATGCTGCGTCTAGTAATTGGTAAACTATGTATAAAGTCCGAAGCTTGTTTTATCTGCAAAAAACGAAATAGGAAGATGGCAAGCAACACAGGAATAACTATGACTAAGACGAATTGGATCATCTGCTGACTGGAAAAAAGATTTTCGAATTTTACATATTCACTATTCTCATTTAAAACAATCGTCAAAATTTCCAAAGGCAGCGCAAAGGTGAGGCCGATAAAATAAAGGAAACCTATCCAGCCGGAACTTCTGAAAATATAGATAATCAGTTCTCTATTAAACAAGGTTATTCTGGATGACATAACCTATATCCCCCATTTCATAAATGAATATTTCCTCTAAAGTAAGGGGTAGTATATCGAATATTTCTGGTTGAAACTGATTAAAATGGGATTTAATCTCGGATTTCTTACCTTTAACAATGCAAACAATCACGCTTCCTCGCCTCTCCTTATTAAGAACTTGAACTCCGCGATAAATCCCGTGAGGAATCTTATTTTTGAAGGCAATCTGTACTTTATGTACATCCGCTTTTAAATCGTCCAAATCTTTTTGGATAATAAGTTCCCCTTTATGTAATATTCCCACATGATCGGCTAAATCTTCAATTTCCCGGAGGTTGTGGGACGAAATCAAAATTGTCATTTTCCGTTCAGATACATCCTGAATCAACAACTGTTTCACATTTTTGCGCATAACCGGATCCAGGCCATCAAAGGGTTCATCAAGAATGAGAACTTCAGGCATTGTTGAAAGAGCCAACCAAAAAGCAACCTGTCTCTGCATCCCCTTTGACAGTTTATGTATTTTATATTGAAGTGGAATGGGAAACACTTCCTGTAATTGATAGAAACGTTCTTGATTCCAGTCACTATAAATATGACTATAAAAGCCTGCCATTTGCATAATAGTATAGTTAGCCAAGAAATAGGGTGTGTCAGGAAGGAAGAAACAACGATTTTTCACTTCACGGTTTTCAAAGACGTGGGAATGATCAATAAGTACCTCGCCGCAATCCTGAATTAAATTGCCCGAAAGCATTTTTAAAAGGGTTGTTTTTCCGGCACCATTAGATCCTAACAACCCAAATATTGAGCCTTCATGTATGATTAAGGTTACGTCCTTGATTGCTTCTTTTCCTTCATATAATTTACTCACCTGCTTAATTTCAATCATGACTCTCCCCCCTTGGCTAATGCACTAATTTCTTTAACTAACTTATAGATTTCATTTTTATCAATTCCAATATACAGAGCTTCAGCAAGAACCTTTGTAAGTTCGGATTTTATTCTCTCTTCTTTTAAGGAATTCTTCAAAGATTTAGGAGGTGCCACAAAGTTTCCTTTGCCCGGCAATGTATAAATAAACCCGTCCAATTCAAGCTGTTTGTAAGCTTTTTGAATTGTATTAGGATTGATGGTCAATTCCTGTGCCAATATTCTAACAGAAGGAAGTTGATTATGTTCTTGCAAAACTTCATTAATCATAAGTTCCTTTATCTTATCCATCAATTGCTCATAAATAGGTTTTCTACTTTGCACATCCAACTCAAACATCATCAACCCCCCTCTCAGCACTTAGTGTATTACTCTCCCTAATACAGTTCATTATAAAACATTTTCTTCCAATTTAAAACCATTTTTTTGAAGTATTTGAATAGCTCATATTCATATCCGACCTCTCATTCTTTTGTTTAATAAAACTTGTAATAGGGAACTAAGGAAATTAAGAATATAAAAAGGAGTTGTTTCCATTGAAACCATTATATACAGCAGCCGTTACCGTACATGGTGGTCGTGAAGGACATGTGAAATCAGAGGATGGTATTCTTGATTTTGATGTAAGATCACCGAAAGAATTAGGTGGATCCGGTGAGAGGGCAACCAACCCGGAACAGTTATTCGCCGCCGGATATGCTGCCTGTTTTGACAGTGCATTGAATCTTGTCCTGCAAAAAGCAAAAAAGAAAGTTGATACTTCTGTGACCGCAAATGTCACAATTGGGAATGATGAAGAAGACGGTGGTTTCAAATTGGCTGTCAGGCTGGATGTCTCTATCCCTGAACTTAGCCGGGAAGAAGCAGAAGACTTTGCAAAAAAAGCTCACATGACCTGTCCCTATTCAAAAGCAACTCGTAGGAATCTCGAAGTTACATTGATTTTGGTATAAAACTCCAATTTTCAAAAAAAAGAATGGGCCCAGCCTTTGCTGAGCTCGTTCTTTTTTATTTAACTCCTTCTAAATTCTTCATTTTCAATAGGAAGTATAGCCCGATTACCGTCATGATAATCAGTGAACCTAATGCCAGCCGACTAGCCAATGTACCGAGGTCATGGAAAATTAACGTAATTGTTCCATACAGAAGAGGACCAATTATTGAAGAAACTTTTCCTGAGAATGCAAAGAGTCCAAAAAACTGCCCCCTTTTCTCCACTGGTGTCAATTCAATAATGAATGTCCGGGATGTTACCCACATCGACCCGAGTGCAATGCCAAACATGCTCCCAGCAATCCAGAACCAAAGAGTCGTTTGGGCAAAGACCGCCACAAATAAGGCGACTAGGAGCAGTATACCCACATACGTAACAGCAAGCCGTGCGCCCTTTGCCTTAGTTATGTACCCAAATAGAAACGAACCAATAATACTGGATACCGTTGATACCAGATAAAGTAAAATGAATCCACCTGAAGAAAATCCAACAACGGTCTTCGCGTAAACAGCCATCATGCCAATAGTTGTCGCAATTGCATCATTTAAGAAAAAATACGCAATCATAAATGTAAATACTAATTGATAAGATCTCATCTCTTTAAATGTTGCTATAATTTCCTTATAACCCGAAAAAAAAGGTTGCTTTACCTTTTGCTGTTTTGGAGTTTCTTTTAGAAAAAAGAATAATGGCAGGGAAAAAACCAGAAATAAGATAGAAGTGGGGATAAAGGCTTCATGTGAACTACCTTTACCAATAAATGGATAGATGGACAGACCGACAAGCGTTCCAAGATAGCCTACAGCGACACCAAACCCTGATATCAGCGGCAATTGCTCCTTTGTGCCTAGATCGCTCATCATCGTATCATAGAAAACAAGACTTGAATGATAGAAAAACTTTGCTACCACAAATAAAATAATGACGATTACTAAGGAAATTGGGATACCAAGAAGATTTCCATCCAACCATAGACCACCAAAAATCCCCATTAAAAAAGTCGCGGCAACTGAAACCAATGTGAAAATTATGATATATTTCTTCATCTTTCCTGTTCGGTCAATCATTACACCAAATAGTGGAGAAAACAGAACAAGAAATAAACTGGCAATCGCATTCGCATAAGAAATGAAGGTGCTAGCAATCTGATCAAGAACAGCATTTTCTCCGATTTGTTCCTGAAGGAAGAATGGAAAGAAAATTGTATTAATATTAGAAGAAAAAATCGTATTGGCAAAATCGTAAAAGGCCCAAGAGAGAATTGGAAGGGAAAAATATAAACTTAGATTCCCCTTCCACTTTTTAGAATTCGGTTTCAATTGCAGTTGCATCTGCCTTCCCCCTTATCATAGACTTAATTTATAAGTATTCCATACATTCCTATAAAATCCTTTTAAGTAAAAAACAATTATTAGCTACATGTTAAAAGTAAAAATTCAATTCATGATTCCTTACCACTTAAAATACATGATTATGAAAAGAGTATGTCATATAAAGAGGTCTTTTATATTATTTTATTTATGATAGGGGTAAGGATCGCAAAAAGATTTGACTAATGTTCGTAAAGGGAGTGTGCAAGGTGATAGC
This sequence comes from Peribacillus sp. NPDC096540, assembly GCF_050278525.1. Lineage (NCBI taxonomy): Bacteria > Bacillati > Bacillota > Bacilli > Caryophanales > Bacillaceae > Peribacillus > Peribacillus sp. NPDC096540. The sequence goes on along the minus strand of NZ_JBNNTG010000002.1, from coordinate 230,424 downwards.
ATTTTTTCTTATCTTGGTAACTATACTGGTTCTGTTGGTGTTCTACTTTAAAAAAGCGAAAAGTAACTTCCCAGACAACTTCACTATGCAGCCTTCCCCCCTCAAGATTGGGCATCGCGGTGCATCTGGATATTGCCCTGAGAATACGATGGCATCCTATTATAAAGCGATTGAATTGGGCGCTGATTTCCTGGAAGTCGATATTCATCTTAGTAAAGATGGTGTCCTAGTGGTTCATCATGATCCTACACTTGATCGAACGACAAACGGCAAAGGAAACCTTCGAGATTACACAGTAGCCGAATTAAAGAAATTGGATGCTGGAAGCTGGTTTCATGCTCGTTTTAAGGGCGAAAGAGTTCCTTTACTTAGCGAGATATTAGAAAATTTCCGGTCTGATGTTGGAATATTAATAGAAATAAAACATCCATCTCTTTACCCTGGAATTGAAAAAAAACTTGCAGAAGAATTAAGCAACAGAGGGGATTATGCCTCAGATAAAAAAAGAATTCTGGTTCATTCGTTTGATATGGAATCCATGAAAAGGTTTCATCAATTAATGCCAGACATTCCAGTCGGGGTATTGATAAAGCGGCGTATCACTGATCAAAAATTGAAAGAGATAGCAGAGTTTGCTTCGTTTTTGAATCCAAAACAAACGATTTTAAGTACCAAGCTTCAAATGCGAATCCAAGAGCAAGGGATGAAAGTATTTACATGGACTGTCAACAATAAAAAACAAATTCAGATGTTAAAGAAGATGAAATTGGATGGGATCATATCTGATTTCCCAGATTATTTTATGGATTAAACCTCATAGGTAAATTAATTTACATTAAAAAACAATCCACTTTTGTGAATTGTTCAGACTGTAGACAATTTGAACGTTGATTTCCACTCCAGGCACTCGCTTTCCGCGGGCGGTCCGCACCTTCAGCTCCAATCAACTTTGTTATAAAATTTAGATAGAACCTCTTTTGCCTACAGTCTTTTTTGTTTTTAAAATGGAAGTATTAAAACTTGAGGTGATGAGGATGCTTTCTAAACATGATTCTATTCAGCGAGATCAACTTGAAATGATTACTTTAGATCAACTGGTGCCAGCGAACCATTTGGTTCGAAAAATTGAGGCCGCCATTGACTTCTCATTCATATATGACTTGGTGAAAGATATGTATTCAGAGGTAGGACGCCCAAGTATAGATCCAGTTATTTTAGTTAAACTGACATTTATAAAATTGTTGATGCAGGCGATGCTCACTTTCGCTGCCATGAATTTAAAGAAGATGGCCAATTGGACATGGCAAGGTCCAAAAATGTTCACCTCATATTTGAACTTCATTTATCCATATATAGACGAATGACCATGTGTGCTTTATTTACCTCTCTTAATGCAGCTTTCTAATGATGTATTAATGACCAGAATTATATATCAGAAAAAATTACCTGTTCATTTTTTGAAAAAATCCCTATATTTTTAGCTTTCTTGGCCTAGAATTTGTTATAGTGTTATTAGTGATTTATATTTTGAAAAATTATATAGTCGCTATTTGGCTCTAAAGCATATCTCTTGTTTGCCGGGAACCAATCTTACAATTTTTTTATCTTAGAAAAAACGAGGGATTCCTATGTGGGAATTATTGTTAGAATTTGATTATCAAACCGTTCGCCATGCGGTATGGGCAGGATACTTGTTTACCTTTGTCTTTCCACTAGCAGCGTTTTATTTCTTAAATAGAAAGCAGTCACTCTTAAACGATAAACATCAAGCTTCCGTTCATTCAGGTCATGGAAAAGCTCCTGTTTATACAGGTAGTATTTATGACTGGCGTGGAGCACAGCGCTTTTTCACTTATATTCGTCAAAAAGAGTCACCTGATGATTCGGATGAGCCAAGCCTCCTTCACATTGTTTAATTAAAAACAATTCGAGGAGGAAAATATATTGAAGAAGAAAAATATTTTACTAATTGCAGCTCTAGTTATATCAACCAGCCTGTTGACAGGATGTTCGGCAGCTACAAGCGGCCCATTTCATACGGCATTGGTTAACCCAATGACAAAGATGCTTGAATTTAATGCTAATTTATTTAACGGGAACTATGGTTTAAGCATCATTATGATGACATTTTTCATACGTCTCGTCTTGCTTCCATTGACCGCCAAGCAATATAAAACCCAGCTCAGTATGAAAACCAAAATGAATGGGCTAAAACCAGAAATGACAGCAATCCAACAGAAAATTAAAGAAACAAAAGATCCAGCAAAACAAAAGGCTCTGCAACAGGAAATGATGCAGCTTTATCAAAAACATGGAGTTAATCCTTTAAATATGGGCTGTCTACCACTTTTGATTCAAATGCCAATTTTAATGGGATTTTATTATGCAATTCAAGGTTCACATGAAATTGCTACGCATAGCTTCCTGTGGTTCAGCCTTGGCCAACCGAATATCGCCATGGCAATCATCGCAGGCGTCATCTATTATTTCCAATCGGTTATTTCAATGAGACAAATGCCAGAGGAACAGCAGAAACAAATGAAAGTGATGAGCCTGCTCTCACCAGCAATGATTTTATTCATTTCTTTCTCTGCGCCTGCTGCATTACCTCTTTATTGGTCAATAGGTGGATTATTTATGATTGTTCAGTCTATTGTACTTCAGCGAGTATTTAAGAAAGATCAACCTGCTGCCACAGTCGCAAATGAAACGATTATGAAAAAAAGCTAATCCAAATTGGATTAGCTTTTTTTTCGTTTATTTAACCATTTTAATTAATATACAAAAGTTGTAGATTCATTCTGTGTTTCCCCCAAAAAATAAGACAAAAAAAACATGTCAGTAAAGCTTTACTGCATATATTTTTAATCCTTTATTACCATTTTTAATAATCAAATACAAAGAAAGTTCTTTTGACCTCATAAAATAGCATATTTTCCCTAAAATTTACCACTAAAAATATTACTAAGGAAGGCATAATTCCTTATTTTACCAAAATATACATTCCTACAATATGTTCATTTTCGATAATTCGAGTTTCGTATCCTAAAATATGACAAATTTCTTGTTTACCTGTTCGTTATCATTAAAGGAACATCAGTGTTCTACATACTGACCATCTATTAAGAATGGAGGTGCATTGTACCTGTAGACTGGTCGAAGTTTTTGTTCTTTGAAAATAGAATAGGGGGAAAAAACTTGCGAAAAAAAAGAAGAACGAAGTGGTTAGCATTAGTATTCGCTATCATGCTTATTGGATCACTGATAATTCCAACAAACTCCATCGCTGCATCTTCAAACAAGCTCCATACCTCAGCTAAAGATGAATTATCGGGAAAGAATCAAAAGAAAGTTGCCTCTAAAGTACTTAAACAGTTTGAAAAAAATGAAAAGGTAAGCTTTCTCGTTAAATTCAAAGAACAAGTAGACACCAAAGACGTATCCTCAAAAGCTGCAAAAACAGCAAAATCACAAAAATTATCTGCAAATAATTCAAAGTTACTTAAACGATCAAGTGTAGTCTCTGAGCTTCGTGCTACTGCTCTTGAAACACAAGTCAATATTAAGAACTACTTAAAAAAGCAAGAAAAAGCCGGTAATGCAAAGGATTTTCAATCTTTTTATATTGTTAATGCGATTGCCGTGACAGCCACAAAGGATGTTATGGAGCAAATCGCAGTTTTCCCGGAAGTAGAAAAAATCATGCCAAATGAAACTAGGCAGCTAATTCAGCCAGCAAGTAAGACTGAAGCCACAAAGACCCTCGAAGGCTCAAAAGCGAGCAAAATAAAAGCCGATACCACTGCAATTGAGTGGAATATTGAAAAAATCAGTGCTCCTGCTGTATGGAATATGGGCATTGATGGAGCAGGAACGGTTATTGCTTCAATTGATACGGGTGTCCAATGGAACCACCCAGCCTTGAAAACAAAGTACCGCGGGTATAACCCTGCCAATCCAGATGTTCCAAACAATGAATATAACTGGTTTGATGCTGTAAGCGGACAAGCTTCACCATATGATGATTTAGATCACGGAACACACACAATTGGTACGATGGTAGGTTCTGAACCAAATGGGGCAAATCAAATCGGAGTTGCTCCAGGCGCTAAATTCATATCAGTTAAGGCATTTTCTGAAGATGGCGGTACAGATATTGATTTATTAGAAGCAGGTGAATGGGTAATCGCTCCAAAAGATGCGGCTGGTAACCCTCATCCTGAGAAAGCACCAGATGTTGTCAATAACTCTTGGGGAGGTGGAGCTGGTCTCGACGAGTGGTACCGTCCAATGGTACAGGCTTGGAAAGCTGCTGAGATATTCCCTGAATTTTCTGCCGGAAATACCACATTATCAAATCCTGGCGGTGCTGGTTCAGTAGCCAATCCAGCAAACTATCCAGAGTCCTTTGCCACTGGAGCAACCGACCTTAACAACAAAGTCGGAAGTTTCTCTTTACGGGGTCCATCTCCATACGGAGAAATTAAACCGGATATTTCTGCACCTGGCGTCAACATTCGTTCTGCCGTTCCTGGCGGTGCATATGAAGGCGGCTGGAATGGAACATCAATGGCAGGTCCTCACATTTCAGCAGTTGCTGCTCTATTAAGACAAGCAAATGCCAGCTTAACAGTTGACCAACTTGAGGAAATCTTACTTACAACTGCTACTCCTTTGACAGACAGTAATTATCCAAAAACTCCTAATCATGCATATGGCTATGGCCTTGTAAACGCATTTGATGCAGTTTCCTCCGTTGTAAGCGGACTTGGGAAAATTGAAGGTAAAGTAACCAAGTCTGGAGATGACTCTGAAGCAGCTGTCATTTCTCATCAAGCACCAGAAAAGTCGTATAAAAAAATGAATCTAAAGCTTCAGGCTGAAGTCTCAGACAATGTAAGTGTCACTGCCGTTAAACTTAGCTACAAAAAAGCCGACGGAAGTTGGGCTGAAATCAAAGCAGAGAGAACGAACGGTGATTATAAATCAGGAACGTATGAAGCTTCGATTCCAGGTTCTGAGCTGACTGAAGATACAGTCGCTTATAAATGGATCGCAACGGACTTCGGAGGCTCTGTAACAACTACTGATGCATATTCCATTGAATTATTGCCTGGAATCAGTGTGGGATATACAGAGGATTTTGAAGAGAATCCAATTGGATGGACCTCTTACGGCACAAACAATAACTGGGAATGGGGCATTCCGACAAGTGGGCCTGGATCTGCAGCATCCGGTCAGAAGGTCTATGCAACAAATCTTGGAGGAAACTATGCTAATAGTGCCAATATGAGCCTATCTATGCCTCCAGTAGATGTTCCAGAAGGCACAAGCTATTTACAATTTAAACATTGGTACGAACTTGAAAAAAATTATGATTTCGGTCATGTATTTATCTCCACAGACGGAACCAATTGGGTACAAGCAGCTCGTTTTAACGATAAGTCAAATAGTTGGATTGATGGTGAAGTAAACCTAAGCCAATATGCTGGAGAACGAATCTATATTGCCTTTAATGTAACATCTGATGGTTCAGTCCAAAAACCTGGCTGGTATATTGATGATGTTAAATTGGCTGATACTTCCATTCAGCCGGCTGCAAAAGCTAAAACAGGATTAGGTGTTAACAAGTCTGACTCTTCCGTTTCAGCCAAACCGAAAGTTGATCCTGATAAAATTAAGCCCATTGCAGAAAAAGTGAAAAATGACCCTGAAAAAGATCAGCCTGCTCCAGTACTTCTTCCATTACAGGCTCAGGTCAGTGTTTTAGAAACAGGAAGATCTGTGTATACAAACCCACAAGATGGTTCTTACCAACTAACACATGCATCAGGTTCATACACATTGCAAGCAGAAACTTACGGGTATCGATCGCAAACAGCAAGGGTCAACGTAGAACAAGATGACATATCAACTGCGAACTTTACACTTCAGGAAATTCCTAAAGGTACAATCAACGGTACAATCACCAACAAAATTACTGGTGAACCAGTTTCTGGTGCTACAGTATACCTTCTTGAGGATGCTGCTATTCAACCAGTTACTACAAATTCGGACGGTGAATACTCTCTAACTGCTTATGAAGGAAAATACACTTTGAAAGTCACGGCTCCTTCTTATTACGGCAACGAAGCATCCGTAACGATTTCAGACGGTAATAGCTCCACGAAAGATATTGAACTGAAACCGTTCATCGGGTACCCAGATGAAATTAAATATGACGACGGAACAGCAGAAAATGCCCGTGCCTATAATGCGGCAGGCAACAGCTGGGCAGTAAAAATGTCGCTAGCTTCGGGAAATAAAACGGCAAATGTAACCGGCGCTCTCTTACGCTTCTGGGATACAACATGGCCTGTTCCAGGCGGGACTGAATTCCAAGTTTCTGTATATGATGCTTCGGGATCAGACGGATCGCCAGGTAAAAAAATCGCAGGTCCTTTCAATAAAACTGCGCTGCGTGACGGTCAATGGACACATGTTGATCTAAGCGAACATGGAATCATGGTTGACGGTGATTTCTTTATTGTTTATACCCAAACAAAGGCAAATCCAAATGCTCCAGGATTAGCTACAGATGAAGATGGACCAAATGCAGGACGTAGCTGGCAGGGTGTCGGTGGTGCATGGTCGCAATCACCAACTGAGGAAGGAAACTACATGATTCGTGCCACTGTCAATTACGAAGTGAAAGAACCTGTGATTACCTCTCCTAAAGACGGTGCCTATACGAATCAAAAAGAAGTAACGGTTGAAGGTACATCCGCACCTACAACAAAGGTAGATATTTTTAACAAAGGTGAGAAAGTAGCAAGTACTGATTCAACTGAAACAGGGACCTTCACTGTTCCAGTCAAATTAAACAATGGTGAAAATACTTTGACAGCAAAAGCTCGAACTAGTCAAGGTTCGACTGAGGCCTCTCCATCTGTAAAAGTGATATTGGATACGGCTAAACCGGAACTAGCGATTACTTCACCTGCTGAGGGCAGTAAAGTAAATCGTGAAACAGTTACTGTTACGGGTACAGTTTCGGATGAAAATCTTGATTCGGTTAAAGTAAATGGAAAGAAGGCTGATGTGAAAAATAACACCTTCTCTTATCGACTTGTACTTGATGAAGGAATCAATAAAATTAATGTAGTTGCTCAAGATAAGGCAGGCAATAAAATCACAAAATCCGTCTCCATCGATGTAAAATATACGGCTCCGGATATTTCCAATCTAGTGCCGAATGAAGATAAGATCTTAAAAAGCGGTGAATCGGTCAAAATTGAGTTCGACAGTGAACCCGGCTTAGCAGCAATTTTCTCCATTTTGATGCCTTTGACAAATGCTGGAGGCGTTGCGAACGCAACTGAATTACCAATGAAAGAAACATCTTCTGGACATTATGTCGGCTACTATACTGCCACAACGAATGTAAAGGCACCTGGTGCTGCCGTGGAAGTTAAAGCCACAGATAGCTATGGAAATGTTACAACACAAAGAGCATCAGGCCTGCTTTGGATTAACGCTAAAAAGTAAAGTTCAAAAGCCATGCTTTCCATGCCTAACGGCTGGAAACATGGCTTTTTTAATACAAATGGGGACTATATCAGTGCAATTTTCTTCGTCTCGATTAAATGCCTCCCATCCTCCCTGCTTTGAAAAGTACATTTTTCTTATTCCATAGATAGTAAAAAGGGAAGTTTATATAATAAAAAAGTAAATTCCCCTCAATGTTGAGCGGAATTTACCTTTTTATTTCTTTGGCAATAGATTTTTTGAAACTATTTCGAAAAACTGTTCTACATAGTCGAAATCCGTGTAGAAGAATAATAAAAGATCACCGGGTTTTGAAACTTCCCACGCTTTTACGAATGCGTCTAGTTCATTAGGTACGATATATGTCTTATCTTTATGTAATCCTTCAACTATCGCAGCTTCTCGAAGTAGCTCGGCTACCTCCAAGGGTACTCTTCCCCGTAAATCATCGTCTTCTTTAATGATGAACAGATCTGAATGTTTTGCCACAACCTCTGACAATCTGATGAGTTCTTCGTCAATACGGTCTCCTGGCCCTGCCAAAACAGTGATAATACGATTTCTATTATAGGCACTAATCGTATCGAAAATGGCCTGCAGCCCTGCTACGTTATGAGCGTAATCGATAATAATGGTTCGTTCTTTTAGTTTTTTTAAATTAAAACGTCCTTTAGACAATTTTTTATCAGGCATAAACGCAATAGCCTTCTTTCGTAATTCTTCCATTGACATACCTTGCGTATATGCCGCGGCTAATGCTTGAAGTAAATTAGCGATATTATGTCGCGCCATGCCAGAAATCGTTATTGGGATTTGAGTGCAGTCCATAAATTGATATATCACACCCTCTGATGAATAACTGATTAACCCTTTTTCATCAACAAACCAAACCTTACGTCCTTCATTAATCGCGGCTTTCACCAATGGCTGAGTGGCATATGTAGAGGTGTATATAACCTCTCCATCAGTATATTCTGCCATAGCAGCTACGTTCGGATCATCGGCATTCAAAACACAATAGCCCGTTTTTAGAACGACCTCAGCTACTAGCCTCTTTAATTTAACAAGATCGTCTAGTGTCTCAATTCCATCAGAGCCAAGGTGATCTTCACTCACATTTGTAATAATACCAACATCACATAGACGAAAAGCTAGACCTTCACGAAGAATTCCTCCTCGTGCTGTTTCTAAAACAGCTACATCGACTTCAGGATGAGCCAATATCGTTCTTGCACTAATCGGTCCACTGCAGTCACCTTGATCCAATACCTCTTCGCCGATATACACTCCATCTGAATTCGTCATTCCAACCTTTGTTTTCACATCTGAAAGAAAATAATGAACCAATCGGGTTGTTGTTGTCTTTCCATTTGTTCCGGTTACTGCAATAATCGGAATTGCGGCCTCTTCTCGAGTTGGGAATAAATAATCTACGATAGCTTTTCCTACATCCCTTTTTTTCCCTTCGCTTGGATAATGATGCATTCGAATTCCTGGGGCAGCATTCACTTCAATTATCGCCGTTTTTAAATGATTGAAAGGTTTTGATATATCCTGACAGATAAAATCTATTCCCGCAATATCCAATCCGATTGCTTTGGCAGCAGCTATCGCCATATTCCTAATAGTTGGATGAACCTGGTCCGTTACATCAATGGCCTTTCCACCAGTTGAAAGGTTAGCATTACCAACAACTTGGACCAGCTCACCTTGTTTCGGAATTGTATCAAGGTTTCGGTTCGATTTCTCCAAGTAACACGTTACCGTATGTGTAAGTGGGATTTTTGACATCGGCTTTTCATGTCCGTCTCCCCGTAACGAATTGAGGTTTTCCTTTTCTATCAATCTGCGTAACGTCTCTTTTCCATTCCCAATAACATAGGGAGGAAGCCGCAAACTTGTAGCAGTTAGCTCTCCGTTGACTATCAGTAACCGATAATCATGACCTTCAAAATGACGTTCCACAATGTATTTTTCCACATGAGAATCCAAACAATGGATAACATTAAACAACTCATCCTTATTTTTGATATGGGTTATCACACCTTGGCCCTGTCTGCCGTTATACGGTTTTATAACAAGCGGAAATCCAAGCCTGTCCGCTGAGTCAAATATATCTTCAATTGAGTAAGCGATCTCTCCTTCTGGTACAGGGAGACCACAACCTTTTAAAATGGCCTTGGTCAATGATTTATCACAGGAATTCTCAACGGCTAGATTTGAAGTTTGGCTTGAAATTGTCGCCTGGACATACTTCTGCCTTGAACCAGTTCCTAAACGCAGTAAGCTCTCTTCGCCTATTCGTTCCACAGGGATTTTTTTTGCGTGAGCCGCCTGATAAATGGCTTCGGTACTAGGACCAAGTTTATTTTTATAATATAACTGTTCGATTTGGTTCACATAAAATTGTACATTGATATGTTTTTCATCATTCAAGATAGCTTCTACGATTTCTTTTGCAGCTAAAAATGCTTGAAGACCTGACTTAGGCTCCTGATAGTCATAGGTAACATAATAAAGCCCTTGTTTTTCCGTCATAATCGTTTTTCCACGAATGGCATTAATTCCAGCCATATTTTGGAGTTCAATCGTCATATGCTCCAAAATATGGCCCATCCAAGTACCTCGTTTCAGCCTCTCAGTGAATCCGCCTTGATATCCCTGTGAACAAGTATGGCTGCTAAGGTTAGGGAGAGTCTTTAACACCTTTTCATTAAACCCAGGAATAGCATCAGATGGCTGGTTTTCCAGTTCCTCTATATCTAATTCTATGCAGATCGTTGGTGTATAAGCAAAATAATTTGGTCCTTTTAAAAAACGGACTCGATTGATTATCATGATTGGATCCCCTTTTTCATCAACAATTTTCTTGTATGCAAGTCAAAACGATAACCTCTTGTAAGTGCATGAAGCTGAAACCCTGAGAGGGTTAGCTCTTCACTGCCATTATCAGAAGACGTGATATTGATATAATCACTATTGCTTCCATCAAGCACTAAAACCTGATGTTGACCAAATACTTCAAATTGCCCCTCTTTCACTAATATTGCTGTATTTTCATCAATACCTATACCAATAATTTCTTTATTTTCTGCTATTGCACTTAAAAGTCGATCAAAGCGACCACGCTGCGAAAAATGTTGATCAATAAGCAGGCCGTCAAGGAAGCCAAACCCTTTTCCAATCTCAACTTTTAATTTATCATCATTCAGCATCGTGTCAGCTGCGACAATCATTTGCTTACCCATAATTGAAGCACCTGCACTTGTCCCAGCTAGAACCATTCCATTATGCCAGGCATTTGAAAGAGTATTGTGAAATTTAGTCTGACCAATAAGCTCGGATAATCGGCTTTGGTTTCCTCCGGTTATAAATATAGCTGAAAAAGAGGCCAGTTGTTCACAAATGGCCGGTTCCTCTGCATCCTCTCTTGAATTCAACTTGATAACTTCAACCCTACTCACTCCTAAGTCTCTAAAAATCCTGATATACTCTTTACTCACTTCTTCAGGTATTTGACTCGCTGTAGGCAGGATGCCAATTCCTCCTTTAGCGCGTATTGCAAGCTCGACAAATTTATTTAATACTTCACCTTCAAGGCACTTATCCTCAGCCCCACCGATGATAAGTAATTCACCACAATTCATTGCTCATACTCACCTTTACATATGGATTAAAATTCATGAAGTTGCTCTAAACAGAACACATAATGAATAGTATGGCATCTTGACGTAGTCTTCATTCATAAAATTAGAAAATTGTCTTAATGACATTAGAGGAAAAGTAATAGAGAAAGGAGTGTGTAAAAATGAGCCAAAACCAATTAAAAGAAAAAGTATTGAATATCATCAGCGATCATAAAATAGGTGTTCTATCCTCAGTAGAAGATAACAAAACCACATTCACGTTATATGACATTTTTCAACGACGCATTAACATTTATACACCAACCAACAAGTGCATCCACAGAAAAAATAGATGAAATTGAAAAGAATCCTTTTATTTCATATCCTAATCGGCTATGAAGATAAAGGATTCGGCAATTCTTACGAATTCACGAGTAAATGTGCAAAAATCACGAGTATTTGACCAAAACTCACGAGTGAATAGGCAAAATTCACGAGTAAATGATTTAAATTCACGAGTAAAATTAAACTATCGCTATAAAAGCCAGTAAAGCCCACACTCAAACAACATGAGTGTGGGCTTTTTTTCACGATTACACCAACTCCGATTGAATATAATGCAAAATCAGATTGGCTGTATGCTTTAATGAAGAGATATGAGTCCTCTCAAAGGCATGGGAAGCATCAATTCCCGGTCCGATCAAACCATGTACAACATCGTATCCTGCTCGGATTGCTGCGGAAGCATCCGATCCATAATACGGATAAATATCGACGCGATAATCAATAGCGTTTGTTTTGGCAAGTGCGGCAAGATGCTGACGCAATTTATAGTGATACGGGCCGGAAGAGTCTTTGGCGCAAATGGAAACGCTGTATTCATCCGTCGTTTGGCCATCACCGATCGCTCCCATATCGACGGCTAAATATTCAACTGTTTTCTCTGGGATATTAGAATTCCCGCCATATCCTATTTCTTCATTGTTTGAAATTAAGAAATGTGTGGTATATGCCAATTTAATCTTTCCTGCAGAAATCAGATCAATGATATGAAGAAGAATGCCTACGCTTGCCTTATCATCCAAGTGCCTTGATTTCAAAAAGCCAGTCTCTGTTACTTCTACCCTTGGTTCAAATGATACAAAGTCTCCAACAGAGATGCCAATTGCCTCTGTATCCGCTTTCGTTTTCACGACAGCATCTATACGGACTTCAATTGTCTCATCATCACGCTTGGCATCTCCAGCATTTTTATACACATGTACAGACGTTTGATTGATTAGAATCGTCCCTGTGACAAAAGCTCCGTCAGCCGTATGAATTTTGCAGTATTCCCCTTCCACTGAATTCCAGCGGAAACCACCGATCATTGTCAATTTCAAACGGCCATTCGGCTTAATTTCCTTGACCATAGCTCCCAGTGTATCAACATGTGCTGTCAGCAAACGATGTCTAGTATCATCTTCACCTTTTAACGTAGCTAGCAATGCTCCTTTATTCGTGATTCGATAGGGTACCTGCTTACTCTCCATGAATTTAGCCGCATACTTAATTGCTTGCTCCGTATAGCCAGATGGGCTTGGTATTGATACTAATTCTTTTATGTAAGAAACGATTTCCTTTTCATCAATAAAACTCATTGCTTCCTCTCCCTTCCTCTTTGTTTATTATATCTTTTCATGCCAACTTTTAACATACAAAGGACCGTCCAAAGACGGTCCTTTAATTGATTTAACTCATTTGGGCCATAACAGGCAAGATTGCCATAACCAATGTAGCAATACCATATATCGCAATATTCTCCATGTTCATTTTCCTTCTCCACTTATCCCGCCATACTTTATATCTACTCATATCTTCGTTACCCATAAAGATACCTCCTCTATGACGAAAGTTCACATTACAGTCTTTGCTTATTGGACATTCCTTCATGTGTTCCAAGAAGGCACTTCTCTTTTCGTATGGATAGGCTACAATGTCAGCAATGATTTCCTCTTCAAGCGGTTTTAATAAAAGCCAACCGATTCAGTAAACAATAATTTCTAACTCTCTCTTTGTTTCATTAGGATTTCTCACTTCCATCAAAATCACCCTTCCAATTACTTACTAATATGTATATAATCATTGAAACGTAAAAAACCGGCCACCTCTACAGGTAGCCGATTGGATTTATTATTTTGTTTCTTTTTCAGTGACACCAACATTGAACCATTTATATTGGCGCTCCGCAAGGTAATCATAACCAGAGACACGTTTATTAACTCCAGTTGTAGTGTAACGGAATAATGTTGGAATAATTGGAACTTCTTCATGAATCAGTTCTTGCCACTCATTGTAGGTATCAATACGGTATTGATCATCAAATGCTTCCTCTGAGATTCCTTTCGCAAGTAGCTCATCATTTTTGTCGTTCACCCAGCGAGTATAGTTAAATTCTGCTGATTTTGACCAAAGACCAGATGGATCTGGATCGGAAGCAACACCCCATGCCGCTTGATAGATATCAACCTCATCATTATCTTTTTTCAATAGATCGTAGAATGAATTGAACTCATGTAGACGCCCATCTAGCATTTGAACGTCTAGTCCTACTTCCTGCCATTGTTGAATGTAATAATTGGTAAGCGGTTCAGCAATATCTCCCCCGCTCATGGAAGCGAAGTTGATTTTGAACTCTTTTCCATCTGGGTCTTCACGAAGACCATCTTTATTTGTATCAACATATCCGGCTTCATCCAAAAGTTTTTTAGCTTTTTCAGGATCATACTCATATGGCTTAACATCTTTATTGTTATACTTGAAGTTTGGTGTGATAACTGAGTTGGCAGGGAAACGAAGCCCTTTATACATCTTTTCGCCAACTTCTTCATTATTGATGGCATAAGCCATTGCCTGGCGAAGACGTTTGTCTTCGAATTTCGGGTTGTCCATAACATTTTCTGCTTTTTTCTCATCATAATGACCGAACCTGAAACCAATATAAGAATAAGCTAAATCGACTTTTCCTAATAGTTCAACGTTGTCCAATGCTTTTGCCTGGTCATATTGATCAGCAGTAATATTAGCTACATCAATATCCCCATTTTCCAGTGACTTAACAACCACAGACGGATTTACAACTTTTAAAGTGACGCTGTCCAACTTAGGCGCTCCACGGTGGTACCCTTCAAAGGCTTCAAATTCAACTGCTTCACCTTGAACAATTTTCTTCACTTTAAATGGTCCATAACCAATCGGATTTTTACGAATTTTATCAGAAGATTCCAACTTCGCAATTGGAACATCACTTAAGTATTCTTTATGAAGCGGATATGTCCATAATCCTGTTGTTACAGATGGATTCGCTTTCTTAAAAGTAAAGGTGATTTTCTTTCCATCTACTTTAATACCTGAAATACTGTCTGCTTTTCCGGCATGATACTCTTCCATTCCTTCAATTAAAGCCATTTGTTCATCATAGCGTACACCTTTGTAATCCTTGCTTCCCAAGACAAGGTATGCATACTCTAAATCAGCACCAGTCACAGGCTTCCCATCTTGCCAATTAACATTGTCTTTTATTGTAAGTGTTACCGTTTTATTATCGTCTGAAATTTCATAAGAAGCAGCACCGTCATTTGTGAAAACATAGTTCTCGTCTGTATCCAGTAAATCTTCATCAAAGAATGTGATAACTTGGTTATCCGGATCTCCTTGATAGAAAACTTTGTTTAATATCCCTTCAAACGGGGTATCTGATACCAATCCGTAAGTCAGATGGCCGCCTTCAATCGGCTCTCCCTGATTTGTTGTTTTTGTCGGGAATAGCGATGTATCAACTTGTTCGACATCTTTCCCTTTTTTCTCTTTCGTTGACGATTTCTCCGTATCATCTGAACATGCAGCAAGCAGTAGAGACGAAATGGCCAATGCACTTAATACCTTACTGTAGCTTTTGATTTTCATATCCTACACTCCCCTTTTTTTATCCTCTTCTTTGTCTTGCATCGGCTGCGCGTTTTAACGCTTGACCAACAAAATTTATACTCAGCATCAACACTAAAATCATGAGCGATGCGGGTACCCATATCCACCATTTGTTTTCCAAAACATCTGGATTTCGAGCATAACTGATGAGCGTCCCTAGACTCGGGGTGCTCTCTGGAAGACCGAATCCTAAGAAAGTCAAACTGGATTCTAGGCCAATATTACCTGCAAGATTCAAAATAAAATTAACAATAATCAGTGAACTTACATTAGGAAGAAGCTGAAAAAGGATGATTTTCCAATGTGGTGTACCAAGTGTTTGTGAGGCGTGAATATAGTCCAACTCACGCTCTGACAAAGCCTTTGAACGAATAAGCCGTGCCTTTCCTGTCCATAAAAACATCGTCATGATCAATATGAAAACATACACATTGAATACTGGTACAATCGTGACTACAACAATGATGAACATCAATTGCGGAAGGGCAATCACAAAATCGATAACACGCATGATCACATTGTCGGTGGCCCCGCCAAAATATCCAGCTAGAAGCCCGAAAGATAAACCAATGATAGCCGTGAATAAGGTAATGAACAAACTGATGGTAAATGAGTTTCTCGTACCGATGATCAGTTGTCCGAATACATCCCGTCCACCATAATCGGTTCCGAGCCAGTAGTCTGAAGATGGCTCCATATAAATGGAGAGGAAATCGACCTTAGCAATTTCCTTTGCATCCATAAAGAACGACGCGCCGTAAACGAAAACCAATATAGCTACTAATATAATCAATGAGCCCATAGCAAGTTTATCCTTTTTAATTTCCTGCCATATGATTTTCATACCTGATGGGCTCACATCTTTCGTTTGAATGATTTTTCCGGATTCTACTTTCATTTCCATACGCTCACCCCGCTCCTATTCTATCCGTATGCGCGGATCGACCGCACTAAGTATGATGTCTGAAAGAAGAGTGCCAAGCAGAGTGGCAAATCCCGTCATCATGACGATGGCCGTCACTACACTGAAATCCCGTAGACTGACGGAACTAAGGAAAAGCTGTCCAAGTCCCGGATAACTAAAAATAGTCTCTATTATGACAGCGCCGCCGATCAATCCAGTAATTTCATAGCCTAAGAATGCTGCAATTGGTAAAAGGGAATTTCTCAGGATATGCCGTGAATATACGCTGGATTCAGGTACACCTTTTGAACGCGCAGTCCTTACGAAATCCTTTATTTTATTATCAATAATTTCATTTCGCAAATATTGAATTGTGCTTGTTGTTGCTATTAAGGCCGTACTTAAAGCCGGTAAAATCACGTGATTGATCTTACTTACAACGTATGCGAATGTGCCTTCATCCACTTTGGAATCGACACTGCCTCCAGACGGGAACCAATCCAGGGCAAATCCGAAAACAAATAACATAATTAACGCAAAGATAAAAATCGGTGTGCCAAATCCTATATAACTGTAACCCGTAACGGTCTTATCCACCCAGGTATCATTATATCTGCCGCTAAGTATACCTAACGGAATGGCAAGCATATATGTAAAGATAAGTGTTACCAACGCAAGGAACACCGTGTTCCAAAGCCTGTCTTCGATAACATCCATAACCGGTGTTTTATGTGTATAGGAAATACCAAAATCCCCCTGTACAGCATTAGATGCCCACCTTATATATTGTTGATACCAAGGATCATTCAAGCCCAAATCTTCTCTGATTCTTTCAAGCTCAGCAGGATTAGCCCTAGGATTGATTTCTTGACCAGACAAGGCATCACCCGGCATTGCTTTTGCCATCATGAAAACGATAATGCTCAATAAAAAGAGCTGCGGGATCATAACTAAAAAACGCCTGAGGATAAACTTCCACATATCCTTTCCACCTCCTTATTGTAATGCGACTCTATGTGTTGCTGAGATAGGCTTCAAGTCGTAAGCACGTCCATTTTCATCGAAAAATTTTGAATAAGACGACTCATACTCTGCTGATAATTTTTTTCTAAGCTGTACTTTATCCTCACGAACTTCCGGTTCTAAATCGGGAATGGCAGCAATCAATCGTTTTGTGTAAATATGTTGGGGATTTTCATAGATTTCATCGCTATTGCCTTCCTCTACTAATCTACCGCGATACATAACTCCCATCCGATCACACATATGCCGGATTACACCGAGGTCATGACCAACGAATAAATAGGTTAAATTGAACTCCTGTTGAAGATCCTGAAGAAAATTCAACACCTGCGCCTGAACCGATACGTCGAGGGCCGATACCGGTTCATCAGCTATAATCAGTTTGGGTTTTAATGTCAATGATCTAGCAATTCCAATTCGCTGGCGCTGCCCACCTGAAAATTCATGAGGATACTTGTGAATCGATTCCGGACTGAGTCCGACTTTGTCCAAGAAGTCCTGAACAATTTTCTTTTCTTCTGCAGGTGATAACCGTTCAAAGTTCCTCAGCGGTTCGGCAATGATGTCCAGCACCCTCTTCTTGGGATTCAATGATGAATATGGGTCTTGGAAAATCATTTGGATATCTTTTCGGAATGGTTTAATCTCTTTTCTACTTAAAGCTGCTAAATCCCTGCCTTCAAACAGGATTTGTCCAGATGTCACATTATTCAGCTTGACAACTGCCTTACCTGTCGTTGACTTGCCGCTTCCTGATTCTCCAACCAAACCATATGTTTCCCCTTGCTGCAGCTCGAAGGACACACCATCTACGGCTTTTACATGATCAACTACTCTTCGGAAAAAACCGCCTCTTATTGGAAAATGCACTTTTAAATTATCTACTTTGAGTAATGTCATGAGTCGATGCATCTCCTTCAGCTTGAAAATAAAATTCTTTATAGCAGGTGCACCGTACAAAGTGATCCTGACCTACCTCGTGAAGATGAGGCGACTCTTCATGCGCTTGTTTAGGAATCCATGGGATACGATCTTGGAAACGACATCCCTTCCTGTCCATTTTTGCTATCGATGGAACAATTCCCTCAATAACGTGCAAACGTTTTTTTTCATTGGTAGCCGAAGGAATTGAATTTAATAGCGACCTAGTATATGGATGAAGTGGATTGTTAAATATCTCTTTAACACTTCCCGTCTCTACTACTTGCCCAGCATACATGACAACAATCCGATCAGCTACCTCTGCTACAACGCTCAGATCATGGGTAATTAATATAATCCCCATTTTTGTTTTACTTTGAATATCTTTCAACAAATCAAGTATTTGCGCTTGAATGGTAACATCTAATGCTGTCGTTGGTTCATCAGCAATAACTAGTGCTGGATTGCAAGCAATGGCAATCGATATCATTGCTCTTTGACGCATTCCGCCCGATAGTTCATGCGGATATTGCTTGTATGTCCGTTCAGGATAAGGGATACCCACTTGTGTTAAGAGTTCGATTGTCCTGTTCTTTTTTTCATCCTTAGAAAGTTCAGTATGATAGTCAAGATTTTCCTCAATCTGCTTTCCGATTGTCATCAACGGGTTCAATGCTGTCAAAGGTTCCTGAAATATCATCCCTAATTCCTTTCCGCGGACTTTATTCATTTGTGTATCATTAAGTGTAAGTAAATTTTGACCTTTATAATGTATTGTACCTTCTGACTTCGTTCTCTGTTTATTATGTAATTGCATGATAGAAAGGGCCAGTGCGCTCTTTCCACATCCTGATTCTCCAACCACCGCTACAATTTCATTTTCATTTACAGTAAACGAAACATCATCCACTGCTGCATGATATTTGCTCTGAATTCGAAATGAGGTAGTAAGGTTTTCAATTTGCAATATCGCTTTCTTCATCCCTGCTCCCCCTAAACAATTTTTTCGGGAAAATAATAAATCTTCTGATAATTATTTAAAATTTTAATCAATTTTTTACATTTATACAATAGTTTTATACAAAATAATCACATTTTTTTCATATTTTATAACTTTAGGAATATTTTTCTGCAATATAAAAAATGATTCCCTTTCTAACTTTTACACAGTAAAGTTATGAAGCCCTATTAATAGCATAGAATAAAACAATTTAATTTTCTTATTTTGAAATAATGATTAAATATTCCACTAAAAATATTTAATCACTTAATTTCACCTAGGGGAAAAGTACTTATTTCAAATGCATTTTAAAAATTTTAATATTTCAGAAAAATTAGCTTAATTGTAAGAATATCATAAAATTGGTAATACTCTCATGTATATTTCATATCTCTTTAAAAAACACCTTAAATATTATTTTTAAATGCACTGAAACCTTTTTAAAACTCTTTCGTAGAAAACGGTAGACAATAAATAATGAGGTGATTGAATGTATTCACAAAATGTAAACACATATATGCCATCTGTTATGCGTACCTTTGCTCTTTCTCTCGCAATCTCTGTTTTAGGGATGGCTGTTGGAACTCTTGTTCCACCATCCTTATTTCTACCTTTAGCGATTCTAGAAATTGCTATGCTAATTGGCGCTTTTATCATGCGGAAGAAAAAAGCTATTGGCTACACATTCCTGTATAGTTTTACGTTAATTTCTGGGATTACCACCTATCCGATTATTGCACACTATCTTGCAACTGCAGGGGCGAATGTTGTGATGTTAGCCGGTGTAACGACAACAGTTGTATTTGGGGGACTAGCTATATATGCTACAACAACCAAGAGGGACCTTTCTTTCTTAAGAGGAATGTTATTTGCCGCCTTGCTAGCTTTAGTAGCCATTAGTATTTTTAACCTTTTCTCACCTTTAAGTTCTACAGCAATGCTAATCTTTTCATTTATTGGGATTCTTGTATTCAGTGGATATATTTTATATGATTTCAATCGAATGAAGCATTACGGGGTTACAGCCGAGGAAGTACCGCTCATGGCCTTAAATCTTTATCTTAATTTCATTAACCTTTTTATTAACATCCTACGTTTCTTTGGTATTTTATCGAGCGAAGATTAAAAAAACGGGCATTAGCTGCCCGGTTTTTTTATTTATATAGTCCAGGCTCTGATTTTTCAGTCCACGGCTGTTTTACACCGAAGGTACTGGCAATGAACTGAGTATCTTCTCTTCTTTTTTTCCTTATTTGGGCCCGCTGTTTCGCTGATTCGTTTAAATTCTTCTCCATTTCAGTCTCTGGAACCAAACGCGGAACAGGTATTGGCTTTCCATCCTCATTAATTGCAACAAAGGTTAAAAAGGAAATAACACATAAGTTACGGTCTCCCGTAACTAAATCTTCCGCAATAACTTTTACGATGATTTCCATAGAGGTTCTGCCCGTATAAGTCACGAAACTTTCTAGACATACTGCATTTCCTTCGTGAATAGGGTGCAGGAAATCGACAGAATCAGTTGAAGCCGTAACGACATTACTTCTCGCATGACGCATCGCAGATATAGCCGCAACATCATCAATGTAAGCCATCAATTTGCCTCCAAACATCGTACCAATATTATTTGTATCCGGCGGGAGGACAAGGCTCGTTTTTATGACCAAAGAGTCCCGGCAATGTTTTATTTCTTCCATGGTGACTGCACTCCTTTATGTCTAATTTCTCACTAGTTCACTTTAACGAATTCTTCACTGTAAAGCAACACACATGCTTATTTTCCTGCTTTTAGTCGGAATTATTCGAAAGAAACAATTCACGTTTATTCACTTTTACTGTTCTGTAGGCTCTTTGCCTGTTGTAGCTCTCGTAAGCTCAAGCCAAAGGTCATTTGTAGATGAGGATAATCTCTAAAACCTGACCAATCTCCTCCCCAGTCAAACCCTAAATCTTTCGCGATAGCGACGACTTCCATCCAATCTGATTCCCCGTTATCGTTGCCGTCATATTCCATATTCCAAATAGCCTCCCCTTGTTTGTTAAGGAGAGCAAAATCTATCGCCAATCCAAAATTATGGAGCGACTCCCCTCCTTTTGCATTAGTTACAATGCTTCCAGACTTTAAACGTCCTTTTTCATAGAGGTCATTTTGCTCTTCAAAAGTACGGAATCCAGCTGTTATGATTACCGTGATACCTTTTTCATTAGCCTGTTGAATGAGCATTTCTTTTTTTTCAGCGACTATCGGATGCAACTCGTCAGTCAGTTTAATTTTATCTAGATCGGGGGGGAGCAAATGCTTAAGCATGAATCCTAATAGTAACCCGAAAAAGCCTATTATCAGACATGCCCTTACCCAGTTAACCTTCACTGAACAATCCTTCCTTTACGAATAACTATCTGAATGAGAAAAACTCAACCAAAAACGGATGAGTTTTTCTTCTATTATAACTTTGACTTCAATTCTTCTATTTGCAGTAAATGTCGTCTTTCATGTAAACCCACAAACGGAATCCATTGCTTCAAGCTTAATTCTTTAAACAATGGATGAGGGAATGACTTTTGTTCAAGATCTTTTTCATTTGCGCTGTCAACAACTTGTATAAATGCCTGGCGGGAATCGGACAACTTATTCTTAACCTCGTCCAAAGTTTGAAATGCTTCGGATGGAATGACAAATGGCGGCGCCGAGACCTTCACTTCACGATTTAGAGTATACTCTATCGGTTTATCTTCTGCAGGGATACTCTCATCGCTTTTTAATTTGTCAGCAATTCCCTTGGTTATCACTCGCTCCATTAAATATAGATGATTCAATACCTGGATAATGCTCCATCGGCCTTCTTCTGGATGGGCATTCAGCTGTTCATCCGATAAATTGTTAACCGCTTCTAAAAGTTCTTTCCTAATTTTTTTGTTATCTTCCATTTTAGCATCTCCTCCCGAAAGCTTAGTTAAACTCCATCAATTATTCCATGTTCTGTATAAAGGTGTAAAATAAAAACACTTTTTGATAGGAAGAAAAACGATTTAAAGTTGTCTATTTTTAGAAAAGCTCTATGATAGTCATAAAGGTAATATTCACCTAATACAAATGACTTTTAAAATTCATCAAAGATAGTCAAAATAGGAGTGATCGTTATGAGCGGAGGACATATCCCATTTAGCCACAAAGGACGTAGCGTCATTAATGCAAAGCCTTCAAAAGGAAGCATTTGGACAATGCTCAGGCAAATGTTTAATCGTGTCCCATCTAAATGGAAATTTTCTTCCTTGATTTTATGTATAATGCTGTTCATTTCTTTGCTTGAATTCTCCATCCCACAGTTGACTCAGTATACGATTGATAATATCATTCCCGAAAAAAAATATGACTCCTTGATTTGGGTAGGCACAGGAATTCTTGGAGCCGCTATTTTATTAGCTTTACTAAACTACTTTAACAGCTATATCGTTTCCAAAGTTGGTCAAAAAGCGATTATGGATTTACGGAATAGCATGTATGAACATATTCAAAGGCTGGATATGAAATTCTTTGATAAAAACCGAACGGGTGACTTAATGTCACGGCTGACTAATGATGTCAATTTACTACAACAACTCATCTCTTCAAGCATGCTGCAAGTCGTAACAGACACGGTAACTTTTGTTGCAGTTGCAGTCTATATGCTTTTCATTAATTGGAAACTGACCATTGTCCTTCTTTTTACATTCCCGTTCATGTTCTATATCACAAGGGTATTTGGAAAACGTATTCGAATGTCGTTTAGGTCTGTTCAAAGTTCTGCAGGAGATGTAAGCAACCAGTTACAGGATTCGATCTCAGGAATGCGACTCATTCAATCTTTTACCAATGAAGAATTTGAATCGAAGCGTTTTGCGGAACGTAATCATGAAAACATGGTAGCTAACATTAAATCGGTTCGCTTGCGATCTATGTTCGGTCCGGTTATCGATTTATTGAACAATATTGGTCTTGTTGCTGTTATTGTGTTTGGGGCTTGGCAAGTGATGGAAGGTGCATTTACAGTGGGATTAATAGTAGCCTTCCTCGCCTATTTGAGATTACTGCAGAGCCCTGTTCGCAATTTCAGCCGAGTTATCAGCATTGTCCAGCAGTCGGCTGCAGCTTTTGAGCGGATTACAGAAATTATGGAAACACAACCTGAAGTCAGAGACAAAGGAAATGCAATTGAGCTTCCTTCAGTAAAAAACCAAATTGAATTTCAATCAGTTGATTTTGCTTATGATGAAAGTGTTCCTGTTCTTAGCGATCTAAACCTAACAATGAAAGCTGGTCAAGTAACAGCTCTTGTCGGCTCTTCTGGTGCAGGGAAATCGACAATTACAAGCCTTTTAATCCGATTTTATGATCCACAACAAGGAACAATCAAAATGGATGGTCTTGATATCCGTGATGTGTCGCTGAAATCTATACGTAGCCAAATGGGGATTGTTTCTCAGGATATCATTTTATTCAATGGTTCAATCCGGGATAACATCGTTTATGGAAAACTTGATGCAACAGATGATGAAATCACTGAATCGGCTAAAGCAGCCAATGCTCATGACTTTATTAGTGCCTTTCCGAATGGTTATGATTCTCAAATTGGAGAGCGAGGCGTCAAACTTTCAGGAGGACAAAAGCAGCGAATCGCTATTGCTAGGGCACTTTTGAAGAATCCGCAAATCATCATTCTCGATGAAGCGACAGCAGCATTAGATACAGAATCCGAGCATTTAATCCAGGAAGCATTGTCACGTTTATTAGTAAATCGGACTTCAATTGTCATTGCGCATCGATTATCAACCGTTCAAAATGCGGACCAAATAATTGTTCTTGAAAAAGGCAGGGTCCATGAAAAAGGAACGCATGAACAGTTATTGACAAGTAACGGCAGATATAGGCAGCTTCATGACTTGCAATTCCCTCAATTGAAGGCCATAACGTAACAACTATACAACTGCCTAAAGAAACAGGGTCCGATTTATATATAATAAGCCATGTGTACAGAAATATTGCTTCTGTGCACTTTTTTTGAATTTATTTAAAATTATAACTATCTAAAATCCGATTGGTAATGAGCTGATACCCTTTTTCATTTGGATGAATTTTATCACTGAAATACTCTTTTTTCTTTTTATTTTCAAACAGATCATTAGTAGGGATAAATATCATTCTTTTATCCTCTTCTACTACTTCCTTTACTGATTGGTTATAATCATGAATGTGCTTTTCAAGCCTTTGATCATCTTTTTTTGGATTATACAGCCCAACTACAAGTATATCCGCTTTTTTGTTTTTCTTTAATAATGTAGAAAGGATCTTATGTAGATGGTCGATATACTCTCGTTTACCATCATTTATTTTTTGATCACTTATTTTTTTCAAGTTACCTCCATTACTGTTAATCAAGTCGTTTGTTCCAATATATACGATAAACGTGTCTGCTTTGTCCAGTTTCGTTTTAATTCGATTATCTTCAAGCTGATCAATGACACCCTCTGTTTCCTGGCCTTTAATACCGTAATTCCAAAAACGGACTTTTTGCTCAGAATCAGGGTTATTCAATTCATCCTCCAGACCTTCTACATAACCTCCCCCATCCTTATCACCTTTTCCATAGGTTAACGAATCTCCAAAAGCCATCACATCTTGCTCATCTTTCGACTCTGAAGCCTGAAACATAGATGCAACAAAACAAATTACTAGTACAATTACAGATAAACCTACTATTTTTTTCATTTGTTTCTCCTTTTGTATTTACTATGAAGTTTTTTATCTTTTAATTACCCCAAAAAAGAATATACTTAACATGAAAAAAATGAATTGTCAGAAAAACTGAAAAAAGTGTATGATACAATAAAAACATTCAATGAAACGGGTTTTCGTCAACCTCCTTTTATTCATAAATAGGGTAATAAGAATCCCATGTTTCTGGAGATTGTATACATAAAAAGGATAGGAGTTAAAATGATGGATGAGTATATAGAGTTTAGGGAAGCAGAACTAACAGATTTACCAAGAATAGTCGAAATATATAATTCGACTATTGCTTCAAGGATGGTCACTGCAGATACAGAACCTGTTTCAGTGCAATCAAGGCTTAAATGGTTTGAGGAACATCATTCTGAAAGACGACCGCTATATATTATTACATTCGAAGGAAAAACAGCTGGATGGATGAGTTTTCAATCTTTCTATGGTAGGCCAGCCTATGATTCTACTGCCGAGATCTCCATATATATTGATGATTATTTCCGGGGAAAAGGAATCGGACAAATTTCGATTCAAAAGGCAATTGAAGTGAGTCCAAAATTAGGTGTTAAGACACTACTTGGTTTTATATTTGCTCACAATACACCGAGCCTAAGACTTTTTTCTAAATTTGGTTTTGAAGAATGGGCGCATTTACCTCAAGTTGCCGAGCTTGATGGTATTGAACGGGATTTAGTCATCCTTGGTAAGCGTATTAATAATTAATATTTGAATTTCATTACTTAAAAGCTATTGCCTTCATTCAGCAGTAGCCTTTTTTAGTTTAAATGAAGGAATCTATTTTAAAGTCAATGACGAAATTTAATAATCACTATGAACTTTCTTAAACGAAAAATATTCTGATTTTCTTTTATTTGTTATAGCATTTAACAGCGAATCCAATTCTTGACTTGCTTGAACAGTTAGAAGGCTTGTAAAACCATAATCTGCTGCCAATTTAATCATTTCCCGTCTCTTTTCTTCTATTCTTTCTACGGTTATCTGTGGGGGCATCTATAGTCACTTCCTATTTATTCAATTTTCTTACACCTTTTATGATAATGAAATTAGTAGTTAAAATCAACCATATATGGGAATTAAAATATGTTATTACACAAGGTAAATGTGACAAAAAGCCTATTTCACTTCCTGTTTGTGTCTTTTTTGTGACATATTGATTCTAGACAAAAATAAAAAAGCATTCACTCATATACCCTGCGAATGCTTTAATAATATTGATCAGATTAATTAATATTTTAAGATAGTAAAGTATTCTAAGAACTCTTACTATGTCATCCACTCTGAAGGAGACTCGATATTAGGTCTATTAATTACAATCTTATATTCATCTTCAAGCACTTTTAATGGAACATCATATAGATGTCTTTCATCAGAGGTTTTATAAACTCCATTCGCCAATAACTCTTCAATCAACAATGCCTTCCTTTGTTCAATTCTCTTAAATAATTCTGCCATGTAAATGGCTCCTTCCCTTGTCTTCATGAGCTCAATTTAATATGAGCTAAATTGCAGTAATAGATTTCATTTCCACCAATTTATATTTACCTTTTCTATTATGTCACTAAACGTTATTTCACAAAAATAAAAGCCACTTCTAATTCAAGAAGAGGCTTACAGTAGTCCGTTCGGCTCTTCTTATCTTCCAAGCGTATGCTTGTTGGATGTGGCACAGTTCCCAAAATGGGTCTGCTGCCGAGGTTTCTTTGGGCCAAGTCCCTCCACCTCTCTGGATAAGAATTCAATATATAAAAGATGTAGAAATGATTTTATCCCAATATTCTTCAAAAGTCAATTACCCGGTTCCCCCTTCTTTTGATAGGTGCCCCATTCAAATTCGGGTTGCAATTTCCTGGCTTTCTGATATGATGTCAGTAATTACATACATTAACACCACTAGGGGAGTCTTTTTTTAGACTGAGATGGAATTTGTTCCGGACCCTTTGAACCTGAACTGGATCATACCGGCGGAGGAAAGTGGACGATATCGTCTTTAAACACATGACTTTATCCATCTACCCGTTCCGTTTTTCAGGAGCGGTTTTTTTTTAGATGAAAAAATGAATACTTAGACTGCTAGGGGAGCTCTTTTGCTGAGAATTAAACCCTTTGCACCTGATCTGGTCGTACCAGCGGAGGGAAGCAGGCTGTAAGAAGGAATTTGCTTCTTCCTCGGTAACAGCCGCTTTCCTTCAGAGAGCGGTTTTTTTATTGATCAGATAGTGTATGCACACTTTACAATTTTAGTAAATTTTAAATTTCAAGGAGGATGAACCATGGAGAATACCAAATTAGAAACCTTCAGTGATAGACTTCATGAACGTGCAAAAGGAATCTGGAAAAGGAACCATACACATCCCTTTGTTCAGGCTATTGGAGATGGGACGCTTTCAGAAAAGAAATTTGCCTATTACCTAAAGCAGGACTATATCTACCTTATGGATTATTCCAAACTCTTTGCTTTAGGAGTCATCAAAGCTCATAATCTCGAAATAATGGCTAAGTTTGCAAGTATTTTGAATGAAACCCTTCAAGTAGAAATGGATATCCATCGGAATTATGCTTTGGAATTCGGAATCAGCTCAATGGAATTGGAAAATACAGAACCTACTCCGACCACCCTAGCCTATACGGGTTACATGCTAAATGCAGCTCAGCATGGGACTTTGGCCGACCTAATCGCCTGCCTCCTTCCATGCGCTTGGGATTATTATGAGATCGGTTTGCTATTAAAAGAACAAAATGGTGAAGCATTGGAAAACAATCGCTATGCTGATTGGATTAGATCATATTCATCTCCTGAATTTGGTGAAGCTCACAAGTGGCTGATTGCATTGCTAGAAGAGTTATCTGAAGGAATGCCTGAAAAAGAACTTCTTAGATTAGAGAAGCATTTTTTGGTGACTTCCCGTTATGAATATTTATTCTGGGATATGGTTCAAAATGAGCATGATTGGCCACTGTAGGGTGTTGGCATGATGATGAATCCAATCAAGAAAATGACGCTGACTGCAATGATCGCGGCTATTACGACTCTAACCAGTTCATTTATTTTCATCCCGGCCGGATTTGCAAAAATCTTTCCTATTCAGCATCTGGCAAATGTCATGACAGCCGTTTTATTGGGGCCAGCATATGCGGTAACACAGGCTTTTTTAATTTCCATCATTAGAAACATGGTAGGTACCGGTTCTATATTTGCCTTTCCTGGCAGCATGATTGGAGCCCTTTTGGCTGCCGTTCTCTATCGCAGAACGAAAAGCATGGAATTCGCTTGCTTAGGAGAAGTTTTTGGGACCGGTATTCTAGGATCTCTTGCCTGTTACCCACTCGCTGTACTATTTTTAGGGGAAAAAGCAGCTCTTTTCGGTTTTTTACCGGCTTTTCTACTTAGTTCGTTTGTGGGTGCTACTCTAGCATTCATATTATTAAAAACACTTTTGAAAAATCATTATATAAAGGGGTTTTTTTATGAAAACAGCTCTAACCATCGCAGGCTCTGACTCTGGGGGCGGTGCGGGAATACAAGCCGATTTAAAAACATTTTCTGCACATGGGGTTTTTGGTATGTCTGTCATAACAGCTGTAACGGCACAAAATACAATGGAGGTCCGTTCAGTACAGGCTATCGATACAGCTATTATCACGGATCAAATTGCAGCTATCTTTGAAGATATACACGTCGATGCAGTAAAAATAGGTATGCTTGGATCAAAAGATATAGTTGAAACAGTCGCTGCGTCTCTTAAAACCTTCTTACCCGCCATCGTTATCCTTGATCCTGTGATGATTTCCAAAAGCGGCCATCATTTGCTCGATGAAAGAGCTATCTCTGCCTTAAAAACAGAATTGCTTCCGCTTGCAACACTTGTAACTCCGAATGTACCCGAAGCCGAAGTCCTTACTAGCTTGTCGATTCGAACGAAGCAAGATTTTTACGAGGCTTGTATATCAATTAAAGCACTTGGCGCAAAAGCGGTTTTACTTAAAGGAGGCCATTCAGCAGGGAATCCAAATGATCTTTTTTATGACGGAACCGACTTTTTCTGGATTAAAGGAGAACGCATTCATACAAAAAACACCCATGGGACAGGCTGTACTCTGTCATCCGCCATTACATCCAATCTGGCAAACGGACTTCCTTTAGGACAGTCCATTGAACAAGCCAAGACATATATTTCTGAAGCCATACGAAATAGCTTTTCACTCGGTAAGGGGCACGGACCCGTCCATCATTTTTATTCATTTTCAAAAGAAGAAAGGAGTGATTTAATATGAATGTTTCCGTATCAGACTTATTCTTTCAGGTAAGAGAAAGTAAACCGCTCGTTCACCAAATCACTAACTTTGTTACGGTCAATGACTGTGCCAATGCCACTCTTGCCATCGGTGGTTCACCTGTAATGACATCTAGTCCAAGAGAAGTCGAGGATATGGTCAAATTAGCTGATGCTCTGGTCCTAAACTTCGGTACGATTGATGAAAAAGCATTGGAAGCAATGGAGATTGCCGGTAAGACGGCGAATTCCCTGAATATCCCAGTTATTTTGGACCCAGTGGGAGTTGGTGCCACTTCCTATCGTACAGAACAAGTGGCAGAGCTCCTGAAGAAAGTTACCTTCCAAATCATCCGCGGAAATGCGAGTGAAATCCATCGGTTATTGGGTGGGGATATCGTTACACGTGGAGTGGATTCAGGTGAACTTGCGATTAGCAATGCTGAGTTGGCAGCATGTGCGGCTAATAAATTGAATTGTGTCGTCGTAGTCAGTGGAGCAAAAGACGCTGTTAGCGATGGTAAACATACGTCCGTTATCGATAATGGGAACCCTCTATTAACGAATGTTACAGGTACTGGCTGCATGGCTACTGCTCTTATCGGAACTTTTTCCGGAGTCACAGACAATTTCTATGCTGCGGCAGTTGCCGGGATCTCAACGATGAGCATTTCCGGGGAACTTGCTGCTGCAAAACTTCAAAAAGATGAAGGCACTGGAACGTTTCGTGTGCGATTAATCGATGCGATATCAAGAATGGATAAGGAAATTTGGATAAATGAGGTGAAATTGTATGAAGAAGTCTCAAATTGATTTAAGCCTATATTTAGTTACAGAAGAGTCCATAGCAATAGAAGATTTGACCAAAATCATAGCAGAGGCGGTTTCTGGAGGAGTCTCGATCGTTCAACTTAGAGAGAAAAACAATTCCTCCCTCTCCTTTTACAAAAAAGCTTCTGCATTAAAACAGTTACTAAACGAACTATCTATTCCGTTGATCATTAATGACCGGGTAGATATAGCACTTGCTGTTGGAGCAGACGGAGTTCATATCGGACAGGATGACCTTCCACTTCCTGTCATCAAACAACTAGTACCTGACAATATGATTATCGGTGTATCAGTTTCAACTCTAGAAGAAGCTATCGAAGCCGAACAAAATGGAGCTGACTATATCGGTGTTGGTTCTATTTTCCCTACGAAAACAAAGCAAGATGCAACATTAATGGCAAATGGAGAACTTGAGAAAATTTGCCGCAGTATATCGATTCCTGCTGTAGCTATCGGAGGTATTACCGCCGAAAATATCTCATCTCTTTCAGAAAGTGGAGTAACTGGTACAGCGGTAGTTTCCGCAATCATGAATGCGAATAGTCCACAGAGTGCCGCTGAATTCCTTTTAAACAAAATAAAAAACTTCAAGTAATATAAAAGAGGAGGACTAAATTTAGTCCCCCTCTTTTGTGTTATGTCAAAACAGTATTCTTTGTTTCTTTTCCAAAAGCTACGGCAACTGCCCCCACTAAAATAGCAATTGTAAATATAGTAAAGATTGTTGAAATTGGTGTACCCGCAGCAACTAAATAACCGACAAGCAATGGTCCCAAGACCCCGCCAATCCGACCAATTCCAGCAGCTAAACCAGTACCTGTACCTCGAACTACCGTTGGATACTGTTCTGGTGTATACGCATAGAGCGCACCCCATGCACCTAAATTGAAGAATGAAAGGAACATCCCGGATATGATTAAGAGTGCTAACCCTTCTGCTGAACCAAAGAAAAATGCACTAACAGCCGTTCCAATTAAGTATGTGATCAAAACGAATTTACGTCCCATCTTCTCAATCAACCACGCAGCCGAAAAGTATCCTGGAAGCTGAGCTAGCGTCATAATCAAGACATATTCAAAGCTTTGAATCATACTGAAGCCTTTCAAGACCATTACACTTGGCAGCCATAAAAACATTCCATAATAAGAAAAGACCACGCAAAACCATAGAATCCACAACACGAAGGTCTGACGTGAATATTCCTTTTTCCAAACGCTTTTCATATTATTGAGTACGGATGACCGCTGCTTATTTTCCAGTTCTGTATACTTAGGTGAATCTGGTAGTTTCAAACGCAGGTATAGCGCGTATAAAGCTGGAACAGCACTTAATAATAATGCAACACGCCAGCCATAAACCGGAATGATGAAAAAAGAAATAAGGGCTGCCAATATCCAACCAACAGCCCAAAAACTTTCAAGAAGTACGACAACTCGTCCCCTTTTACTCGCTTCTACACTTTCAGAGACTAGTGTCGAGGCAACCGGAAGTTCTCCTCCAAGCCCCATTCCAATCAAAAATCGCAAAATCAAGAACAAACTAAGTGTACTGACTGCTGCTGACAAACCGCTAGCAATAGAAAACAATAATAATGTAATAATAAAGACGTTCTTTCTTCCAACCCTATCTGCCATCGCTCCAAAAAACACAGCCCCCACAGCCATACCAATAGAGTTAATGCTGCCAATCCACCCAACCTGTTCACTGGTTAAGTTCCATTCCTGTTTCAACGCAACAATAATGAAAGAAAGCATACCCACATCAAGTGCATCAAACATCCATCCGAGACCCGCAACACCAAGTAATTTACGTTGTGATATAATTTTTGCATTATTCCCCATATTAATCCTCCTGAAAAGCTTTAGAACTTCTATATATTTTATCCTTTCTTAATTTTAACTATTAAATATCATTTCCGCCATAGTATTTACACATGTCATGACAAAAACATATATTTCTTTGTGAAATTAAGAAGAAACACTTTTAACTAGATGTTTATTGAAATAATTATTATGTCGAATAATATTGATTGAATATTCCATTTTTTTCATTTATCATAAAAATTGGCATAAATCAAAGCGTTATCTATAAGTCAGCATGTTTTGCCCGATTTAACCACTAAATTTAGGAGGGTAATTATGACAAATCTAACGTTAGAGGTAAGTGGAAAGTTGCAAAAATTTTTAACAGGACCAAAAAAGCTCTTTATTAATGGTCAATTTGTAGAAAGCGCTTCAAAGAAAACCTTCTCCACTCCAAATCCTGCCACAGGACAAAAACTTGCCGATGTATTTGAAGCAGATAAAGAAGATATTGACTTAGCCGTTAAAGCAGCACGCAAAGCATTCGATGAAGGTCCTTGGTCAAAGATGAGCGCAGCTGCCCGCAGTAGGCTTATGTATAAACTAGCAGATATAATGGAAGAAAATAAAACAGAGCTTGCGCAGTTAGAAACATTGGATAATGGAAAACCCATCAGTGAAACAACCAATGCTGATATTCCATTAGCCATTGAACATATGAGATATTTTGCCGGCTGGTCCACTAAGATTGTCGGACAGACTATTCCGGTAAGCGGAAATTACTTTAACTACACAAAACACGAAGCTGTAGGTGTGGTAGGTCAAATCATCCCTTGGAACTTCCCACTACTAATGGCCATGTGGAAACTCGGTGCAGCACTCGCTACAGGTTGTACAGTCATTCTGAAACCTGCTGAGCAAACTCCATTATCGGCCCTTTATTTGGCTGAACTAATCTCTGAAGCCGGTTTCCCGGATGGGGTCGTCAATATCGTTCCTGGTTTTGGTGAAACAGCTGGACAAGCTCTTGTCGATCATCCACAGGTCAATAAAATTGCATTTACCGGTTCTACTGAAGTTGGAAAATTAATCATGCGCTCTGCCTCCTATTCATTGAAACGTGTCACATTGGAACTTGGAGGAAAATCTCCAAATATTATCCTTCCAGATGCAGATTTCTCAAAAGCTATTCCTGGTGCTTTAAATGGTGTTATGTTTAACCAAGGCCAGGTATGTTGTGCCGGATCTCGGGTTTATATTCAAAAGAAACACTATGATAATGTTGTTGCCGATATGGCTAGCCATGCTAAAAATATTAAACAAGGGGTAGGCTTAGATCCGAATACACAAATTGGACCTCTTGTTTCTCTGGAACAGCAAAACCGTGTTCTTGGCTATATTGAAAAAGGGAAAGATGAGGGTGCAGAAGTCCTTGTCGGTGGAAGTAAACCGGGTGAAGAAGGCTATTTTGTGTCTCCTACTATATTCGCTGGTGTTGAAGAGAAAATGACAATTGCCAAAGAAGAGATTTTCGGTCCGGTTATTGCCGCAATGCCTTATGAGGATCTAGACGATGTTATTAACCGTGCCAATGCCAGTGAATATGGATTAGCTGCCGGTTTATGGACAAGTGATTTAGCAAATGCCCATTATGTAGCAGGAAAACTTCGTGCAGGTACCGTTTGGGTGAACTGTTATAACGCATTTGATGCAGCTTCCCCGTTCGGTGGTTACAAACAATCCGGAATCGGACGTGAAATGGGATCCTATGCACTTGATAACTATACTGAAGTAAAAAGCGTTTGGGTTAATCTAAATAAGTAATTTTTAAACTGATTTTAAAGAGAGGGTCTCAAAGGGGATCCTCTTTCTTATAGTTCACACTTTTCACATCCCAAAAATTACATTATTCGGATAATCATTATTAGAGACTTTCCCTATTTAATGTTATCCTTGCTACCGGCATATAACCAACCTAACAGAGGAAGTCGGCGTAACGACAAAAGATGGTACGAACCAAGGACTAAAAAGGTTTATGATGTTGATGCCTTAGGAAAAATAAATGTTGATGGTATTTGAGCAGCTGGGGCAGGTGCCGGGGTTAGTGATCATAGCATCGTTACAGCTGGTGATGAAGCTAAAGTGGCTATTAATCTCCTCAGTGAAATCATAGGAGAACGTTATGTGGACCATAATATACTGAAAAATCAATCAATATTCTTGTGGAGCTGGATCCAACCCAATGGGGATTGAATTCAGCTTCTTCCTAATTAAGATAAACTCCTCCTTTATTAAGTTACAATTCAATCTACACTGTTTTTTCTATACAATGGAGTAAAAAGTTTCTTTTTTAATAAACAATCAGTACAATTATAAATGTAGAAAATGGAAAAGGAGTTTATAAATGATGAGTGAATTTCAAACAAATTTAGAAAAATATGCAGAACTTGCTGTTAAAGTTGGCGTCAATATTCAACAAGGACAAACTCTTGTTGTGAACACTACATTAGAGGGCGCTGATCTTGTCCGCATTATTGTTAAAAAAGCCTATGAAAGCGGCGCGCGTAATGTCATTGTTAATTGGAATGACGATATTGTCGGACGCACCAAATACGAATTGGCACCGGATGAGGTGTTCAACGAGTATCCAGAGTGGCGTGCAAAAGAGACAATTGAACTTGCAGAAAACGGTGCTGCTTATCTATCAGTCATCTCCTCTAGCCCAGACTTATTAAAAAGCGTAAAACCTGAAAGGATTGCAAACTTCCAAAAGGCATCTGGTACTGCACTGAAAAAATGGCGTCAGTATATGCAATCCGATAAAGTGAGTTGGTCGATAGTCGCGGTGCCTTCAAAGGCTTGGGCTGATAAAGTGTTCCCTGAAGAAGCAGAAGAAAAACGCATTAATAAACTGTGGGAAGCCATTTTCAAAGCCGTTCGTGTTGATGTGAAGGACCCTGTAGAGGCATGGAAAAAGCACGACGACACGCTTCATGAAAAAGTTGATTATTTAAATGAAAAACATTACCAAAAATTGCATTACACGGCTCCTGGAACAGATCTAACAATAGAGTTACCTGACAAACATCTTTGGGTCGGAGCAGGAAGCGTTAACGAAAAGGGTCATGAATTCATGGCTAACATGCCAACTGAAGAAGTGTTCACGGTTCCATTAAAAACGGGTGTAAACGGTACGGTTTCGAGTACCAAACCGCTTAGTTACGGAGGAAACATCATTGATAACTTCTCTGTGACATTTAAAGAGGGCCGCATCATTGAAGTAAAAGCTGAAGAAGGTGAAGAAATTCTAAAGCAATTAGTTGAAACCGATGAAGGTTCCCACTATCTAGGAGAGGTAGCACTTGTTCCTTTCAACTCTCCAATTTCTCAATCGAATGTGTTATTTTTCAATACTTTATTTGATGAAAACGCGTCTAACCATTTAGCGATTGGAAGCTCTTATGCTTTCTGTATTGAAGGTGGAAAAACCATGAGTCCAGAAGAGCTTGCAGAAAATGGACTAAACGAAAGTCTTGCACATGTAGATTTCATGATTGGTTCTGATAAAATGAATATCGACGGCATCAAACAGGACGGCACTTCAGAACCTGTCTTCTGTAATGGGGATTGGGCGTTTTAATTGAAGGATTGATGTATAAGGGTTTTGAACGTCTAAAACCTTGAGTGCTCACAGAAATGGTCACATTTCTTTAACTTTAAACAAATTATCAAGTTCATCAGCCACGTGTTTCTGCATAATAGGAAGCACGTGGCTATTTATATAACGTAATTTTGGATAGTTGTATAACCAACCCGCTTTGAAAATATTCTATACTACCAAGTCTAGGGTTAATACAACAATTATTAAAGTTAATATAGTTTTGATATGTACTCACCGCTACATTCAATTTCATTTGAATCGACCAGTCTTGAATAAATTGACCAAAAGTTAATTTTATCGGATCAACATCAGTTAGAAATTCACTAAGATAATGTTCCGCTTCCTTCTTAGTATTCCTGTATTAGTAAAATGGATAAAACCACCAATCTTAATGACTGGTGGTTTTTGTGTATTTATAAAAAAGACAAAGTATTTATATCAAAAATACTTTGTCTCCAAATTAATATCCTAGATTATACGGATGAACACGGCAACTCCGGTTAGCCCGAAGTCAAGGTTCAATACTTGTACAAATCTATTTCCAAGTAAACAAAGTGCAGCAGCTCTGAAACAATCACCAGGATTTAAAGTGTTTTCGCAAGGGGCAGCACTTCCAATCACTGTAGCTTCTACAATTGTACGCGGAGCTAAAGGTATTAACGTAGCTCTTTCCCAAAGAATCGTAACTACATCCACAGAACTAGTACAAGAACCAGACATATAATTCACCTCTTTTCGTTGTTAATATATTTAATGCAATTTCAGACAGCTTGGTTCATTCTTTTGTCATGCTATACTAAAAAGAGGCTGATTTATTATCTGATTATTCCAGATAAATTCCAGCTACTTATTCAA
Source organism: Peribacillus sp. NPDC096540 (assembly GCF_050278525.1). Classification (NCBI taxonomy): domain Bacteria; kingdom Bacillati; phylum Bacillota; class Bacilli; order Caryophanales; family Bacillaceae; genus Peribacillus; species Peribacillus sp. NPDC096540. The sequence goes on along the minus strand of NZ_JBNNTG010000002.1, from coordinate 194,255 downwards.
AAGGAAATGAGTGAAAAGCTGAAAATCCAAGAACACCTTGAAACTGCCAAGTTGTTGAAACGACAGCCCAAATCATCACGTACACCGCTATAACTGAATTAAGAATGAAGTTTGGGAGCCTGACTTTCGTGACTAATTACCTATTTCGAGGATCACATTCACGAACGGGAAGTTTAAGTATTGAGGGTTTTTGTAAGTGAACGATAGAATCGTTGATTATAAAGATTATCTGTCCTTTTCTGGTCACATGTGGTTACAATTTTCTCATTCAAATCTAAAGGCTCTTTTGTAACAAACAGTAATCCCACGCTTTTGAGCATGTTTATTTGCTGTATCCAGAACTTCACTTTTTTGTCAATACACATGCATCACATAATATCCTATGGGATATCCTGGACACATTTTTTATTGTGAACTATGTTATACTATTAATAAAGAGGGTGCATATATTGAAAAGCAATAAGTATAATAGCGGTGAAACAGTAACTATTCAAGATACTGATGAATTAGTAACAATTAATAAATGGGCATATGTAAAAAACATGAAAAGATATTCTTATACTGTCAAAGAACATCCAACTACTTTTTTCTTTGAAGAAGAATTAAAAAAGGCGTAAGATCGGCTTTTGATTTTTTAATACGCGTACTAAAAAAACCCTATCATCTGAGTAGGGTTTTTCATTGTCTTTTTCCCCAAAATAAAGAACAGACCCCATTGAGGAGTCTGTTCATATAGGTTACAATTTAATTTTAAAATTAAAATTAAGCTTTTTGAACGTTAGCTGCTTGAGCTCCACGAGCACCTTGCTCAACGTCGAAAGTTACTTTTTGACCTTCGTCTAAAGATTTGAAGCCTTCGCTTTGGATAGCTGAGAAATGTACGAATACGTCGTCTCCATTTTCACGCTCGATAAATCCAAAACCTTTTTCTGCATTAAACCATTTAACTGTACCTTGTTCCATTTTTGTTGCCTCCTAGTGCATAACACACAATGTATTACTATTTTTGATCGTTTGTTAAAGAACAATAACACAATCAAAAACAATTCTTTATTAGAGTAACATGAAATGATAAAGATAGCAAATTATCTGGAGATATTTTATATTCGACCAGAGTTATTTCATTTTCATACTATTTCTGCTTGTGTCATTTCCCCTAAACTACCCTTTCTAATACCTCCCTAGATGCTCATACATATTTCATATTGAAATTTTCAAGTAAATACAATCGCACTTTTTCATTTTTTTCCAATTATATGATTCAGATAAGGAGTAACGGGTATATCAAAGTATAAGAAACAGTTCAATTTACATTCAAAAAGAGCAAACAACTAGGAGGTCTATCAATGAAATATTACAAAGTTTCTAATAGCGGTTTTGACAGTAAAGTTATCGTAGCATATGCGGTTATGAAGCACTTGGATTTTATTTGATGGAAATCGATGACCAAATTGGTTTTGTTGATAATATAGAAATAGAAGAAGTTGATCGTGATGTAAGAGTCGAGGCTTCATATACTGGGCATCCCCTTTACAAGACACTAGAGCAAATCTATCATGAGAAAGAATTTTGGGAAGTGCCTAATGTTGTTGTGGATTACGAAGTCCCCACCGTACAGGTAAGGGATTTCAAATAGTTACATTCCAAACAGCTTTGTCAAATAGTATTTGGTAATAGCCAGATATTCACGAATATACGATTTGACCAAGACCACTTTTGGTGTCTTTGCCGGTATCCCGGTTATGTCTAAGCCTTCGCTTTTGGCCATTTCCACTGCACGATAGATATGAAAATCATTCGTAACAATCAATCCTGTAGCTGTTGAATCCGGAATGAGTTCTTTTGAGTAAGCAATATTTTCAATGGTTGTTGTGGATTTGTCTTCCATGATGATCCTTGCACCTTCAATTCCCTGATTGATTAACTCTTGCTGCATTGCCTGAGCTTCTGAAATATCTTCTCCCGGACCTTTGCCGCCCGATACAATGGCTACCGTATTTTTATTTGCTTTTAAATAATCAGCAGCCTTATCAATCCGGTATTGTAAAGATAATGATGGCACTGTTCCTTTAACCCTTGCCCCAAGGACGATAAGGTAACTGGCATCTTCAGGAATTGGCTGATGACTGCTCTCTTGAATTTTCATATGTAAAACCCAAAAATACACTAGTAAAGCAACTACACCAATTACGATAAATTTTAACGCCTTTTTCAAAACAACTTCCCCGTTTCATTTTTCCATTTATTATATAACATATTTTGCCAAAATCCACGACATAACTATAACCAAATGCTCTAGACGTACAATAGCGGGAAATCAAAGTGACTTCCCGCTATTGCTCTTATAGAATGGCCTTAAGGAGGAAGCTTACTCAGCTTGATTCTTTCGCAAAGACCACAAACATTCTAATACTAATAAGGGTTATTCTATTCAGCCATCATGTCATCATAAATCAATTTACCAATTTTACTGATGACTCGACGGCTTTCATCCTCTGATTTCATATCTTCGGTAAGGACGACAGCATAAACGGTTTGAAATTCTGAACGAATGATCGCACAATCATGGGCAACTCCCCGAATTGCTCCCGTTTTACTTGCGACCTTTACCCCTTTACCCATTAGTGATGGAAGTTTATCTCTTAATTGCTGATTGTCAAACGCTCGTAAGATTTTTTCCTGGCTTTCTTTCGTTAAGAAATCACCTGTATGTATGGCTTTAAGGCAGGTAATCGTATCTTCAGCTGAGATAGTATTATCCCGCCCTTCCTTTAATGCTTTGAAATCCTGCATTCTGCGCCCGAGGATGGTATTTTTCAAACCAAGTCCTTTGATGCATTGATTAATTTCATCATGACCTAGCAAGGTCATCATCATATTCGTGGATGTATTGTCAGATACAGTTATCATCAATGTCAATAAATCCTCAACGGTTAAAAATACTTTATTCGATAAGACGTGCAGGACACCCGATCCTCCAGTCACTTCATTAGGCGGAATAGTCACAGGTTGATTTAAATAGATTTTCTTTTCTTCACTTTGACGATAACCTTCGATAATCATTGGTATTTTGATCAAGCTCGCTGATTGGAAGGATTCATCCTCGTGGTAGCCAATAGTATCTCCATCGGCATTTTCAATTTTATATGCAATTCTTCCATCAAATCTTTCAACTAATGCTAAGATTTCGTGCTCTATAGTTTGTAAAGTCATCGATTCTCTTTCCCCCTTAAGCTTTTCTAATTTTAACTATTAAAAACTACCCTAACCTATTCTATCATGCAAAAAGCAGTACAATCTTCTACAAATTCTATATTGATTAAATTTTCATTATAGAACAAATAAAAGGTTTTCACTTACCAAAAACAATAGGAGCCTTCGTATCGAAAGCTCCCTTGTGGTCTGGAATTATTATCTGGCTTTTGCAGGTCGAACCTTCGCTAAGGGGAATCGTTTCTTTTCAGTGGTATCCACCTGTGTGATTTCCCCATCATGAACGGTTATAATAACCGATCCATACTGTAGATCTTCCAAGCTGGAAATGATATGTCTGATTTTTAACTCCTCTTTTTTTTCCATATTATCCCCCTCTTAATAATGGTAATTAAGCACCCTTCATACCTAATAATAAAAAGCGATTGTATGAAAAATTAGCACGTACTCTTCCTACCTCTAAAGCTTCCTTTAGAAAATTGATTCACCTTCTATATCCTCTTTCCTTTATCCCTCTGGATAAGAAATAATCAGTTCATATTGAACTACATATTCTCCTCCCTTCAAATATTAAAAAAATAAAAGGCACCCTGCATCTAACAGGTTAGATGGAAGGGTGCCTTTAGTTGACTAATCGGCAATTTTTATGAGTCCAATAGTTTACATAAAAAATCAATCATACAAAATTTAACACTTTCCATTTATACCGTTAAATTACATTATTCTTACCGAATAACTCGGTATTATTACCACTATAATCCAATATTTACTCTTTGTCAATTACCATTTAAATTTTCTGATTAATCTGTGTATTATATTTTACCTAATTAGCACTTTACCAAACTAAACTATTCAGGATATACTATTTTAGTATAAGTTGTCGGTATATAAATTCAAACTGTATTTAAGAAAGGTTCGATTATAAATGGAAAATAAAAAATGGGGTTTATTGATTTTGACCACATTCGTAATTGGAAATATGGTCGGCGGTGGAATCTTCATGCTCCCTGCTCAATTGGCACAGGTTTCAAGTCCATTAGGTGCTACTTTGGCATGGATGGTTACCGGACTAGGTGTATTTTTAATAGCACTCGTATTTGGTAACTTAGCTGTACGGAAACCGGAGCTGAAAGCCGGTCCCCAAAGTTATGCTCAGTCATTATTTAGTTCTCCTACAAAAGGAAGGTTATCAGGATACAGTATGGCCTGGGGTTATTGGGCTGCAAACTGGGCCGCAACAGCCTCTGTCATCATTTCATTTGCTGGTTACTTATCGACGTTTTTCCCTGTCATGCATAGTACGAAAGTGATTTATACAGCAGGTACTTTCAATCTCGAACTCGGTAAAGCACTAACATTTTCTGTATGTACAATTGCTCTTTGGGGGATTCAAGCAATTCTGGTAAGAAGTTTTAACAGTGCAGGAAAACTAAACCTTGTTGCTACAGTAACAAAAGTGCTTGGATTCTTATTTTTCATTATTGTTACGATTTTCATCTTTGATTCTTCTAATCTTGGAAACGGTGCAGAATTTTACGATACAGCGGGGACATCCATTTCCTTAGGAGCTCAAGTTAATGCTGCCGCGATATCAACATTATGGGCCTTCATCGGCATTGAAGCAGCTGTGATGCTCTCAAATCGTGCTAAGTCACAAAATGATGTAAAAAAAGCTACGATTCTTGGTTTGCTTATCGCTGTTGTCATTTATATTGGAATTACTTTATTGACAATGGGTGCTATATCACAAGACGATTTAAAAGTTTCACAAAAGCCACTTGTTGATGCTTTACAAGCTGTAGTTGGTTCAAACGGTACGTATCTTATGGCCGCTCTTGCTGTCATTTCCTTGTTAGGCTCAACAATCGGCTGGATTGTCGTAGCATCTGAAGTCCCTTACCAAGCAGCGAAATCAGATTTATTTCCGACGTATTTTGCGAAGGCAAATAAAAATGGTACACCGGTTCGTTCCATGACAATAACCAATATCATGACACAAATATTCTTATTCTCCACTATCTCTGGAACGATTTTAGAAGCTTATAAATTCTCTATGATTGTCGCAACACTTGCTTACCTGATTCCTTATCTCGTATCAACCTTATATCAATTGAAATTAGTCGTAACTGGGGAAACATACGATATCATGAAAGGTTCAAGAAGTCGCGATGGTATTATCACTATCCTGGCATTAGTTTACTCCATATGGGTCATTAAGACAGGTACAGCTGACATGAATACGTTCAAACTAGGCATTGCCTTATATGTACTTGGAATCGTGCTATACCCACTCTGGATGAGAAAGAAAGCCTAAACCTAAAAACGCCTTGGCATTCAAATATGCCAAGGCGTTTCTTCTTTATATCTCCCTCAAACTTAGTTTCGTCTTCAGCTGAACCGTTTCTCCTGGTCCTAACTCCCTCAATCCAGTTAATTCTGCTGACAAATCTAGATTAGGAGCATTCGTTACCCATGTATATGGTTCGGGACACACGAACCCCTCCTGATTGAATAATACCCAAAACTTAAAATTTTGATCACCATGATAGTAGACTTGTAGACCTGCATCTTGATCAGTGAGTACGCACGTGTTTTCCAGATCCTCATCATAGCAGAATATATCATCAAACTGTCGCCCCTCAATGCTGAACCCATTTTGAATTTCCCTCGTATTTGGCGTTGTGTAAATCTTTCCAGTTGGTAATGACCTGTCATTCAACTCCCATTGTTTGTTTACAGGCAGTGAAATCCTGCAATCCATCAACTTATTGCTTGATACAAATGGAAAATTGAATATCGTATGATAACCTACTCCCCACGGAAAGGGCACTTGGCCATTGTTGATGATTTCTAGTTGTACATCCAATGCATTATCGTTTAAAGAAAAAGTCATATTTATAGTAAAATCATGTGGGAAATATCTTTTTAGAAGAGGAAAACCACTACTTAAAATCTCGGTTGTTATTACGATTTTTTCACCGTTTATTTCTCTTTTAATAACTTGCCATGGCTTATCATACAAAAAACCATGAATATGATTTGATTTTTCTATTTCATTAATCGGAAATTTATACGTGGTTTGTTTATATGTAAATTGACCATTCTCAATCCGATTAGGAGGAAACAAGATTGGCATGCCATATAATATAGGAACTTCTCTATAGTCTTCTAACGTTTTCGGAGTTCGCAACAACTCAATGTCTTTCTGTTTGAACTTAAACGAGAGAAGATTACTTCCTAAGCCTGGTACAAGTGTTGCTTCTAATGTTTCATTGCCAAACTTTATAGCCTTTTCATTAAAAAAAATGATATCTTCTATATAACCCGTCACTTACTCTCCTCCTTTACCATGAATATATTCATCCTACTTGCATCAACCATTTTTTGCAACAAATGGAAATTAACCAAAAAGAAAACAACAAAACTATCAATATAGTGTTTAAACGACAAAAAGGATGCTCCCTTTAGGAGCATCCTTTTTGTTTAGCTATTACTTTCACTTACTAAGGCAACTATGCCTTCTTCATCATCCAAAACAAGTTCAATACCTGAATATGGATCTATGTTCAAATATTCATCCAACCATAGGCGAAGCGCCTCTATCAAGTTGATGGTAATTAACACTTGTTTCCGGCCGTCAACATATGTTTCAGCGGAAAAACCGTAATCATCATCAAACATCAACTCTACTTCTACCTCATTAGGTTGCACCTGCTTTTTACGAGCAATGTAAACACAAACTGCATTAATGATATCTTGTTCGGAAATTCTTAGCCTCTCCATGGGTTTGGATCCTCTTTTTTCTTCTTATCTTTGAAATATGTGAAAATTTTACGGATTACAACCACTAAAGCAACAACCGCTAACACGTTAATTAACAGCCCAAGTATAGAACCTAGCGCTCCCATATTGGCGAATAGACTACCAAATAGAAGGCCTGCTAGTCCTCCTAGCATTATTCCTTTCATTAAGCCGCCTTTAGAAAACGAGTTACCGCTTTTTGTATCTGTTTTTGCTTTGTTCGTAGTCGCATCGGATTTTTTCGTTTCTTTATTTTGGAAATTTGATTTATTACTATTGTTGTTGCTGTTAAAACTTCTTTTTCCAGACTTGTAGCCCCTTGCATCTACTGATTCCGAATGATCTTGGAATACGTAGGTGCCTACTGGCGAGAATGCTAATGTAATCGTGAGTATAGCTGCCATAAATTTTTTCATCATGATTTTTTTGCCTCCGTTTTAAATAGTATGGAATGTTATTTCATTAAATATCTTCTCAGATTTACTGAACCTCCACATCACCTATCTTTATTTTATCTTATAGTATTTACGTTTATAATCAAAATAAGTTTCACTTTTTTCTATATTTCTTCAAAAAAAATAAGCAGGGTGTGCTTTCCACCCTGCTTATTAATGAGCTATTAATTTACACGAACTACACGGCCATTGAATTTTTCTGCCCAATATCCGCTTCCCATATTAGCAATAGCAACACCTGTTGAACTTTGAGAACCGATAAACTTGCCGCCACCAACATAAATACCAACATGGCCATCAGTTTTATAGGTATTGAAAAATACTAAATCTCCAGGTTGCATCTGGCTTTTAGATACTTGACGTCCTGCACTTGTCAATGCTCCTGTACTGGCTGGAAGATTCACACCTGCCTGTTTGTATGCCCATGCAACAAATGCTGAACAATCGAATCGGCCGTTAGCAATGTCGGATGCTGTTCTTCCGCCACCAAAAACATATGTTGAGTTACCGATATATTTATAGCCTGCTGTAATTGCAGAGCCTGTATTTGCACTGCTTGGCTTGCTTGATGTTTCAGTTTTACTAGCTGTAGGTTTAACAGTAGAACTGTTTTTAGATGAATTTGAAGATGATTCACCCTTAGAAGAACTTGATGCTGACGCTTCGCCTTTTGACGAGCTTGATGCTGACGCTTCACCTTTTGACGAACCTGATGCTGACGCTTCACCTTTTGACGAGCCTGATGATTCATTACTAGAAGCATTTGAAGAATTTACTTCTTCCGCAGCACGGTTAAGTTCAGCTTTCTCTGAAGCTTTACGTTCTTCCTCTTTTTTGCGATTTTCACGAATTGATGCTATTTGTGCTTCTAAACCTGCATCTTTATTCTCTAAAGACTGTTTAAGGGCCTCTGTTTCTGATTCTTTCTTTTCAATCTTTGCCTTCATATTAATAGTTTCTGCTTTTTGATCTTCAATTTGAGATTGCATGCCTTTAAGTTCTACTTCCATATCCTTCAGGCTCTGCAATTTTTTCTCTACAGTCGCTTGTTTTTTTTCTAAGTCAGCCTTATCCGCTTCCTGCTCGCTTAGAATCTGTTGGTCAGCTTCCACAATAGTTGCTACCGCTCCAACACGATTAACAAATTCACCAAAGCTTTTAGAACCTAAAACAACTTCTAAGTACTTAACGTCTCCACCGCTCTCTTGGAATGAAAGGGCGCGCTCTTTCAAGACTTCCTCGCGTTTTGCGATTCTATCTTCCAAAGCTTTAATTTCTTTCTTTAAAGAATCTATATCTTTTTCCGTGTCTGTAATTTCTTGTTTAGTATCTTTAATTTTTTTGTCATTTTCTTTCATTGCTGTTTCAATCTGAGCAATTTGGGAATTCATTTTCGATTGTTCTTTTTTCAATTCCTGAATAACTTGTTTTGCCTCTGAAATATCTGATTGTATTCCTGTGCGTTCTGATTGAATATCCGAGATAGATTCAGCTTTTACTGACGGTATGGCAAAAGCACTCCCTAATCCGAGCATAATAGTCGTGTTTAATACAATTAGTTTTTTCTTCAAACTCATTTCCCCTGCTTTCCTCCCTGTGCATTTCAATTGACCTACTACTTTCCTCTATGAAAATAGCAGCCAAAATAAAGTACTAGGAACTCTTCTCTATTTTTTTACTCATTATGTATTCTTCTAAGGTTGTAACAATATAATAATAAATTCTGAAACTCTGCTAAGTATTTCACCTAATTCGTAGTATAACATCAGATTTTGTCAAATAAGTAATAATAATATTACAATTACATTTCATTTTTAACACCAACCGTAAAATTTCGACTTTTTCACGAGATAAACCTACCATATATTTACAAGTTACTTCCTATTATTTCCTATCAAGAGTTTAGCACCAAAGAACTATATTCTGATAGTAGATAAAAATCTGCTATCGCCAAAATCTTGTAATGGACTATGTCCGCTTAAATTTAATAGGAATGTAATAAAGCATGGAACCTTCAACATTTGTTCAATAAAATGTGAACTTATTGGAAACCCTGTAGCTAACGAATATTAAAAAAGGCAGCGTATCCCCCGGGATCGCTGCTCTCCTCCATTTATGCTCCTGCCCAAACATCCTTTGCATATCGACCATTCTCCTCTAATGATCGCAGCCATCCTGTGGCTTCTTCTTTAGATGTTTGATACAAATGCATATAGCTTTCGATTAACGTTTGTTCAACATCCGGTGCCATTTTGCTTCCGTCTCCGCAGATGTATAGGTGTCCGCCCTCTTTTAATAAAGGAAGAATGACTTGAGCGTTTTCTGCTAACCGATGTTGGACATATGTTTTTTCTTGACCAGGACATCTTGAGAAAGCGGTGTGCAGGGTTACAAGTCCATCATGTTCAGCTTGCACAAGTTCTTCATGATATAGGAAATCGTGTTCCGGATTGCGGCATCCAAAGTAAAGATGGGCCGCCCCTAGGGTTTCACCTTTTTCTTTTAGACTGCGGCGAGCCTGAATAAATCCTCTAAACGGTGCAATTCCTGTTCCAGGGCCAATCATAATGATAGGTTTCCCGGTTTGCTCCGGAAGCTGGAAGTTGGATTGCGGTGTATTGATAAAGCAGGCTATCTTGTCGCCTTCGGAACGTTCTGCTAAATAATTTGATGCGATTCCTTTGTATTCTCCGTTGCCACTCCAGGCATCTCCACGGACGACACTGACAGTGATGCTTGCTTCTCCTTCCTTGTGAAGTGGAGAGCTAGAAATAGAGTAGTATCTTGCCTTTAAAGGAGGCAGTAAAGCTAGAAACCCTTCAAATGGAATTTCACATGCAAGGTACTTTTCCGCCAGGTCAAGCATGGTAATACGTTTGTTCAGGACTTCCTGTTTATAGGTACTGTCCTCTAGAAGCTTTTCAAGCTCTTTTACATGGGGAGGACATACTGTGTGAGTAGCAAGCGCCCGAATTTGAGAACGGGTAGCAGGTTCTTGAAACTCCACATAGTTTGATAGTAACTCCTGAAGTTTTACAGGTTTCTCTGTAGGAAGATGGGCAGCTTTACCTAAATCTCCAGTCAGCTTGACATTGTCTTGGCCGTTTAGATTGAATCGACTGAGCACTCGCTCAACGAGCTCCGATGGATTTTGAGGAAGAACCCCGACATGGTCGCCTTCTTGATAATGAATACCCCCTGGAAGAGTTAATTCTATATGTCGTGTACTTCTTCCGCTATCTTCATGTTGTAATTCTACACTCCTGTTCACAACAGCTGTAAAAGCATGGTGAGTTCGGGCGAGCGGTGTGTCGCTAACATCACTTACAAAATTCATCGTAATCGAGCTACTTTCTCGATCATTTGTATTTAGTTCAATGTTCAAGGTTTGGGCAAGATTCGGCCAAAGAGCTTCTGCCCATTTCTCGTAATCCCCTTCAAAATCATCACTTGCATCTCCATAACCTGTTTCTGACAGACGATTAGCTCCTTTTTGTTCCAGTTGCTCATCAATGAATGTTGGAATGCGTTGGTACGTATTGGCCCAATTGCGGTCTCCGCATCCAAAGATAGCATAGTGAACACCGTCCAATGTTCCATCCTGACATTCCTTCAGCCATGAAACAAAGTCACCTGCATTATCAGGAGGATTTCCATTATAAGATGCTGAGACAATGAGAACAGCTCCTTCTTGAGGAAGCTGGTTGGTGTAATCATTTAAAGGAGCAACCTCTGTATGGAAGCCTTGTTGACTCCCTATTTCAGCGAGGTCACGAGCAATTCCTTCTGCGGTTCCCATGTTTGACCCAAACAGAACAAGTAATGGCGTGCCATGTGCAGATCCGATAGAAGCCGCCGTTGCTTCTATATCCGCATACGCTGGTTCTGAAGAAGCAACGGTAAATGACATCACAGGTTTTCTAGGTGAAACGCGCATCGTTAATCCGTCTGGTTTAAGAGTCAAGGTTTCTTTAACATCCAATTGATAATCTTCATGATCAATCAAGTCAAAGTGCTGTAAAACCATTCCGAGCACCAATGTCGCTTCATGAAGTGCAAACTGCTGTCCGATACAGGCTCGCTGCCCGTTTCCAAACGGTTTATAAGCATGATAAGGGATGGAATCCAAATTCTCGAACCGCTCAGGAATGAACGATTCAACGTCATCACCCCAAACGGATGGATCACGGTGAAGCTCAGGAATAAGCAGCGTGAACACATCACCTTTCTTCACATTGTATTTTTCGTTTAACAGGGTGTCTTCTTTCGCATAAACGGAAAACGCCGGAGCAGTTGGCCACAGACGAAGCACTTCATTCAGCACCATACGAACATATTTCAGCTTTTTCACTTGTTTGTAATCCGGAACATCGTCACCCAGCACTTCATCGACTTCCTGCTGTGCTTTTTTTAACTTTTCTGGGTTATTCATAAGAAAATAGATGGCGAAGGAAAGGAGACCGCTAGTTGTTTCATGCCCAGCTATTAAAAAGGTAATGATTTGATAACGAATATTTTCATCATCCAGCGCCGCACCGGTTTCAGGATCAACACCTTTTAACATATGAGAAAGAAGGTCATCTTCTCCATTATCACCAGTTAGTTTTCGTTCTGCAATCAATTCATCTACAAGAGAGAACATGTATTGAATGTCTTCTCTGAATTGTTTTTTAGACTTAATCATCAGTTTATCTTGAACACCGAGTCGCTGCGTTTGACTCATCGCTTCATCTAATGCACGCACCATACTGTCGATAAAGGGATGGGAAGTTTCCCGATAAAAGCTGTTAAAGCGGTAATTAAATCCGCAGAGTCCAATCGTATCTAAGGTCAAGCGTGTCATATCTTCAGGAACATCAATCTCATCAGCTGGATTTAAGCGAGCCCATTTTTGAATGAGTTGGGTAGCAAGATCAACCATTTTTGCATGATAGCCCTTCATTGCCTGCTGGCTAAAGCTAGGCAGCAGAATGTTATGAGCCTTTTTCCAATTTATCTCAGACGTTTCACTTGTGAAAAGGCCATCGCCGCCAAATGCTCTCACTTTTTGCAGGGCAGGACCGACTTTCTTATCAAATCTTGTTTCATCACAAATTTCTTTAGCGAGAGCAGCACTGGATACAAAGGTACTAATGCGACCCGGAAATTGAAACTGAAAAACGGGCCCAAGTTCCCTTGCCAGCTTCATGTATGACTGAAGTGGCTTATCCTTATCAATAACAGGCAGGCTGCCCAGGGGTCCATAAGTCTTTGGCTGTGGAAATTGATTTGTGTTTGTCATTTTTTAGCACCTCTTTAAATAGATTTGATTACGGAATGAACGTTCATTCCGTTTATTGAATGAGATATCAAATTTTTCTCAAACGTGTAATCGTACAGCATCCCAAAAGCTTTCTTCTACATCTGCTAAAAGTATTGCTTCAGGTTCTAACTCCCCAATACGGACAAGTCGTTGAAGCTCAAGAAACGCTCCATAAATAATGGCAATCAAAGCTGAAGAAGGAAGCTCCTTAATCTCTTTTTTCCCTTTTCCTGAATCAAAAAAACATTTTAATATATTCAGTAGCCCTTGAAAGCTAGAATGACTTTCTTCATTTAAAAAATGGGCACTGCTATGTGTTTTTATAAAATAAAGGGCTTGACTGTGCTCTGTTGTAAAGTGGATCATTGATTTAAAAATATGGTGGAACTGATTACGAATCGATTCATCATAAGGAAACCCAGTCTTAAGTGTTTCAGTAAAAATATTCAAGTACTCTTGAAAAATCTTATTCCCAAGCACTTCCTTATTTTCAAAGTAACGATAGATGGTACCAGCTCCAACTCCTGCTGATGTAGCTATCATTGGAATCGTCGTCGCATCATATCCCCGCTCTGCAAATAGTACTAAAGCGCTAGATACTATACTATCTCGTTTATTAACTGCAGTTTGCATAATGATTCAGCCTTTCATTATTAAATACAGAATGAATGTTCATTCCTTTTGATTATACACCCCATAATATTCCATCTCAATCACGCATTGGACCTATAATTTGCGAAGGTTTTGTTAACGGAGTTGGGATAAAAGGCTGAGTAGCCCTCATTTGAGAAAAGGAGTTAAATAGATAATCTCGTTAAAGATAGAATTTTTTGAGGTTTAAGATAGCTTATTGTATTTTCAATTAGTTTTTCAATATGTTGGACATGGAAAAGAGAGCACTGTAATATCGACTGATTGCGAATATTGAAAATACGATAGATCTGCAAAGATGGCTCCTCAGTTAATTTACTAAAGACACTTGTTGAATAGTGTTCCATTGAATTGTACTCAATTTTTATGAACACCTCACCATAATCATATAAGCAATAGGGCAGAGTTATTCTCGAACGCCTTATTGCTCAATAAGCTTTATCACATCAGTCAATTTCTTTTCCATCATAGATTGAAGTCGTAAATGATGATTTTCAAAAGCCAAGGCTTCAGTCACGGGATTTGGTACAATTACACACTTTAATCCAGCATGTAGAGCCGATTGAAGCCCATTTAACGAATCTTCAAATGCTACGGCTTCTGTGGAATGAATGTTTAAGGCTTCAATTGCCTTTAAATACAAATCAGGCGCTGGCTTTACTTTATCAACATCATCCCCTGTGATAATAACTTCAAAATAGTTTAACAGTCCGAGTTTACCCAAATAATGAGTGACCCACTCTTTTGTGGAACTTGAAGCAAGGGCAATTTTATATCCAATTTTTTTTGCTTCTTCTAAATAATCCTTTACACCTTCACGTGCCTGCGATGTTTTCATCTTTACTTTATATAAGCTTTTTGCTTTGGCTTCAATTTCTTCAATATTGCAACTTTCCCCCAGTTGTTCTTTGAAAAACTCATAAAGTTCAGTATTATCTGTTCCGATACATTTAACAAAATGTTCGAGAGGCAAATCAGATTTATAAAAACCCATAGTTTCTTTATAAGCCTCATACCAAGCCGTCTCTGTGTCTAAAATTAAACCATCAAAGTCGAAAATAACTGCTTTAATCAAATTAATTCCCCCCTTTTTTTCTTATTAGAAGGTCACATTTTCCCCTGAAAAACACATTGATTGAATAGCAAAAGTTTCAAAGTAATTTCTATCCTTAAATAAACGTACCTTAATGAATACCATTGTTCAACTTAATTGTTCTATTATTGAATAAATTAGAGCTTCGATTCAATGTTTAATATTTTCTCCAATTATTCAAGAATAGGGCCCAAATGTTGAATAAAGATCAAACAGTACTCTCATACAAATCTTGCTACGTTTTAAAAAAACATCTCAACTAAAGCACTCGTTAGTTGAGTAATCGATACATATTATTATTAAGCTCCAAAACAATACTTCTATTGAGGCGACTTACCAACTTATCAGCTTACCGTTTTTCTTCATTTTGTTCTGCATTACCTTTGCAGTCGGTTAATACACTCTTTTGTATCTTCATTAATGCAATTATTATCACTATTGATACGAGAATTACATCGCCTTAGATTAAAACCGGGGAAAACCTATGAGACCTCTAAAGTTTACATAGACCAGTATCTAAAGTTGTCCACTAGAATAACGATTCGACTAATGAAAAATTTAGTTATTTTTAACCATTAACACCCAGTGTTATAAATAATAAAATGTTAATATATAGTATTTCTGGTAATTACAAAACAAAAATAGGAGGTATTTGATGAATTTTAAGAAGAAAGTGCTATCAGTTTCATTATCTAGTTTAATAACTTTAAGCGCTGTAACAGCTGTTGCGATACCAGTCGATGCGGTTGGAAATGGTCCCAGTGCAGGAAATGGTCAAGTAACAACTTCAATTCTACATACTTATGACAGCTTGGTAAGTTACCTTAAAACCCAGGATGCTAAACAAGAAGCATTGAAACTTGAAGTAATCGGGGAAACGGTAAAAGGGCGAGATATTTACCTAGCAAAGTACATATCTAATCCTGAAAACCCTACTATACTATTTTTAACCCAACAGCATGGAAATGAACAACTGACTACTGAAGGTGCACTCGAATTTATTAAACATCTAGGCACGAATAAGACTAAAGGTTTGCTAGAAAATGTTAATATCCTAATCATTCCTATGTTAAATGCAGATGGAGCTATGGGTGATGTTAATTTCTCTCTTGATGACTATTTAGCAAAGGGTGATCGACATCTAACTCGTGCAAACGCTAACGGTATCGACTTAAACCGTGAGCATGATAAAAAAACTAGTGAAATGCAAGTGGAAGTAAAGGCATTACATGAAAATGTTTTTGCAAAATACGATATTGATTATATGATTGATTTACATCATCAAGGGACGCTAAGCGAAACAGAGGGTGAACTTGTTTCAGGTTCGATGCTTTATCCAACAAACGCTAACGTAAAACCTGAAGTGTTAGAAGCTTCTAAAAAACTAGGTGCTGTTGTATATAACGCAATAGAACCTACTGGTTGGGGGCATATTGGTAAATATGATGGAGGATCAGGAGAAAATATAGGTCGAAACGGGGCAGCTGTTCGTTATGATATTGCAACGCTTCTCTTTGAAATGAGAGGTATGTCAGACCATAATAACGAGTCAGTTGCACTTGGACAAAAAAGCAACGGGTATCTAATAAAGCAAACAGTCACCACTTTGGATGCTGCTGTTAGAGCTCTTGCTGATAATTCAATTGAAACTGTTGAAGATAGTTTTTGGGACACTCTTCCAACACAAACAAATCGTTCCGGGGAAGAAGCAGACGAATAAAATAATCGACACATCCTATTTTTTCTAATGGGATGTGTTTTTTTGGTTTTATGGCCTTTTTGTCATCTCCAATAAATCGTATGACTCATAGCATTGACATAACCAACGTTTGAACAAGGAGTTTTTCTAGTAATGGTGAAGTTCTCATATTTTAAACATGTCCACCTTTACTTCTCTCTTTTTGCAGTGAATTTTTATTTTATCTATAAAAAATAGTATTCTTACTAACGATGTATTAAGTCTTTTTAACAAGAAGGTCATAACCCCTTCAAGTATAAGGTCAAAACATACTCAATCCACTATAACTTTCATTTATTAAACTCGTTTTATAACTCTCTATTGAATAGCCTTTGCTTCCTTGATCAATTGCTTATTTTTTTGAAGAGTTCTACTATTTTGATCACTTTAAAATCTAGTATTTCATTAATAACTATAATGACTATAATGACCTTTGATGTCTTGGAAGATACCCCGTTCACATCAGACACCTTGCATTAATAAGGTTGTATATTCATCTTTATTAGTTAGGAATGCTGCCTTAATTCTGTTTTTTCCAAAACCAGATAATCTTTAGTTTTAAATATTGATATATCGTTTTCATTAGCGAACATAATTAAATCTATTAAGACTTTATCTGGGGCAAAACCAAAAATCCGAATGTTTAGCCCCTTGTTTACTTGGATAATAACACCTTTGGTTGCCCAACCGACACGTTTAAATTTCATCTGGACAATTTGTTTAGGATAAACTACTTTTTTATAAATAGGCATTGTCAAAAATAATATTTGATACGATAAACGCTCTTTATCTATTCTAAATTTAAATTGAATAAAGATTGCTACAAAAATAAAAATAATTAATAGAAATTGAAAGTAAGGTATTAAACCTATAGAGAAATTATGCGTAATAATTGGCGGCAGAACTATTGTTGCCAGTAACAATCCCAAAAGCACTCTTTGAGTTCTTGCGATATAGGTCATTCTACTCCCCTCCATCTATTGTTATTTTACCACAATAATCCAATTTTCCTCTTAAGATTTTATACCCCATTTGTTGCATAAAAAAAGGTTGCCTCAGCAACCTCCCTAATTGAAGTAAAACAACCGTTAGCTTAACAAGTCTTGGTAAATGAGTTTAGTTAAGATTTATTTTGAAAAAGTGGTTTTACTACATCAATTTTGATATAAACATTGTTGCTATGCCAAAGTATATAAGTAACGATAGTATATCATTTAGTGTTGTAATTAATGGACCAGAGGCTACTGCTGGGTCGATGTTGAATTTATATAAAATTAGAGGAATAATGGTCCCTGCTAAAGTCCCAATAATTAGGGTCATAACTAATGAACTTCCAACCACTAATCCTAGAACAGGATTTCCTTGCCAAACAAAAGCTATAATGGAAATTAATATTCCACAGGTAATTCCTATTATCAATCCAACTTTAAGTTCTCGAATAATGAGTCTGATAACAACTCCTTTATCCGTATCACTAGTAATTAGACCCCTTACAACAACAGCTAAAGATTGAGTACCTGTATTTCCAGTCATCCCTGCAATCATCGGCATAAAGAAGGCAAGTGCAACAACTTTAGACAATGTTTCTTCAAAACCACTAATAATAGTTCCAGACACTAATCCGATAAATAAAAGTAAAATAAGCCAGGGAAGTCTGCGATACGCAGCCACGTGTGCCTTCGTGTCAAAATCAATAGCTTTACCAGATGCCGAAAGTTTTTCAATATCTTCGTTTGCTTCCTTAATGACAACGTCAATAATATCATCAACGGTTACAATTCCTAATAATTCATTATTATTATCTACAACAGGAATTGATAAAAAATCATAACGCTCAATAACATGTGCTACCTCTTCTTGGTCTTCATAAGCAAATACGGAGATAACTCGGCTGTACATAATATCTTGAATTTTTTCATATTCATCATGAATTATCAAATCTCGATATGAGACTACACCTACTAATTTTTTATTATTATCAATAACATACAGATAGTTAATCGTTTCCGAGAACTCCGCAAATATTTTAAGTTTTTCAACTGATTCACGAACCGTATAGTGTTGAGGTATCCACACAAAACGGTTTGTCATTATTCGTCCTGCCGTTTCAGGTGGATAATTCATGATATTTTGAACGATTTTAGATTCTTCTTGTTTCATACCTGAAAGAAGTTCTTCAATTTTATCAGGAGATAGATTCTCTAACAATGAAGCTAAATCATCATTATCCATTAGATCCATTACTTGACCTGATTTTTCAATTCCTAATTTAGTAAGAATTTTTAATTGATGTACTTTTTCAAGTTCCTGTATTAATTCAGCGATTTGTTCTGGAGTAAGAAACAATAAGAAACGTGTATGATGTTTTTCTGGAAGCCCCTCAAAAATTCGAGCAATATCATAGGGTTGGAGTTCTTCTAATATTGCTTGAAATTCCTTCTTTTTTCCTTCTTTTAATGCTTTTATAATTTGAAGAGTTATTTGGTCTTCAGTCATGTCTTTTATCATCTTCGCAACTCCTTTTTTGAGGAGCAAAAAATATTTCCCCTTAACGATATAACAAAAGTAAGAAAAATATTTAATAATTCCCCTTCCTTAATCTTTGTATTTATTTGATTATTATTATGCTTCGTTCGAGTATGATCGTGAATAGTTATCCACTTTCCTAACCTCCCAGAAAAATTAAAAACACCTCCATTACAAATGGAGGTGTTCACACGGTTCATTTACATACATTTCTGAATGACAAATACACATACGTACACTGTCTGAATGACAAAAATACATAGCAGAAATCCTGTTCCTCCATTCGTAGAGCTTTAGCACTGTGTGGCATAGGACAACGCCAGCTACATTAAAAACCACCTTATGTCGATGGTTTCTGTTGACCCATTGGCGTCTTTCGACATTTTTGGGCAGTAGCATATCTCCTACACAGGAGCCTCACCTAACGAGGATATTTAGTTTACAAATCCACTTTAAAAGAGTTTCTTTGAGAAGTCAATGTTTATTTTATAGATAATATTAGATATCTAGTTAATGAAAATACCAAAAAACCGCTAATGAGCGGTTTTTTGGTTAACTTATCGACGTTCTGTTAGATGCCAGCCATATAGTCAACAAAGACCTTCAATTCTTTAGGACGGACAAACACTATTTCTCCTTTTTTTAAATCAAGATTATTATATTGTTCTTTTGTAAGTTCGATTTCAAGCGGTTCATTTATATCCTGACGAATCACTTCAATACGGACAATAGGTCCAATTGTATGAATATGATCAATTACAGATGCAATCGAATCCGTTTCTAATGACTCTCTTTCTATGATAAAGTTATGGGCTCTTACATAACCAGTACTCTCTCCATCTTCACTGTCTGGAACATTTATTTCCACATTTCCTGTTGTCAACTTCCCTTGATGAACCTTGCCCTTGAAAAGATTGACACTTCCGAGAAAATCGTAAACAAACGGATTTTTGGGTTGATCATACACTTCTTCCGGAGTTCCAATCTGTTCAATTTTCCCTTCATTCATGATTACAACCCGATCAGCAACATCCATCGCTTCTTCCTGATCATGTGTCACAAAGACACTCGTAACATTGAATTCATCATGAAGCCTCCTTAGCCAACGCCTTAGTTCCTTACGCACTTTAGCATCCAGTGCCCCGAATGGTTCATCAAGCAAAAGAATATTCGGCTCTACAGCAAGAGCCCTTGCCAATGCCACACGCTGACGCTGGCCACCTGATAATTGGGAAGGATAACGGTCCTTATATCCTTCCAATTTAACTAGCTGAAGCAATTCTGTAACTTTTTGTTCAATCGCTGTTTTACTAGGTCTTATTTTTCTTGGACGAACCTTTAAACCGTAGGCAACATTATCAAAAATGGTCATGTTGCGAAAAAGAGCATAATGCTGAAAGACAAAACCCACATTCCGATCTTTCACATGCTTATTGGTGTAATTTTCTTCATTAAATAAGATATTTCCATTTTCCGCCTGTTCGAGTCCTGCAATGATTCGTAGCAATGATGTTTTTCCCGAACCGGAGGGGCCAAGTAGCGCTACAAGCTCTCCGCTTTTTATTTCCAGATTGATATTTTGGAGGGCTTGATAAGACCCATAATATTTTGTTACATTTTCGATGACGATACTCATTTCTTTCCCTCCTAACTTCCTTTTGTTGATTTAAAGTCTGTTTTCCATTCTATGAAACTTTTAATAACCAACGTTATGATTGCAAAAATGGACATCAGTGATGCCACGGCAAAGGCCGCTGAAAATTGATATTCATTGTATAAGATTTCAATATGAAGCGGCATCGTGTTCGTCATCCCGCGTATATGGCCTGATACGACCGATACGGCCCCAAATTCTCCGATTGTCCTCGCATTACATAAAATGACTCCATATAAAAGTCCCCATTTAATATTAGGAAGCGTTACATACCAAAACGTCTTGAATCCCCCTGCTCCTAGTGTGAGCGATGCCTCTTCTTCAGACGTTCCCTGGCTTTGCATGAGGGGAATTAATTCACGTGCAATGAATGGAAAGGTAATGAAAATAGAGGCGATGACAATCCCTGGTATCGAAAAGATCACTTTAATATCATAGTTTTGCAACAATGGACCAAGGGCCCCATGTAAGCCAAATAAAAGTACGAAAATCAATCCAGCAATGACTGGTGAAACCGAAAAGGGTAGATCAATCAAAGTTATTAAAAAGTTTTTTCCCTTAAATTCATATTTTGTAATCGTCCATGCCGCCACTACCCCAAATATAGCATTAAGGGGTAACGTGATTAGGACAACGATTAATGTTAATTTAATGGCAGACATAGAATCAGGATGGGCTATGGCCGCAAAATAAGCATCAGCCCCCTTTTCAAAGGCTTTTACAAAGATTGCGATTAATGGAACAACTAAAAATAAAGTAAGAAATAGCAACACAATGGAAATAAGAATCCACTGTATAGATTTAGGCTCTTTTGTTGCGTTTCTCGTTAAAATGACTGGTTTATTCGTCTCTGCAGCCACTGAATTGTGATTTACCAACATGTCCCCTCCTATTTCCCGGTATATCTTTTACTAGTCCACCATTGTAAGATATTGATGGTGAACAAAATTAGAAATGTAATAATAAGCATGACAGCTGCTACAGCGGTTGCACCTTGATAATCATACTGTTCGAGTTTTGTCATGATGATGAGCGGTGAAATCTCTGTTTTAAAGGGCATATTTCCTGCAATGAACACAACGGATCCATACTCTCCAAGCGCCCTCGCAAAAGAAAGTGCAAAACCCGTCAATATCGCTGGTATCAATTCTGGAAAGATAATTTTAATAAACGTCTGCATTCGGTTCGCCCCTAGCGAAGCAGAGGCCTCTTCCATTCCTTTTTCTATATTTTCAAGCACCGGCTGGACCATGCGTACAACGAATGGCAGACCGATAAATATCAGGGCAATGATAATCCCGATGGGAGTGAAGGCAATTTTAAAGCTGAAAAAT
Source organism: Peribacillus sp. NPDC096540 (assembly GCF_050278525.1). NCBI lineage: Bacteria > Bacillati > Bacillota > Bacilli > Caryophanales > Bacillaceae > Peribacillus > Peribacillus sp. NPDC096540. The sequence goes on along the minus strand of NZ_JBNNTG010000002.1, from coordinate 172,488 downwards.
TGTCCAATCCACCCATTCGGTGAGTACAAAGTGGTCAACGTAATCCCTGCCACAGCAGTCGGAAGGGCAAAAGGCAAATCGACCAGACCATCGATGATTCGTTTTCCAGGAAATTCATAACGAGTCAGTACCCAGGCAATCAAAACGCCAAAAACTGCGTTCACAAAGGCCGCAGTTAAAGCTGTCAGAAAGCTTAGTTTATAGGAAGCAACAACCCTTGGTTCGGTAATAGTCGCCCAAAAATCCTGAAACCCCATAGTAAACGTGTTTAAAAAAACCATGGATAATGGAATCAACACGATGATGGATAAATACAGCAATGTAAACCCCATCGTTAGTCCAAAACCAGGTATCGTTCTTTTTTTCTTTTGCTTAACTTCTGTCACTATATTCATCGATTCGCCCCAACTCTTTCTTATTGATTAGCGAAGGAGAAAATGTGACTTTACATCTTCTCCTCCAACGCTTATTGTGGTTGATAAATTTCGTCAAATGTACCACCGTCATTGAAATGAGTTTCCTGGGCTTTTTTCCAGCCGCCGAACTTTTCATCAACAGTCACCATATCAATATTTGCAAACTGGTCCTCGTATTTAGCAAGAATCTTTTCATCCCTCGGACGATAGAAGTTCTTTGCTGCAATTTCTTGACCGGTGTCTGTGTAAAGATATTCCAGATATGCTTCAGCTACTTCCTTCGTTCCTTTTTTCTCAACCACTTTATCAACAACAGCTACTGGAGGTTCAGCTAAGATACTGAGTGAAGGATTGACTATTTCATATTTATCATCACCGAATTCTTCTAGTGTTAAATAAGCTTCATTCTCCCATGCAATTAGAACATCACCAATTTCCCTCTCCACAAATGTGGTCGTTGCACCTCGTGCTCCTGAATCCAAAACTTCAACATTTTGATAAAGCTTTTTCATAAAATCCTTCACTTTGGTTTCATCATTATTAAAACTCTTTTCTGCATAAGCCCATGCAGCCAGGTAATTCCACCTTGCTCCACCACTTGTCTTTGGATTTGGTGTGATTACGGAAACATCCTTTTTGATTAAATCATTCCAATCTTTAATACCTTTTGGGTTATCCTTTTTTACTAAAAACACGATGGTTGATGTGTACGGTGTCGAGTTTTCAGGTAAACGTTTTTGCCAATCTTCCGCTAATAGGTTACTAGCTTCATATATGGCATCAATATCATAAGCCAATGCCAGTGTCACGACATCCGCTTCCAACCCGTCAATAACCGCTCTTCCTTGTTTACCAGAACCGCCATGAGATTGCTGAATCGTTACATCCTGACCTGACTCTTCTTTCCAATGTTTCACAAACGCATCATTAAATTCTTGGTACAGTTCACGCGTCGGATCATATGACACATTCAATAGCTCCAAAGACTTAGAATTCCCTTCTCCTTCTGTTTTTTCTGAATTACATCCTGCTAGTACTCCAAAGGCTAAAATCAAACTTGAAAATACCATCAACTTTTTCATAAACTTCCCCCGCTTTTCACTTTTTCCAACAAAAAAGACATACTATTTCCTTCATTAATATATAAGGAGATAGTATGCCTTCAGTTTTCTGATCAGCAAATATTCTGTTTTTTATGTATCACTACCATAAAGCAAAGTATACCAAGTTGTCAACTATGTTTTTTAATTAATGCTTAACATGTCTCTTTATCTTTCTCTGGGCACTATTATTGTCATAAACAATCTAGAATAGTGGACTTATATAACCAATGCAAAAGAGCTCAATCACATGAGATTGAGCTCTTTTGCATTCTTTATTCTCGCTTTATTTACTTAAAAACTCAAGATTTTGATTCTTTCTGATATAACTTATTGTCCACAATATACTGATAACATTGACCAGGCAGTAAATATCTCGGTTCTCCACCCATCGCGAACTCATCTCTTATATATGTCGAACTAATCTCCATGGAGAGACCTTTATCGATAAGGTGAAAAGTATTTCCATCATCATAATTTCTCAGCAACGGACTTTTGGAAATAATTTTCAGCATATCTATTCCATCCCGGGCCATGACGATAAATTTATGATTGGCAATCAACTTTTCCCTGAATTTCCAGCGTAAGTGTACCGGTAACTCCTGATTATCAATATCTTCAAGAAGATCGGCACCCATAATGAAATAAATATCATCCTTCGGGTACTGTTGTTTAAAGTATTCCATCGTATACCAAGTATACTGTTTACTCGTCCCAGCCCGTTCATTAATTTCATAATCACTAACTTCGAACAGCGGATTGTCCTCTATAGCTAGCCCAAGCATATCCCAGCGATGTTCATTACTCGTTTTCATCTGTTTATCAATCCGATTATCAGCGCAAGGTAAAAAAATAACTTTATCCAATTTAGCCCGATGTGCAATGGTAGACGCTGTCCATAAATGGACATTCGTGACTGGATCGAAGGAAGATCCATAAACCCCAATTTTCCCCATCACTTATTCCCCCTCGTTTAGCGCTTCCTTTTCAGCACAGCCCTGACCGGACTGCCGTCTCCCTCTTCTAACGCAAGCGGCAGTGCTGCCAAATCATACAGTCCCGGCTTCACGTATTCTAGGACTTCCAAGATATGAATACCACAACCTGACAGAGCATGGTGGGCAGGCCATTCTTTGCTCTATAGATAGTCAACGGAAGGCAAATCAATTCCAAGCAACCTCACTCCTTTATCTGCAAGATAAGGTGCTAATTCAGGATCAATTGTAGGAATCCATTCAGGAAAATGGCCGAGGTCCTTCCACTTCCCTGTTGCCAGCAATAACCGTTCGATGCCTGTAAAGTCGATACCTGTTTTTAAAGCCTTAACTCCAATACTTTTAGCTGCACCTATCTTTACTAAAAGTGCTGGGCCAATATATAAATCCAAATCGAGCTCAATGATTTTTTTCCGTTTTCATCAAAATGAAAAGGAGCATCTATATGTGTTCCTAAATGTGTACTCATCCGAATTTCCCAAACATTTACTGATGATCCTTTCGCTATTGAAGAATTCAGGCGATATGAATACGGTGTATCTCCTGGCCAATATATGTGCATTTTCATTCATTCGCTGAGAAATATCTCTCCATTGATTCATCTATTTTCCCCTCAAGTATAGCTTACAGCTTTGTTCGGAGTGTCCAAAGTTCAGGGAAAAATGGCTGGTCGACCACTTTCTTTAGGTAGCTCACTCCCGACGAACCACCCGTTCCCATTCTTTGTCCGATGATTCGTTCTACCGTACTCATATGATTGAATCTCCAAAATTGTTGCTGACTACCAATATCAACAAGCTTTTCGGCCAACTCATATAAGTCCCAATATTTATGAACATCACGGTATACTGTCAGCCAGGCACGCTCCACACTGGCATTTATTCGATATGTTTCAGACCAATCCCTTTTCAAAACGGATTCATCAACGGGAAGACCTCTCGCAGCCAAGGCCCCAATCGCCGCATCATAAATACTAGGTTTATTCAAATTAGCCATCATCGTTTCATAAAGTTCAGGCTGATGTCGAAAAACGGTCAATATTTGCGAATTCTTTTGGCCCATTGCAAATTCAATCAACCTGTTTTGAAATGATTGAAAGCCAGAAGAGTTTCCGAGTTTCTCACGGAATTCCATATAATCCGATGGCGTCAAGGTCGAGAGAACATTCCACGATTGAACAAGTTGTTGTTGAATCCTTGCTACTCTGGATAGCATCTTAAAGGAAGGCTCCAAACGTCCTGCCACGATATTGTCTGTTGCTGCTGTTAATTCATGAAGAATCAGTTTCATCCATAATTCACTGGTTTGATGAATGACTATAAACAACATCTCATCATGATGACCGGAAAGCAGATGCTGACTCGATAGTATTTGATTTAAATGCAGATAGTCCCCATAGGACATATCCTTTTCAAAATCAGTAACCATTCCTTCTTCTAAGCGATTTTTATCAATCGGTCCCTTATCCATACTCTCTCTCCCTTTACGTTCTTTTTATTTTCATCATTAACAAATAAGCGATGCAAAGAAAGATCAGCCAAGGAACACCGAACTGGAGAACGATTTTAAAAGGACCAGTGAACCAAGTCGATACCGTCAAAGCAAACAGCAGAAATGCACCTAGTATCGTTAAATAGGGAAAGCCATACATTTTCACCGGCAACTTCCGCCCTCCAGATTTTTCCCAATTTATTCTGAAATACAAATGTGAGATAAACACCATAAACCAGGTAAAAATAGCTCCGAACATAGAAATCCCCATCATGAACGCATAGGAAGTATCCGGAAGCAGAACTTTCACACCAGCAGCCAGAAAAATGCCCAGTGTAGAGATGAGTAGGGCACGTAATGGAACTCCTTTTCGGCTCAACTTTTGAAATAATGCAGGAGCCTGCTTTTGCTCGGATAATGAAAATATCATTCTTGTGGAAGCATATAACTGGCTATTCATCGCAGATAGAGCTGCTGTTAGAATAATAAAATTCATTATTCCTGATGCCCCTGGAATATTCAAAATTTCCATTACCTTTACAAATGGGCTTTTGTCGATTCCAGCGGACTGCCATGGTACAATCATCAACATAAGCCCGATTGTCAGTACATAAAAAGTAGCAAGTCTGAAAACAGTTGCTTTTAATGCTTTGGGCACGGCAATATCGGGGTCTTTTGCTTCTCCTGCTGTCACCGCAATTAATTCCGTCCCTAAAAAGCTAAAGAGAGAAATAAATATTGCGACCCAAAGCCCCCAAAATCCGAATGGCATAAACCCTCCGTCATTGACATAATTCTCTACCCCAATACCGCTTGAGGGTTCGGCGCCAATCACCACGTATGCTCCAAGTAAAATAAAAATAACAATGGCGCTAATTTTAATCATTGAAAATGCATATTCAAAATTTCCGAATGTATTGACACTCGTTGCATTTACATAGATAAGCAGTGCAGCAAAAAGAAAAATCCACACACTTCCAGCAACATCAGGGAACCAATATTTCATGTACACTGCGATTGCACTCACTTCGACTCCAATAGCAAGGACATTCGCTATCCAATAAGAATATCGCACAACAAAACCTGCAAATGGACTGATATATTTTTCAGCAATCGTTCCAAAGGATCCTGATGTTGGATAGGCTACAGTCATTTCTGCCAAACAGCCCATCAACAGGAGGACAATGAATGCACCTGCTGCATAGCTGATTAATACACTTGGGCCTGCGGTCGAAATCGCAAGGCCGCTTCCCAAAAATAAACCGGTACCAATTGCACAACCCATGGCAATCATTGTGATTTGATTTGATGATAACTTACGATGCAACTTATTTTTCTCCATACGGTGCTCCCATCCTAGGCAATGATTCCCCGTTTATTTTCATAGTTTTCATATAACCTTCCGTCCATGATTTTTTTAAGGACCTGTACCGTTTCAAAGACTTCCAGAAAAGAGGTATAAAGAGCAACAGGTGCTAGTCGGATCATATTAGGTTCACGGTAATCAGGTATGATAGCCTCTTGCTTCAATGCTTTACATATTCTTGCAGCTTCTTGATGTTCAAGGATGATATGACCGCCCCTTTTTGATTCATCCCTTGGACTACCAATTTTAAATCCGTAATCAGTAAGGTCCGATTCAATTAAATCCATAAGATATTTCGTCAGCCTCAAAGATTTTGACCGAACCTGTTCTATTCCCACTTCTGCAAACATTTCAAGTGAGCCTAAAAGGGGGGCCATGCTTAATATATGGGGAGTTCCAATCTGAAAAGCACCGGCAGAATTTGCCTGGGTAAAGGAATGCTCCATATCGAATTGCTTATCCTTCCTCGATCCAAACCAACCTGCCAATCCCGGCTTCCTGTCAAAATGCTTACGGTTCACATACAACCCAGCTACACAACCTGGCCCACCATTCAAATGCTTATAATTACACCAAAACGCAAAATCCACTTCCCACTTATCAAACCAATGAGGAACAGCACCAATAGAATGACAGCCATCGAACCCAATTATGATCCCACGCGCATGGGCTTCCTTGGTTAACCTTTCAATATCAAGGATCTGACCGCTCCGATACAAGACCGTCGGCAGTACAATCAAGGCTATTTCCTCGTTCATCGCCGCAATGATGTCATCTTCCTCAAGGAATTTCCCATCACGGCTTTTCACCTGAACTAAATGTGTCGCAGGATCAAGGCCATGTAATAGGAGCTGGCTTTGGAGCGCATAAATATCACTGGGAAACGTTAGCTCATCCGCCATGATTTTGTTACGACCTGCTTTAGGTTCAAAAAAAGTTGCCGCAAGCTGATGCAAATTAGCTGTCGTTGACCCGCTCATTATTACTTCATCCCTTGCAGCCCCTACCAATTGGGCACTCAATTCTCCTAATCTCTCAGAAAAGTAAAACCAAGGCTCAGCGCCCTCCGTCCACCCATTTATCCCAAAACTTTTCCAGTCTTCCAATGACCCCATTAAGCTTTTTTCCGCCCGCTTCGATAAAAGTCCTAATGAGTTCCCATCCAAATAAATCATTCCAGGATTCAAATAGAACTCCTCTCTGTAAGAAACTAAGGCATCTTGCTGATCCAAAGTTCTCGCATACTCTTTCGTAGACATAAAATTTTTTATATCCATATTGTCCTCCCTTTCTTCCCATCCCCTATATTTCACTTGTAAATCCCTACTCCCTCCCATGCCAACCGTATCATTCTGTTAGGATCTTTTTCAATATAATCCTTTTTATCAAAAATCATTGTGTAGTGGTTGTTTTCATCATATTTCGGCCAGATTTCCCCTTCTGAGGGATTGGGGTTTCCATATTTCGCAAAGTTAACCCAATAACCTTGAATCCTTTGGGAAACCTTAAGCGCTGCTGGCCTGGATCCATAAGAAGTAATCCGTTTGCCCAATGCCGAGTCGAATGTCTGGAAGGCAAATAGAATTTCCATTCCATGCATCGCCCCTAATTTGCTTAGACGCAGTGCCGGTGTTTTATAATCGAAACGATACATCCACGTTTTTTCAAAACGACTGTACGCCTCCGCATACCAAACGGAAGGAATATGGAAAGTCGCATCACGACCAATTCCAAGCGCCGCTTGCTTTTTAGGAAAGTTCATATAAGCATTCGTGATTCGCTCTTTCGCCTCTGGATCAGTATTTTCGAACATTTTATGAATCATCTCTTCATTAGTTGGGATTAAAGGTGGATCCATTTGGTCAAATAATGTCGCTTCGTCCCTATTTGTTCCTATAAGCAAGGGTATCCCCTTGGCTTTTCCGGACCGAATCGAATCAAGAGGATAATCAGGCAGGAATTCACCATCGACGACAGGTCCAAAAGATAGGGAACCAGGCTTAGCTTGTGAGTTTTCCTGTAAGAGTTGGTAAGAGGCCGCGACAATTTCTTGAACTGGAAGTGTTTTTAATCGATGGATTTCATTCTTGCCAATTCCTAAGATATCAAGGAATTTTTCACTGAATTGTCGTGCAAATGCTTTTCCGTATACAGATGTCGGAGCAGAACTTTCTGCAATAGCCTGTTTAAAAAGACCGCTCGCTGAAGGTACAGTAAGTAAGGTCGTTACTGCATTTCCTCCAGCTGATTCGCCAAATATCGTAACATTCTCAGGATCGCCGCCAAAGGCTTCAATATTCTCTTTTACCCATTTCAAAGATGCCACTTGGTCACGTAAACCTAAGTTGGTTTCAAATGTTTCTTCATCATCTGTCAACTCAGTAAAATCCAAATATCCCAATGCACCTAACCTATAGTTGATGCTTACCACGACTACGTCTCCATTCTTAGCCAACAAATGTCCATTGTACATATCAATAGATCCAGCTCCCGTTACATATGCTCCACCAGGAATCCATACCATGACCGGGCGCTTCTTATCATCAGCTCTCGGTGACCAAATATTCAGGAACAAGCAATCCTCATCCATTTTTTCATTGCCCGTCATTCCTGTTCTTACAGCCCGATCCATCGGCTGTGGCGGAACGGCACCAAAATCCACTGCATCCAAGACACCGCTCCATTTTTCAACTGGCTCCGGCGAGCTAAAACGCAAAGCATCAATTGGCGCTTTTGCATACCTGACTCCACGCCAAACGCATACATCGTTTTCCATAGTACCTTGAAGATGTCCTTTTGTCGTCGTTACGATTGATCCAATCATTTGCTCTCACCTCTTCTTATAGTTACTTAAGTTCTTCTTTTTCCATTCCCTTATATCCTTCATCTTTATCAAAAAAGATTTATTAGGTTATTTCAACCAAAAATAATTCAAATAAATGTTCTACTTGTTGCAACTTCATATTCCCAAGTTCCACATTACGACAGATGAAAATGGACAAATCTCTTCAAAATGGTAATTCCCCTGATGAGAAATGTATTAAATCAAAACAAAAAAAGACCAATTCAGGTCCTTTTTGTTGAACAAGGCAAAATATTTAGGTGAGGATGGCAATGATGCTTAATAAAGACCTTCCTCGAACGGAAAGCTGTTTTGCTGCAAATTTTAATTGCTGATCATCGAGCTGATCCAATTACGGTTTTAATTCAAGCAGTTCTTTTTCCAGTTCTTTGAGGTCTGATGATATCTTGTCCTCTTTCACGAGCACCTGCCCAGAATCCACAGTGATTTCTGACCAGACATGTAACCGTTCCTTAATTTCAGTCAAGGGCATATTTTGTTCTTTGTACCGATTAATCATTTGAAGACGATTAAGAGCATCTTCAGTATAATATCGATATCTTGACCATTTTTTTCATAGTTCAGCATTCCTAATTGTGTGTAATAGTCGATCGTTCTCTTCGAAACATTCGCAAGTTCAGCAAGCTGGCCAACCCGATATATTCACCCAGATAGTCACCTTCTTTTAAAATCTACTGTTAACGTGTTGGGCTACTTCACAAAATGAGCTACTGATGCCCGTTTCATTTGGTTCAGCAGTTTCAAATATAGCCGATATACGAATGACAGACAGATTATTTTATTCCCTTCCTCATCATATATTTTATCAGAATGATTTTTCCTAGGAAAAGGAACCTGAACTTCCAATCCATTGAGACCATTTAAGCATAAGTTGCCCATACAAAAACCCGTCCTCAATAAAGAGAGGACGGGTTTTAAGGTATTATATATATTTCTACTGCTTTTTACACTTACTCTACTACCGGAAGCCAACCTTTTATATTAATCAACTTCTCCCAAAGTGGATCTGGTATGACAAGTTCATCCTGATCTTTCTTGGAAAGAGTCGTACGTATTTCAATTTCTTTCCCAGCCCTGATTTTTTCAATCCAATGCGGTTCCATAAGCAGTTCTCGACCGAGGGCGATAAATGGCACGCCGGTTTCCATAGCTTCTGCTACTTCCTCCGGTGTGTGCAGGGAGCCTACACCGACTATCGGGATACGATTACCAACCTTTTCATGAATTTTAACGATTCGGGATTTTGTCCTATCACTCTCACGGAATGAACCATTCCAGAAATGACCTACCGATATATGTAGATAATCTAAGTTTTGATTCGCTAGTCTATCGACGAACTGGAGCGTATCATCCAAAGTGATTCCAGGATTGCTGCCTTCTTCAGGAGAAATGCGGTATCCGATAATAAATGACTTTTTCGCATGCTCAGCCACTGTTTTTTCCACTTCGTTTACAAGGGTAAGCGGAAAAATCAATCGTTTCCCTAGAGTTCCTCCCCATTTATCTGTCCGACGGTTCGAGTGTGGCGAAAAGAATTGTTGAAGCAAATACGTATTGGCCCCATGAATTTCTACGCCATCAAACCCTGCTTCGATGGCTCTTCTAGTTGCTTCACCAAATGCCATAATAACATCCTGAATTTCGTTTTCCGACATTTCCCGTGGTACCGGTGCATCCTGTTTGGAAGCAATCGCACTCGCGGAAACAGGTTGGTTATCAGGTAATAATTCGGGTGGACTTTGCCGACCACCATGATATATTTGTAAAATTGCTTTTGACCCTTTAGCTTGAATCGTCTCAGCCAATTTTCTCAATGAAGGGATAAATGAATCGTCATCCACACTAAATTGACCTGGAAACCCTTTTCCGCCAGCTAGAACATAAGCACAAGCCGTAATTACCGCACCAACACCTGCGGAGCGTTCCGCATAATAAGCCAGTTCATCTTCGGTTATAAAGCCTTGATCATCCGAAGAATAAGTAGTCATCGGCGCCATCATTATACGATTTTTCACTTCTACCCCTGAAGAAAATTTATATGGTTGAAAGATTTTTTCGTATTTTTGATTCATGCGATTCTCCCCTTTTTTTCTTAATGGTGGTGATGCCCGTGAGGTTCTTTCGTAGGATTCGTAATTTCAAAACCTTCTTCCGGAACGTAAAAATATTTAATCCATACACCATCCAGAAATTCCTCACGTGAATCAAGCAAAATATCTATATCTTTATCTGTTTTAACAATTTCGTCATGTTCTGACGGTGTATCTAGTTTCATCTCATAGTGAGCATGATCACCATGCATATGCGTGATATATACTCGAATCATTTTGCCTTCGGCTTCTTCATTGTTCAACATATTTTGTAAAACTTTTGCTGCATTACGGTTAATTTTGCATTTCATATCCATTCCTCCAACATAAAGATTATCTATGTAATAAAGTTCTACCCAATTAAAGGATATCTGTAACATCCATTTTTACTCTTCTTCCTTGACCGTGTCTAGTTAAATGCTTATCTGCTGTCAGCAGGAAAAACGATGCCAATTTGCTTTCTTGCTTCATCCATGATTTCTATAGTCAATAGCGAATTCGCAAATGAATTTTTATCAGATTCTATTTTACCCTGATGAATTAATTCAACAAACTCTTTAACCTCATAATACATGGAAGGCATGTCCTGCTTAACCGAAATACTTTCCCTAGATCCATCCCGATAATGGATATCCACTGCTGTAGGTCCGGAAATCTTATTGATGAGAATGCTGCCATGTTCGCCTTGAATTTCTGATGGCTGGTTGGATTCGGTAATTTTCGAATACATCACAACCGCTTCCATTTCGTCATAGGAAAGTAATATGGTGCCCTGTCCATTTGCTCCTGATTCAAGTAATGTTCCTGTTGCCCGAATCTTATTTGGTTTACCAAACAGTACAACAAGTGGATAAATGACGTAAATCCCTAAATCCATTAATGCTCCGCTTGAAAATTCCGGATTGAACGCATTCAAAACTGTGCCTTTTTTATACGCGTCATAGCGTGATGAATATTGACAATAGCTTCCTGAAAATCGCCGTATGGTACCTATTTTACTAATATTTTTCTCAATACTCTCAAAGTTCGGCAATACGGTTGATTTCATTGCTTTCATTAATAGAACCTCATTTTGATGGGCAGCGTCAATCATCGCCTCAACTTCCGCTGCATTCGAAGCTAATGGTTTTTCACATAACACATGCTTTTTATTATTTAAAAATAACACTGCCTGCCTACTGTGATGAGAGTTAGGGCTGGCAATATATACAGCATCAATCACATCGCTTTCGGCCATTTCCTCTAAGTTTGTAAATATCGTATGAACTCCATATTTTCCGGCAAATTCCTTAGCCTTCTCTTCTGTACGTGAATAAACAGCGGTTAAAGAAAAATCCTCCACATGATTTGTTGCCTCTAAAAATCGCTCTGTAATCCAGTTTGTTCCTATTACTCCTAAGCGTATCAACATCATATCCCCTTTCAAGCTAACTTATTATGTCCTCAATATACAGACAATTCACTAAAGAACAAAGTAAAATGACGACCAACGACTGTTCAAATTGGATTTTTTAGGTAATATTCCTTTATAATCTTTCTATATTACCACTACCATGATGTTTCTACATACTACCTATTCGGGAAAGAAAACTAAAAAGGAGCGTGTGAAGTTTATGACAGATTTAATGAAAAATAAAGTCGCAATTATTACGGGTGGCGGATCAGGAATTGGCCGTGGCGCTGCACTAAAGCTAGCTGAAAACGGTGCAAATATTGTCTTTTTTGACCGGACAGTTGAAAATGCCGAAAAGGTGAAGGAAGAGGTAGAATACCTTGGTAGAGAGGCTTTAATCGTCAAAACCGATGTTTCCAATGCCGATCAAGTTGAAAAGGCCTACCAGGTAGCCTTCAATCATTTCGGGAAAATTGATTTCGTATTCGCCAATGCAGGCATCAACGGTGTAATAGCTCCCATCGAAGACATAAAGCCAGAAGACTGGGATCAGACACATACCATCAACCTAAAGGGAACCTTCCTCACTGTCAAATACGCCATTCCATTTATGAGGGAAACAGGTGGCAGCATCGTCATCAACAGCTCCATTAACGGAAACCGATTTTTCAAGAATTTTGGTTTTTCCGCCTACAGCTCTTCAAAAGCTGGTCAAGTCGCTTTCGGTAAAATGGCGGCACTCGAATTGGCAAAATATAAAATCCGAGTCAACATCATTTGTCCCGGCTCCATCGATACGAACATTCACGACAACACTTTCCCTGAAGATGAAAACTTAAAAAAAATCAGAATCCCAATTGAATACCCGCAAGGTTCACAGCCCCTTGCAAAAAAGGCCGGCACTACCGAGCAAACAGGGGACCTTGTCTTGTTCCTAGCTTCAGACATGTCCTCCCATGTAACAGGGACAGAAGTTTATATTGACGGGGCAGAATCACTGTTATAAGAATAGAAAAAAGCAGCCCTGATTTTTTCAAGAGTACTTTCTCAACAAGGTAAAAAGCTGAAACCCTATAAAAGGGCTTCAGCTTTTTACTTTTATGCTAATCGCTTTAACCCACGGCGGGCAAGAACTTGATAAGCCAACATGGCGATGACATGACAACTTACCATCACAATACCCATCGGAAGGGGTGAATCACCTGAACCCAGACCCACTAGGGGAGCCATTAGTGACCCTAATATAAAAGGAAGCAGTCCAATTAAGGCCGAGGCACTGCCTGCTGTTTTTTTCTGATTCTGCATCGATAAAGAAAAACTAGTAGTACCGACAATTCCAACGCTAGAAACGGAGAAGAATAAAGCTATCAAGATTCCTGCTAACCCAATCTCGAGAAGGATAGATGAAAGAAGAAGGGCTCCTCCCAACAATGCAAGACATAATCCTAATTGAAGGAGTTTTTCCTCTTTTACCTTACCTGCCAGCCTTCCAGTCACTTGAGAAGCAATAATGATCCCAATTCCGTTTGTTGCAAAAATCAGACTGAATGTTTGGGGGGAGACCCCGAAGATATTTTGGAGAACAAAGGGCGAACCGGAAATGTAAGCAAACATTGCGGCACTTACGAATCCTTGTGAAAGAGCATAACCCATAAACACACGGTCTTTCAATAAATTCCCAAAAGTTCGGAGTGTATTGGTTACCCCTCCCGCACTTCTATGATTAGGTGATAACGTTTCCTTTACACCGAAAAATGCGGCCGCAACCATAAGCACACTTAATACACAAATGACTATGAAAACTCCCCGCCAAGATGTGAACTGTAACAGCTGACCTCCAAAAACTGGAGCCAAAATCGGCGCAGCTCCATTTACCAGCATTAGCATGGAGAAGAATTTGGTCAAATCCGTTCCTGAAAAAAGGTCACGAACAATGGCCCTGGAAATGACAATTCCTCCAGCTCCTGCGATACCTTGGATAAAACGTAATAATAAAAGCAATTCAATGGATGGAGCAAACGCACATAACAGAGATGAAACGCAATAAATGGATAATGAAATGATTAACGGTACCCGTCTTCCTTTTGCATCACTTAGTGGTCCTAGATAAATCTGCCCTAACGCCAATCCTAATAAACAAGCAGTTAAACTAAGCTGGGCTAAAGACGTACTGCTTTTTAAATCTTCAGCAAGCGTAGGCAGACCTGGTAAATACATATCAAGTGACAATGGTCCAATCGCTGCAAAGGAGCCCAGCATAAGAGCCATCAACAGCCTTTTGGATTTAGTCATTTCGTTGCCTGATGAAATTGTTTCTTTCAATTCAATCATTACTACCCCTATCCCTTTTTAACAAGTTGTTTTTTCTAAAAAATACGTGATCTTCTTTATTTTACAAAAAATCCAGCCAATTTACGATAAGTATGCTTTCCTTAAGTTAAAGATTATTTCATGCTGCACACTTTAATGAATGACAAAAGAGGTGGTTCAAATGGCTTTGCACCATTCTTGTAAACAGCAGTCAAAAAAGAATAATCAAGAAAGGCAACTATCATCTTACTATCTTCACTTAATACGATTATATAGTCTTCATTAATCCTTAATGATTGAAAATCAAGAGTTAATGCTGCAAGAAAATCTTGCTGTCTATTTTAGCTAGTGTAGAACGTGGTAAACCGCATATGCTTATTGACTTTTGCCTTTCGTCATAAAGAATAAACCATATTTCAGGAAATATACATAAAGGCAATGAGGTGATTATAATTACTAAATTTCTTAGTATACTATTTTTATTTGTGACCTTTATAAATGTAGTTGCTTGTAATAGCGAGGATGTGGTCAAAGTGGATGATGCAGAATTTTTTTTAAAAGGTTACTATACAGAACGATATACCATTAAAGACCCCTCCAATCCTCCAACTTCAGATGAAATTGCAAAAAACATTAAAAAATATCTATCAGAAGATGAATATAATGCTCAAATCGCTAACCGTTACTATTCATTACCATCACTAATAGCCATGGAACTTAATAAAAGTATTGAAATACAAGATGTGAGACTTGAAGAGCAAAGTAAAAATGAGGATGGAACAATAGATTACATATACACAATCAAAATTAAGGTGTATGACGAGAAGTCATCTAAAGTTTATGAGAAAGAAGGAGAACTAACATTATCCACCACAAATAATGAATTAAAAATCACACGTGATTTTAGTAGAGGGATAGAAATTGAAGGTTTAGAAACGGGAGGACTTTAATAAAAAAGGCATTATGGTTGATAATCACTCTCAAAAAAGGACCCCATTTTTTTGGAGTCCTTTTTTCACATGTCATTTTCATAATAGTACTAAATTACGAGGAGTATCACCTGCTAAGCCATCCATCAAGTTTTGTGCAGCAAGGCTTGCCATTTTCAATCTTGTCGCGATGCTGGCACTCCCGATATGCGGTAACCTAACTACATTTGGCAATGTTAGCAGCGGATGATCCAATGAAACTGGTTCTTCTTCAAATACATCTAATCCTGCCGCCCAAATTACTCGGTTTTTCAACGCCTGATATAACGCCTTTTCATCAACAATCCCGCCTCTTGCCGTATTAATGAGCACAGCCGTCTCTTTCATTAAATCCAGCTGATCTGCGCCAATCATATAAGTGGTTTCCGGAGTAAGCGGCAACATGACGCAGACAAAGTCCGAAATTTGAAGTAGGGTTTCAAGGGGTTTATATTCAATTCCTAATTCTTTTTCCTGTTCATATTTACGGCTTCGATTAAAATAAACTAGATTCATATCAAAGCCCTTTGCTCTTCTAGCCAGGGCCTCACCAATCCTCCCTAACCCGATGATTCCCATCGTTGCACCGTGTACATCCTGCCCGGTCAACTGCATAGGTGACCACGTTGCCCATTGTCCACTTTTTAAATAATCTTCTGCTTCTATCAGCCTTCTTGCCGTTGCAAGCAGCAAGCCAAAGGTTAAATCTGCTGTCGTTTCCGTTAAAACCCCCGGCGTGTTCGTTACCATGATGCCTCTTTTTATAGCACAATGTATATCAATATTGTTATAACCAACCGCCATATTGGCAATGATTTTTAGATTAACCGCCTTTTCAATCAGCTCCTCATCTATTTGTTCCGTCAGCAAACAAAGCAGCCCATCGACTTCTTTTATTTCTTTTTCTAGGACTTCTCTAGGGACCGCTATATCCTCTTGATCCCACATAGTGACATGATAATTCTTTTCTAGCCTATTAACTATTTGTTCCGGCAATTTCCTTGTAATATAGATCTTAGGTTTCAAACTAGGCCCTCCTATACACTCTCAATTTTCTATAGAACGCTTTCTCTCATCATACATTACACCTACAGTTTCATTAAAAAATCCTTACATATGAAACCCTCAAATGTAAAATCAATTACAAGAATATTGGCTCAATTATTAGTATGCTTATTCAATTTTAAAATAAACAAGATAAACAATCCATCCATTACCAGTTATTTTCACTATTAAAATCTTTTTCATTTGGAAGTTTCTGCTTGACAGTTTCATTTCATTCATCTCATCATAGATTAATAACTTATATCACTATTTAGTTAATCTCATTTTGGGAGGATAGGGGACGTTCATGAAAACCAATACATTACTTGAAATTTATCCAATTATAGCTCCAAGTGCTTTATCATTGAAAAGCATAAACTTTTACTTAGTAAAACAGGATAATTCTTTAACATTAATAGATGCTGGTATGAATGACGATGTTTGCTGGAATGCATTACAGAACACATTAAAGGAAAATGGTTTTACCATTAAGGATATTACAGAAATTTTGTTAACCCATCACCATGGAGACCATGTAGGTTTGGTCAACCGGATTACTGCACTCCACCCGATTCCTGTTTATGCCCATTCTAAATCCGTTCCTCGTTTAAAACGGGATCCAGACTTCTTAAGTATGAGAATTGAATTTTATAGTCAGCTTTACCTTCAAATGGGCTGTGGTGAACTAGGTGATAAACAAGTCGCCTATTTATTCAACGCGGTTGATAATAATAAAGATCAAAGACTGAATTGTGACATCATTGAGATCACGGAAAAACAATGGCTGAATTTTGAAGTGATCGAATTTCCCGGGCATGCCCCGGATCAAATTGCCTTCCTTGACCAAAAAGAGCAACGGCTGTTTGCTGGTGATTTATTGATTGAACATATCTCAAGTAACGCCTTGATTGAACCTGATGAAAACGGCAATAGAATGCTGACGCTTGTGGATCATGTCGATTCATTAAATCGGTGTTTATCGTTACAGGTTAATCTCATTTTACCTGGACATGGCAATATCATAGAACACCCCGTTTCTTTAATTGAAAAAAGACTCAACAGTATTGAGTCAAAATCACAAAAAACCTTGGCCTTAATAGAATCAGGGGTTTCAACAGGTAATGAACTGGCAAAAACCTTTTACAAAGAAAAATATGTAAAAGAGTTCCCACTTGTCATGTCAGAAATTATTGGCCATTTAGATTACTTAGAATATCAGGGAAAAATCAAGAAGCAAATTATCAAAAATGTGGTTCATTATAACGTTAAGTAAAATCAAAAAGGCTGAAATCCACAAAGATTTCAGCCTTGTTATCTTCCAAATTAAGCTTATACACACAAAACAATCTGTCTGGAAAAAATGCCTTTCCTGGCCACACATCGATCCGCAATTCTAAATCCGGCTTCTTCAATCATGTGATCCATCGTATCAATGGTTACGACAACCACCCTGTCAGCAAAGCGTCTGGCATGTTTAAGGATTGAGAGTTGATCTTCCGGAGTCGCATGTGTATATAGATTGTAAGGCATATCAATAATTGCTACATCATAGTTTTTCGTAACATCTGAGATTGGCCCGGTTGTTACATCACCTTCGAGTCCGAAATAAGCAATATTCTCTCTCGATCCATCAGTTACAAGAGGATTGATATCACGACCATCAATATCTATACCCATTGATAGGGCTTCCACTAGCACTGTCCCAATTCCACAGCATGGATCTATGGCTCTCACTCCATCTGGATGTGGAACCGCAATGTTAGCAATGGCTCTGGCGACTCTTGTGCTAAGTGCTGTTGAATACTCACGAGGCTTTTTCATATGATGTAACCAAACAGCTTCCGGTTTAACATATTTCCCGAAATACCAACGGCCACCAAGTGGTACAATACCAAAGACCTGATCAGGATTACGTACATCGGCATTTCCCTGAATGTGCCAGCCAATTTCCCGTTCAATTTCACGTTGTCCATCATAATTTATTTTTGCTTCTTTATCCAAATCATTAATTTTAACAAATAACACTTTAAATGTTGAATGTGGTAAGTGAATATTTTTTACCTGCTCAGCAATTTCGGATATACTTTTCCCTTCGTACATTATCTCGACCCGCCCTTTTATAAACGGACTCCTGCTCGGTTCAATTTCAATATTACTTTTCAAAATATTAACTGATGTTTCTAAACCGAAGAACGAGCGCATCTCCATATTACATAAAGAGCGTTCATCCGGGCTGCAAGTAAAGGTATATATATATGCCGGCAAACGGCTATGATTATTCAATGTATTCCCATCCTTCATAATACTTTAGATTATATCTTTCTATCAAACATAGCTTTAAAAGATTAGAAATGCAAATAGAATCATGACGAAAAACAGCAGGAACGCTGTTCTTTCAGCGTACCTGCCGTTTTTAATAAAATTTAACCATTTACCTTCCTCCATCTAAAGCTAGAAAATATACGCAATATCTTACAACTTTGATTGGAAAAACAAGTGAATGTTAAACAAGTAATTAATCTAATGTATGCAATTGACTATTTATATAATTTGCCCGTGACTCTATGAAATTGAGGATGAAATCAGGTTCTTTATCAAAAATTTCAATATTATCCCTAATATATGGATCTTTCGGAACATACGGTCTGATTTGGTTATACATTTCTTGAATGATAGGATCCATATATCTGACGTTAAACTGATTGTTCATAATCTCTTTTAAAAGATGTTGATAGCGTCGACGAAATGTATCTATATCCAGAATTCTTGCAGTCAATGTATTAAAGCCTTTAATACCAACATAGTCCTCTTCCATCATCTTTCCATTTACATCTCTGCCCCATGTCGCATCATAATCCCACGGGATGATTTCAAATAGTCCAGTGTCTCCATTTCGGTACAAAGCATAATTATGAACAAATCCATCAAAGTTTTGTGTAAAAATGACACCAGCCAGCCAGCGCAGATACTTTTCTACATCTACATATTTTACAATTTCCTTTTCAAAATCCACTCTTGGAATTGTATTAATATTGATGATTAATTCTTGTAAATATAATTCATCCTGAGCTGTCCCACATTTTTTTTGATAGCCCAATTCTAAGGATTGTTTAATTCCTTTATCTAAATCACTCATTAACGAGAAATTAGCATCTCCATCAACTGCATAAAAAATAGATCCTTTAGGCAAGTTTCTATTCTTCAAATAATGTTCATCTACTGATTCTAATTCTAGGTATATCCCCTCGTCCTTCCCATTCAAATTCAGGAAAACAAATTGGGATCTTGGTGATAAAGTTCCTATATCTGCAAAAAAATCTAATGATAATTTATTTCTTAGTAAAGATTTATCCTTATATTCAGCGTTTAAATGCACTTCTTTGGCATTTCGATAAGTATTTGGCATGTAAAAGATTACATTATAGGACTTCTTCCGAAAACCTCGGATATGGGAGCCACGGTAAACGATATCAATATCGAGTTTTTTTCTGTTTATTGTTAACTTTGCACATACCGGATCATTGCACCAAATGTCTCTACGAAGTTCCATTAAATTTACAGGTGGAATAAAAAGCTGATATATAGGTATTTCCTTGTCAGCATTCATATAACCCTTCCCTTTCATTTTCATTTTAATTTATGAAAAAAAGCGAAGGATGCCACAAAAATAACTAATTTTTTTTAAAAGGTTTTGTGATAATCAATAGCACATTACGTACAAGCAACATAGTTTATTATGGAAAAGGAGGATAAATATATGTCAAATATTTCTCGTGATATACAAAATGCGGTGGATAGGGCTAATTCTTTTGGGTTAAGCGACTTCATGTATCAGGACCCTCGTTCAAGAGCCCGTTCTACGAGGAAAAAGAATAGAAAAAGGCGGAGTACTCGTCGTTCACCACGGCGCACCAGCAGAAATCGGGCCACATGTAGCATTCAACGGCGAACTAGCAGAAATCGGGCCACGTGTAGCATTCAACGACGTACCAGCAGGAACCGTTCTACTTGTAGCACTCAACGAAGCACCAGCAGGAACCGTTCTACTTGCAGGTCTCATCGTCGCTCATGCTGGAGAAGGAGATGTACTTGCAATACTCAACTACGCTCTTGCTGGAGAAGGAGATCTACCTGCAGGACTGAACGACGTACTAGCAGAAATCGGTGCACCAGCAGAAATCGGCGTACCAGCAGAAATCGGTGTACCAGCAGAAATCGGTGTACCAGCAGAAATCGGCGGTCTTCCAACAATCGGCGATGCCATAGAAGGCCCTCCATTTGCTTCCGAAATAATTGTAGATGGAACTTTTAATTGTATGAATGTTTTGAGGAGAAATCTTTAGAAGAGGCAACTTTAGAACGTTGAAAATATTTTTAAAGAGGTGAAATTTTTTTATCACCTCTATTGTTCTTTTATGTATCGATTAATGGATTAAGAAAAAATATAACTAGCTTTTTTTACTACTAAAGAATCTTTCTGATTTAATGAGCTATCACCCAATGAAGATCAGAATTACTACGCACGATGAAAGTACATACCTTACAATGTTGTCAAAAAAAAAGGATCCTACCGACTTTAAGACCGGCACGATCCATTTTAATTCTTATTTAACGGAGACCAATTCGAACTGTGCATATACATCCTTCAGCCCTGCTTGAATCGCTTGACCTGCCTTACCACGATAATACATTTGCACACGATCAATCAATTCTTCGATACCATCTTTAAGACAATAACCGCGAAGAAGTTGACGAATGTATTCCCTGCCATGTTCTGTAGCAAGGGTACAGGATGCATCAACAATAACACCATATTTAAAGTCCAATTCTACAGTGATTGTGATAGAATCATATACATTCCTCGCTGCCATACCTTGTGGAAGTTTTGCATGTCCTGCAATAAAATATGTGTTCATCATCTGATCTCCTCTGTCTGTAATTAATGTACGGAAACTTGCTCGAAGGGCCATGCAGGCAATTGCTTACGTAGTTCTTTATCTTGTCTGTAGCCTAGAGCGTATTCACCCTGCATTACAGTATGAATTTCACGCGTTCCTTCGTAAATGACCGGAGCTTTTGAATTCCGTAGGAAACGTTCCACTGGATATTCATCCGAGTAGCCATACGCACCATGGATTTGAACCGCATCATTCGCTGCTTCGTTCGCTGCATTACATGAAACCCACTTAGCAAGTGATGTTTCCTTGGTATTACGTTTGCCTTGGTTTTTTAATGTTCCAGCTTTAAAGACCAGCAATCTGGAAATCTCTAGATTCGCACTCATCTTAGCAATCATCTGTTGAACAAGCTGATGCCTACCAATCTCTTTTCCAAATGTACTGCGCTCATGGCAATACTTTAAGCTTGCTTCTAGACTTGCTTCGATTAACCCTACAGCACCTGCAGCTACTGTAAAACGACCGCTGTCCAATGCTGACATGGAAATTTTGAAGCCCTCTCCCTCTTCACCAAGTCTATTCGCAACTGGAACCTTTACATCCGTTAAAAAGACTTCGCCTGTATTTCCTGCACGGATGCCTAATTTTCCTTTAATGGCTTTGGATTCCACTCCCTCAAAAGTACGTTCTACTATAAAAGCAGTAATCCCTTTGGAGCCGAGATCATGATCCGTCTTAGCAAAAATGAGGAAATGATCCGCAAAATCGCAGAGAGAAATCCAAGTTTTTGATCCATTCAAAATGTAATAATCCCCATCACGTTTAGCCGTTGATTTCATTGCTGCTACGTCAGATCCTGCATTCGGTTCAGTCAGTCCAAAAGCGCCAATCTTAGTTCCTTTTGCTTGCGGTACTAAATATTTTTGTTTTTGTTCTTCAGTTCCCCATTGCAATAAAGTCATGCTATTCAACCCTGTATGTACAGAAACTGCAGTGCGGTAAGCCGTATCACCACGCTCTAACTCTTCACAAACGATCGCGAGGGTATTATAATCCATTCCGACTCCACCATACTCTTCAGGGATACAAACACCCATTAACTGCAATTCTGCCAACCTCTTTAGAATATGAGGTTGAAACTGTCCTTGTCGATCCCACTCTTGAACGTATGGGATAATTTCCTTATCCACAAATTTTCTTACCACTTTTTTCACACTTTGCTGCTCTTCTGTTAATTCGAAATTCATCATCTAAATTCCTCCTAAATAATTTTATTTTGTTTAAATTTGATTATTTCGTCTGGCTTATATCCAATTCCAGCCAAAATCGAATCGGTATGCTCTCCATACATCGGTGGATGCTTTCTCATCGTGACAGGTGTTTTCGAAAGTTTTAAGGGAGACCCTGTTACTCTGAGATTTTCAACAGTAGGGTGCTCCATATTCACCAACATGTCTCTCGCTTTTATTTGGGGATCTTCGAACATCTCTGCGATTGTATTAATTGGGCCATTTGGAATCCCCGCATCATCAAGCAGAATTTTCCACTCTTTTTTGGTCTTTCTTTTTAACAAATCTTCAACTATCGGTATTAATTCTTCCTTGTTAAGCAAACGATTTTCGTTACGCTTAAACTTTTCCTGCTCCGCTAAATCCGGTCTTTCTAAAACATATGTGAATCGCCTGAACTGCTCATCATTTCCTACAGCCACGACTAACTCTCCATCGCTTGCATGAAAAGTTTGATAAGGCACAATATTAGGATGTTGATTTCCCATTCGCTCAGGAGTTATTCCATTGAATAGATAATTGCTGGCAACATTAACTAACGAAGAAACCTGACAATCCATTAACGAAATATCAATTTCCTGTCCTTCCCCCGTTTTTTCCCTATGATGTAAAGCTGATAAAATGCCTATGCATGTATATAAGCCAGTCAATATGTCAGCAATGGCAACGCCAACTTTCATGGGTCTCCCATCCGTTTCTCCGGTGATGCTCATCAAACCACTCATCGCTTGAATGATATAATCATAGCCAGGTAAATCTTTATAAGGACCTGTTAATCCAAATCCTGTAATCGAGGCCATAATCAATTGGGGGTTGAATTCCTTTAATTCCTCATAACCTATCCCCATTTTTTCCAAGGTACCTGTCTTAAAGTTTTGAACCACTATATCCCCCGAAGACACCAACTTACGGAAAATTTCTCTCCCTTTTTCAGACTTTAAATTCAAAGTCATGCTTTGCTTATTTCGATTTGCGCATAAATAGTAAGCGCTTTCTCCTTGGGCAAACGGTGGACCCCATCCTCTCGTTTCGTCACCTGATTCATGATGCTCAATTTTAATTACATCCGCTCCCAAATCACCGAGAATCATTGAACAAAACGGTCCCGCCAAAACACGGGATACATCGATAATCAGGACTCCATCCAAAGCTCCATTCATTTTATCACCCCTTTCTAATTGTCGGGATACACGAAAAGAGCCAGCAAAACCAACAATGTTATTACATTGAACGTTTCACTGACTCTTATCCACGGCTTGTCTTCCGGCAAAGGAAGTTCAAGTGAATAAAGTCAATTTTATTAATTCTAAGTTTAAAACAAGCCGGCCTTGCAGCAAGGTAACTTGCCGTCATCGGTTTGGTAAATTAAGTATAAATCTATTAACTGAATTTTGCAATAATTTTGTTTGTTAATTAGTACTAGCTAACTTAATTGTACCTACCCCTCGGTAAACAATGAATTTGAAAGATTGATATTCATAACACACTCTGTAATCTCTCAAAGCTCATATTTATGTTGCTTGGAATTGCCTTTACACTTGTGACATGGGATGATTAGAGTACCTATTTCTATATGTAAGTATGATTCAAGAGTACGTGCTTTCTTTTCTTATATTAAATTTTTTAAAATTTAATATTGATCGGCGAGGTAATTAAAGATTCAAAGGGGGATGGCAAAATGGAAAATATAAAAATCAAAATAGTCGAAGCCATCAAGAAATATTCCACTATTATCATCCACCGTCATATTAATCCGGACCCGGATGCATTAGGATCACAAGTAGGGCTACAACAACTAATTAAACATTCCTACCCTTCCAAGGAAGTTTATGTGGTAGGAGAAGAAGTGGATAGCCTGTTGTTTATTAGTAAAATGGAAGTTATTTCTGATAAAACTTATAAGGGTGCATTGGTGATCGTCTGTGATACTTCTAACACTTCACGCATTAGTGATTCCCGATATCTGCATGGGGGCATGTTGATTAAGATTGACCACCATCCTGAATATGAACAATTCGGTGACCTTTCTTGGGTTGACCCTTCTTATAGCTCTGCAAGTGAAATGCTTGTTGATTTATTTTTGAATTTCCCAGAGGATTTTATTATGAACAAAGAAGCAGCTAAAGCATTTTATGCAGGAATAATTAGTGATACAGGGCGTTACTTGAATGGAAATACTTCTCCAAGGACCTTAAAAACTGTTTCATTCTTACGAACTTATGATTTTCAGCCAGAAAGAATCCATAACCTCCTTAATAAAAAGACTAAAAATTCTTCAAGGCTTCAAAAAGATATTCTTATGAGCTTCAAAGTAACCGATAATGGGGTAGCTTACTTTATTATAACCAAGGAACTGTTAAATAGGTATGGTGTAGATCGAATTGAAGCTTCAAACTTAATTAACACCCTTTCTTCAATTAAAGGAAATAAAATCTGGGCGTTCTTTATCGAATATCCTGCGGAAATCCGTGTCAGAATTCGTTCAAGAAACATTCCAATTTCTTCAATTGCCCGGCAATTCAATGGAGGAGGACATTCATTAGCTGCCGGTGCAACAATCCATTCGTGGGAAGAAGTTGATCAAGTTATTAAGGCCTTAAACCAAGTTTGTCCATAGTCAGCTAGATGAAAATAGGGTTCAAAGTAAAACCTATAATAAAGCCTCAAACCCTCTTAAGGTTAAATAAGGAACACACATACTACACCTATTTTCATATTACATATAAATCAATATTAAAATTCTTTTTTCTCAAGTGGCTTATTCCCCCATTCATTTAAAAAGGTCCACAAAAAAACGCCCACGCCAAAATGGCTGAGGCGCTTTTTTATTTACTTTACTTGGATACTTCTTTAAGAATAGATAAATCAACCATACCCTTAATATCACTGCTAGGAACATAACCCGCTTCTTTGCTTATATCAGCCATTTCCTGAATAACTTGTTCATTAACTTCCGTTGTTACTTCTAAGCGTGAAAACGCAGAGGTAACTTCTTCTTTGCTTAATTCTTTTCCAGTCAGTTCTTTCAAATGCTTAATAACTAGTTCTTGGCTTTCTTCAGGATTGTTTTGGATAAAATCCACTGCTTTTTTGTGAGCTCTCAAATAAGAAGCGGAGAGACCTTTTTTATCCAAAAATTTCTGGCTCGCAGCCACTACGGTGTTTGGTGAATCTTTTCCCCATGCAAACTGATCCCAGTCAAGCACTAACTTTCCCTTTGCTTGGTTTTCCAATACGTATCCCCATGGTTCCTGAGTAGCTGCTGCATCGACTGATTTTTGGACAAAAAGAGCAGTTGTGTCAGCAGGTGCTGACGCATATAATTCAACTGTGCCACCGTTTGTAGTAGGTTTTAAGTCAACATCTTGAAGCGCTTTTCTAAGCATGACATCCTGTGTACTTCCAATAACAGGAATCGCTACTTTTTTACCGTCTAAATCTTTTAAATCCTTAACCTTGCTGCCCTCACTGGCCACAAGAACGGCCCCTCCATTAACAGCTCCAGAGATCAGGTGGTATTCCGGGTTTTTAACGTAAAAGTTAAGTAATGGACCAGGCCCAACTGTTCCGACGTCAATAGCGTTTGTAGCCATTGCTTCCATAAATAGCCCACCATTAGCCACTGTTTTGGTTTCAATCTTAACATCTTCACCAAACTCTTCTTCAAAAAAGCCTTTTTCAAGTGCAATGATCGTTGCACTGTGAGTTAAGTTGGGAAAATATCCAATTTTCACAGTTTGTTTACCAGAGCCTTTTCCCTCTTCTTTACTTGTGGATTGTGTGCATCCGCTTACTATTCCGATTAACAATACAGACATAATAAGGGCAAAAAATGATTTTTTCAGCATATTTCCCTCTCCTTTTAAACTATAATCTTATTAATCTATCGTTGATTTACTCCCCATTTCAGTTGAACACTACGTTCTAGGCGTGAGAAGACAACATTATCCACGATTGTTCCAATGATTGCGATAATGATCATTACGGAGATGACCAAATCCATTTGTCCAAGTGATCTGCCCATTTCCAGTAATTGTCCAAGACCGCCGCCTCCCCCAAGTAATTCACCTGCCATCAATGCACGCCAAGAAAATGCCCATGCTATTCGCAGCCCGGATATTATTTGTGGAACAGATGCTGGTAAAATCACGGTACGTAGAAAATGAAACCCGGTCGATCCATATGTTTTGGCAACCCGTTGATACAGCTGGGGCACATTCCGGAATCCACTGGTTGCATTAACTGTCATCGTCCAAGTTGCGCCAATAGTGACGATAAAGAGAATTGAAAAATCATTCAATCCAAACCAAATTATTGCCAAAGGGAACCAAACGATACTCGGTATAGACTGTAAAGCCGTCACTACGAATCCAAGCGTATCCTCAACCAGTTTAAACCGCCAAATGAAATATCCTAATATTAGACCTATTATAATGGCAATCGTGAAGCCGATCAGGATACGTCCAAGGCTTTTTCCGATAGCTTCGGTTATTTGTCCGCTTACTAGTCCATTAAACAGAGTTTCCAACACTTGAGTCAGGCTGGGAAACATGAAATCTGGAAGACTGGAAAGCCTAGATGTGACTTCCCATATCCCCGCTATCATCGCGATGAATATGATTCGTCTTAAAGCTGTAATCATTCCCCATTTCCTCCTTCAACACTTTTTCAATTTCCTCCTGCAAGATCGATAGAACCCTTTGTTCAGTGTTCAAAGTTACACTATCTGGCATAACTCCATCTTTCATGGATGGGACGGAAATTGTCTCTTTAATTTTCCCGGGACGGGTTGCAAAGACGATAATTTTTTCAGAAAGCTGAACAGCCTCACGAATATTATGGGTAACAAAAAAGATTGTCACTTTTGTTTTTCTCCAGATTTCGAGCAGCTCTTTATGCAAGACCATTCTCGTTTGCTCATCAAGCGCAGAAAATGGCTCATCCATCAACAGAATATCCGGTTCCATAACCAGCGCTCTTGCAATGGCTACCCTCTGTTTCATGCCCCCTGAGAGTTGATGTGGATAGGAATCCACATAGCGGCTCAGGTGAACCATTTTTAAAATGTCTAATGCCTTCGATTTCGCCTCTTCTTTGGGCATTTTCTTTAACTTCAATCCGTATGTAACATTTTCAAGTACCGTTAACCAAGGAAATAACCCTGCCTCTTGAAACACTACGACTCGTTCCGGTCCTGGCTTCATCACCTTTTTTCCAGCTACACGGATTTGGCCTTTATCAGCCTTATCCAGACCAGCAATTAGATAAAGGAGTGTCGATTTACCGCAGCCTGAAGGCCCAACAATCGAAACGAAGCTTCCTTTCTCGACTTCTATGTTAATCTCATCGAGCACCTTTATGCTTTCTTTCTTTTCATTCATAAAACTTTTTTCAATTCCATCTATTGCTAAATACATAAAGTCACCCCACTTTTAAATCACATTGATTTACTATACATTATTTCTTAATAATGATTAATCCAATGGTTTTTGTCAACTATAAAAATGCAAAAATTCTAATTTATCGGTATCTTTCTATCACCTCTTATTTATTGGGTAAATAAAACAACTCTACATAATTTCGTAAAGATCATTATACTAGTTCAAACCCATAAAAAGAAAAATAGCCTGAAACCCTAATTAAAATAAGGATTCCGACTATTATGTAATGAATATTTTTATAATCGCGCAAACCTTTCACATTTAAGAAAAGTAATTGGACCAATAGCTAGAGCAAACATACTTGAAGACTCCAAAGACAAAGTGAAAAAGCTTAATTATCTTTCAGAATAACCTGATAACTGATAGTCATCGTAAAGGGTATTATCATACAACTAAAAATTCTTCCCATTTCCATACGTTTCACATTAATAACTAAGAAAGGTCCCTAAGTTAAAAAATGTACATCATAACAAAAGTGGAGATCAAAAGAGTTCTATTGTGGAACAATTTCTTCCACTTTTAGTTTCTCTACCTCACCTTTTAATAAAAAACTCACTCAGGGACACCTGATTCAGTTGAGTGACGGCAAATCAGAGGATCTCGTTTCTACTTTTAAAAAATTCTGCTTCCATATAGTTTATCCTTCATTTTTTGCGTTCTGGCATGCAATGGTTTCTTCAGAACGATACCTAAGATGAGAGTGATTATTAAAAAAAGAAATAAGACAAAAATATCCTTGCCAGCAACACTCCAGGTTATTCCCCCAACCGATTCACGAAGTAAACCAACGGCATAGGTGAATGGCAAGAAGGGATTGATATGTTGAAAAAATGGTGGTGTCACTTGAATAGGGAAGGTCCCGCCTGAACTTGATATTTGGAGGACCATTAAGACAACACTTATTCCCTTTCCAACATTTCCAAGAACTGAAACAAAGGTGTAGACAATGAGTGTAAATACTGTACTAATCAAGACAGAAAACGCGATGTACTCAAATTTATCCGCTACATAAACATTAATTAAGATAATATTTCCTATAGAAACACTGAGTGCCTGCATTAACCCAATGATGAAAAATATTAGGTACCGCCCAATATATATTTGATACGGGCTGTAAACTTTATGTGAAACATCCATGCTTAGCATGGAAATTAATATTGTTCCACCAACCCAAAGGGAAAGTGCGGTGAAGAATGGGGACATGGCTGATCCATAGTTTGGAATCGGAAATAAACTGTGTTTATTGAGTAGTACCGGCTCTGAAAAAAAGTCACTTTCTTGTTCAATGTCATTTTTTAAGAAAGCTATCACTTCTTCCATGTTATAAGACTTATCGATTTCTCTCATTTTAGCAGCTAGAGCCTTTATTTTCGTTTCGATTTCTGGAAACTTAGTCTGTAACTTAGCGATTTCTCCTGTGCGGGTTTCCAACGTTCGATTGGTCTCATTTAAAAGTGTCCCTACTTCGGGAAGAACCTGGCTGCCCTCTTCCATTGTGAGCTGAACTTTCTTCAATATTGAATCCGTTTCATTCCAAATTTCATTGAACTTTGGTCCTGTTTCCTTTGAATAGTTATCCTGAAAGCTTGCCAAGATTTTATCATTATTCTCACCAAGTTCTATAAGTGAGCCAAAGGAACGGTTATTCAGCGCTTGAAGTTGATTAGAAGCATTATCACGCATATCATCCATTAGCGTTATTTCTGATTGAAGCAAGTTTCTTTCACTAAATTGATTGACCCTCACCAATAAATTATACATACTGTCCAACAGGTACAGCTCTTTTTTCATCCTCGTTATCCCTTGTCCAACTAGCTGATCCATCTCATTGCTCTGCAATTCCTGATTAGTTAACCGGTTCGCCAGCACTAAGATAGATTCATTATCGCTTCTTACAAATGCAAGATCATTTTCTAATAGTGGATTGATTCCTTCGAATGCCTGCCTTGTTGAATCTACATAACTTGAAACGTCTGACACTAATTTGTCTTTTTGTGACGTTATTCCTTCTATTGAATCAAGACCATCATTAACCATCTTAATGATGTCTTCAGCCCTTTTCACATGTGTTTGGACCGTTTTGATATTTTGCTCAAGCTCAGGTAGTTTCTCCTCTAAAAAAAACACCATATTCTTCATTTTTTGAATGGTCGGTAGCTCATTTTGCAACGTGATTCCCAGTTCATTAAAGATTGAAAGGATACTTCCGCTAGCTGTTTTAACAAAGCTTTTGCTCACATTTTCCACAATACTATTAGCCCCTGCTGCAGTCATTTTAGGAGCAATGGAATTGATTTTTTCATTAACATAGTAATCAATCTCTGCTTTTATAGGGTCATCTGTCATGATGGTCGCAATATGCTCTGAAAAATTCGTTGGAATGATGATAGATGCATAATAATCTCCCTTTTCCACCTTTGCAATGGCATCTTTTTCTGTTGTGAATCTCCAGCCTAAATCTGAATTCCCCTTTAGCCCATCTATAACTTCATTGCCAATATTCACGGCTTCACCATTTAACTCTGTACCTTTATCATTATTGGAAACACCAACAAGGATTCCTTCCGTATTCGCATAAGGATCCCAAGAAGCAACAATGTTAAACCAAGCATAAATTGACGGGATAAACATTAGAAAAATAATAACAATACAAACAAAAACATTCTTATATATACTTTTTATATCATCAATGAAAATTTCTCGAATATTTTTCAAACCTTATCCCCGCCCAAAAAGTATTTTGTTACTATTATTCGAAAAATAGCCTCGATCAATACAAGTAAACATATCCATACTCTTTCCCCATATTGAAAAAAAGCAGGTGTCGATAACGACACCCGCTTCTTGGAGTTTTGGCTTATTTCTTCTAAAGAATACTTTTTACCCTCCTCTAATTTTCACCTTACCTTCAAACATCTCGATAGCCCTTCCAAACCAAACCAATGCCCGAGGCCCTTGTTTACTGTATCCTGAATTTTTCTGTATGAGGGATTACGCCTTCGAAATCCTATTTACCAACATTCCGGGTTCGTTCGTTCATTATCATCATTTTCCGAAAATATTTTTTATCACAAATTCATTGATAAAAAAGTGATTTTCCCGGGAGGAAAAACCACTTTTTTTGTCATATTATGTTTTAACGTTTTTCAATTACTTTAATCAATTCTCTTAAATAATCTGGAAGATCCGGAGGACGCCTGCTGGATACAAGATGTCCGTCTACTACAACAGCCTTATCTATCCATGTTGCCCCAGCATTCTCCATATCATCTTTAATTCCAGGTGTACTCGTTACATTCTTCCCCTGCAAAATTTTAGCAGAGATTAAGACCCATCCTGCATGACAGATTTGTCCGATAGGCTTTTTACTTTCTTCCATACTCTGGATAAGTGTAATCACTTCAGGAAAACGGCGAATTTTATCAGGGGCCCAACCTCCGGGAACAAGGATGGCATCATATTCTTCCGCTTTAATACTACCATATGCAAAATCTGATACTGCAGGCACACCATATTTTCCAATATATGTTTCATTTGCCTTTTCTCCAGCGAGGTGAACAATCGCTCCCTCTTCTTTTAAACGTAAGATTGGATACCAGAGCTCTAAATCTTCAAAATCATGGTGCACAAGACTGATTATTTTCTTTCCTACTAATCGCATGTAAATCTCTCCTTCTTTATTAAAATACATGGTTCTCCTTCACTTTACTATTCTTCCATATATATTGCCCTTTCCTGCTGCCAGCTAATCTTTTAATATAACAGTGTATGAATCCATTTTTGCTACTCTGTTCCCACAGGTATTTAACCATTTAGCTACCTTTTTTAATATCATGTAATTGAATTTTTAGTTTCTCATGATTTTTTCCGCGAAACTAGCATTTTCTACTTACAAAAATTTACATTTCCATCTATGTAATATCTATTATCGAAACAACGAGGATACTGCTTCATTCTATTCTATGGACATAGAAAACCCCCGAACAAGATATTCGAGGGCAAGGTATCTACGTTACTATCTACTTTGAATAGTAAAATGATAAAATAAAAAACGGCAAAAACATTGTTTAACAATGCTTCCGCCGTTCGGATGACCTGTGAGGGATTCGAACCCACGACCCCTTCCCTGTCAAGGAAGTGCTCTCCCACTGAGCTAACAAGTCATATGTATTAATTAGCTTGTTCTATTACTTAAGTACATAATTTATTATAAGTTTTTTTAATAAAAAGTCAACGAATTATTTCAAAAAAATTTTATGTTTATCTTGTAAGAACTTTCTCTGCTAAGAAATACGAACTAGTGTTCTTTTTTATTTGCATAAAAAACATACGTTCGTATATAATAAAATAAGCTAAGGAGTGATAAAAAATGAAATATATTCTTCGTAAACATATGGAGGGAAATATTCCCTTAGAGATTATTTATCTCTCCGAACAAGGGAAGATTACCCAGCGGAAAATTCAGGTGCTTGAAATAAATCCAGGACATATTCGTGCCTATTGTTTTCTAAGGCAGACAAAACGAACATTTAAAATGAACAATATTCTTTCTGCCCGCCTTATTAAACCTAGGTATGATAGATCAGGATGAAAAATATGGTATTATTTCATAAAAATTTAACCGATTAATTCTTCCTCTTCCTGAATGTCCTTTTCCTTTTCAGTTAATGATTCTTCTTCATCTCTTAGACGATGGGCTAATCTTGAAGCGGCACTCGCAGCAATACTGGCAACGATATCATCCAGGAAAGTATGCACTACTCCTTCTTGCTTCTTATCCAGTTCGTGAATGACACCTATTTTATTTTTATCTAAATGTCCAAAGGTTGTTACAGCAATGCTTCCGTAGCCTAGTACTGCACCAAAGGCAATTGTTTCATCCACTCCGAACAAGCCTTCATCCGATTCAACAATTGATTGCAGTGGTTCTGATAACTTCTTTTGCTCAGCAAGCTTATCAAGTTCCACACCTACTAAAATAGCATGTTGAATTTCCCTTTTTAAAAGAACTCGCTCTACGCTGCGAATGCATTCCTCCAATTTCAAATCAGCTTTGTAAGGGAACTGCAATTCATAAACAATTTCTGCAATGGCTTCCACACTGACACCACGTTCTATTAATGTTTGCTTAGCCGCTCTTGTTACTTCCCTGCTGTGTACGTGTACATCTGTCATTTCTCTGCCACCTCTTTTTTTGTAATATTTTTCTATATCCTTACATTATAGCATTTTATATTTTAAATTTTTAGAAAATATAATGAAATTTTTCTATTTGAAATTCAAGTCACGAGAAAAAGATACGAAGCTGTGATAAAATAGCCAAGTAAGTAGTTTTTCATTATTAATTATAGAGGTGCGGAAGAATGAGTTTACGCAAAGGCACGATAAAAGAGTACATGTTTAAAAGTGAAGCTTTAGCAGAAGAATTGGAGCTACTTGTTTACTTGCCTGCTAATTTTTCTCCACTATATAAATATTCGCTTGTTATTGCTCAGGATGGCCGTGATTACTTTCAGATGGGACGGATTGGTCGCGTAGCGGATGAACTATTAGGGAACGATGAAATTGAGAATATCATCGTTGTTGGTATTCCTTATAAAGATCGATTTGACCGCAGGCGTAAATATCATCCAGATGGGGAACAGCACGTTGAATACATACGTTTTCTCGCCCATGAACTTGTTCCATTTTTAGATGATGAATTTCCAACCTATCAAATGGGACATGGTCGTGCTTTAATCGGTGACTCTCTTGGTGGCACTGTTTCTTTATTAGCTGCTCTGCAATATCCTCATACATTTGGGAAGTGCATCATGCAGTCTCCGCTTGCCAATGAAGCAGTTTTGGATGCTGTCCGTAATTTTGAGAATCCGCATCTCCTAGAGCTTTATCATGTAATTGGGACCGAGGAAACCGATGTTCCCACGACAGATGGAAATCGGGCAAACTTTATAGAACCTAACCGGGAATTGCATAAATTGTTAAATCAAAAAGGATTTCCTTGCTTCTATGAAGAATTTGAAGGTAATCATACCTGGAAGTATTGGCAGGCAGATTTAAAAAGAGCACTATTGGAAATGTTCTAACAAAACTAGAAACCCTTCTTTTAAGAAAGGTTCAATAAAGCATTTCCAAATACAATATTACAACTATTAAAAATTTCAGGAGGTTACAATTATGAAATATGGTGTTGCAATTTTCCCTTCAAAAAAACTTCAAGATTTAGCTAACTCCTATCGAAAACGTTATGATACGAAGTACGCTTTCATTCCACCACATATTACGCTTAAACAAACGTTTGAAGCTACAGATATGGAAATTTCTACAGTTGCAGAACAATTAAAAGACATTGCAAAAAAATACCAGCCTTTTAAGTTAAATGTAACGAAAGCGAAGTCTTTCCAACCCGTGAGCAATACAATTTATTTTAAAGTCGAATTATCCGAGGAACTTCAAGAGCTGCATGTAGCCCTTCACGATGAGAAATTTTGCAAAAGTGAAAGTGAATATGCCTTTGTTCCGCACATTACGATTGCTCAGGATTTATCCGATAATGAGCACTCTGATGTTTTAGGCCAACTTAGTATGCTAGATGTTAGCCATGAAGAAGAAGTAAAGCGAATCCACTTATTGTACCAGCTTGAAGATGGGGCATGGACCGTATATGAAACATTTAGATTAGGAGCTGAATAATTACGTGTTTGTAAAAATTGCCGAAAACACCCAAGAGCGTGAATATGCTTATATGATTAGAAAAAAAGTATTTGTCGATGAACAAAATGTCCCAATTGAGGAAGAGATTGATCAATATGAAGAAGACTCCACTCACTTCGTTTTATATAATGAACAAGAACAGCCGATTGGGGCCGGGAGATTCAGGGGCATTGACGGTGTTGGTAAGGTCCAGCGCATATGTGTACTTTCAACAGCGCGAAAAAATGGGGCTGGTGCTATGATTATGAGTGCTATTGAGGAATTTGCCAAACAAAATAAAATTCCTCAATTAAAGCTTGATGCTCAGCTACACGCGATTCCTTTTTATTCGAAACTAGGTTATCAGATTGTTTCCGACGAATTTATGGACGCTGGCATACCCCATAAAACGATGAAGAAAAACATTTTATGATATAAAAACGCTGTCCTTTCAGTTTTCTGATTGGACAGCGTTTTTTTGTTCGTTCATGATCTTAAATTATCGTTTTATAAAAAAACCATTTCTGTTCAATGGCAATCTCCGCAAAAATACATAGACTATATATAGAAAGTACGAAGGAGGGAAAATTTTATGAGTAACAATGATTTTAACCTGGAGGAGTCTCAAAAAAGACTAATGGAACTGCTCGTTTCACGGACTATGAGAAAACATGGTTTTAAAAAGGAAAAAGTTGACTTGTCTGAAAAAGAGAAAAGCAACTTAAGAGAAACCGTTCGTTATTTACAAGAGCAATCGCAAAAAATCATAAACCAAGAAAAGAACATCACGGAAAAAGATGTTAATCCAATTACAAATTCTATTCACAACAAATTGACGGATTCCAAAGATAAATGATCACCATATCACCTAATCAAACCTTACTTGTTGGCGAGAATTAAGTAAAACTAGACCTAGCAGCACATACATTTCATTCCTAAAGTTCCAGCTTCATTATTATTTCATCCCCGCCTTACTAATACTTTGCTTAAATATTAAAAAATAGACGAATGAATTGATTTATTCGTCCAACCAGATTAACCATCCAAGCATATTTTAATAGGGAATAAAACCTAAGGAGGAAAAAACGACATGAACCAAAATGTATATCGCAGCAACTGTAACACTCATGAAGACTCTGAAAGATCATGGTCGGCTCTAGATTCCGCTTCACGCCACCCCTTAACAGGATTCTGCAACGAAGAAACCGAGATTGAACAAGAGGCAAGACAGGAGAATTCTCAACTTCAACTTACTGAAGAACTAATTTACATTAAAGATTCTTGTAATGTAAATGTTACTTCTACAGATGTTAAAGCGGCACTTTCATTACAAACGGCTCTACAAGCAGCAATTGCGGTCATCGTAAGTATTTCCATTGCAGATTCTGAACATGCTGATCGAATTACCCAAGAGTTAATTCAATCTTCTAGTGTAAGACAAATTACACGCCAAAAAACGATTGTTGAAAACAGCCGTGATATCGATATTACAACAACTGATGCAGATATCGCTATTAACATCCAACTTTTACTGCAATTGTTATTAGCTTTAATTGTAGAAATAGACATTCTTTAAGAAAGAACAAAAAGGACACTTACGTGTCCTCTTTTGTTTTTATTCAAGATTTACAC
This sequence comes from Peribacillus sp. NPDC096540, assembly GCF_050278525.1. Taxonomy (NCBI): domain Bacteria; kingdom Bacillati; phylum Bacillota; class Bacilli; order Caryophanales; family Bacillaceae; genus Peribacillus; species Peribacillus sp. NPDC096540. The sequence continues at coordinate 136,499 of NZ_JBNNTG010000002.1, read as the reverse complement.
TACTTCGTTAAAATCCCCCCCTATTCCTGTTATTTCAGCCGTTAGTTCTTCTTTCTTCCTCATCCCGATTTGAATCTTATAAGTTTCTGCTCCATTTGTTCTTTCCTTGTTTCGGTAATGATCTTGGTGATTTCTTTCAAAACGTCCCGTTTCTTCTTCCAAAACTTGATTAAGACGGATAGGTTGAATGGGTGCTGTTCCTTTAACAATTCTTACATTCTCTGCAGCCCTGACTGTCCGGTTGGCGTATTGAATATAATCAAATTGTGTTACAGGTGCTATGTATCCCAATGTTATCCCTCCTAAGAAATGATGTTATTTACGTACCCCGCTGGGATGATATCGAAACATCATTTTCACATTCTTATTTTACTAATCTTCTGGTATGATGAATATTGTCGATATTTTTAATAGATTAGAGGTATCCATTTATATGAATCAAGCAAAATCTGGCAATGAAATCGTACATCTACATACTGTTTCAGCTGGTGAGCTGCAGACACTTTTTGAAAAAGGAAAACGTGATCAGCTTTCTTGTATCATTTGTCATAAACCAGTGAAATTATTTATCGGGATCCATGAGACACCCTATTTTTATCATAGAGACCCTTCACTTACAGACTGTGAAGTGCCCAATTTGGAACCAATAAACGAAGATAAACCATTAGAATATATGGAACAGAATGGGTTTAATATTCCTAAATCACGGACCATTACTGAAACGAAAATAATTACTGAACCTTACCTAAAAAGCCGGACTATTACAGGTAACCCGTCTTATACAGATAAACCTTCTATCCTGGAACAATTAGAAGACCCTTACTTTCAAGAATTATCCGCACGAGGAGTAGTACTCGATTCGGAGCAATTAAAAGCAGCAATGACGATTGATGGACCACTTCTTGTCCTATCGGGAGCAGGCAGCGGAAAAACTCGGGTATTAACTGTTCGGACTGCTTATATGCTAACGGTAAAAAAGATCGATCCAAAAAGTATCATGCTAGTAACCTTTACAGCGAAATCCGCTAAGGAAATGCAACAGCGCCTGCTCAGCTACCCTTATATGACTCCTTCCCTTGTTTCTCAAATCGTTAGTGGTACCTTCCATAGTATCTTTTATAAAATACTGATTTTCCATGAGCCAACCAAATGGCAACGGGATTTACTATTAAAGTGGGATTGGGAGAAAGAAAAAATATTGAAACAGGCTGGTCGGGAATTGGAACTCGATGATAAGGAATTTGCATATGATCAAGCTCTTCAGCAAATTGGTCTTTGGAAAAACTCATTAGTTTTTCCAGACGATATCAAACCGAAAGACGAATGGGAGAAATCCTGTCTATTTTTATATAGGAATTACGAAGAATATAAAGAGCAAACAGGAAAATACGATTTTGATGACATGCTTGTAGGCTGTTATATATTTTTTAAAAATCACCCAGAATTTTTAAAAAAGTATCAGCAAAGGTTTCACTATTTTTTAGTTGATGAGTTTCAGGATATAAATAAAGTTCAATATGAACTGATAAAACTCCTTTCGGCTGAATCAAAAAATGTTTGTGTAGTCGGAGATGACGATCAAGCCATCTATTCATTCCGTGGGAGTGATCCGAAATATATTCTAAATTTCAATTACGATTTCCCTGGTTCTCAAGTTGTAAAACTAACCGAAAATTACCGGTCTTCCCATGAAATTGTCGCTACAGCCAACCGGATGATTAAGCGAAATCAGCACAGAATGGAAAAAAAGATGCGTGCACAGCATAATCATGGCAATCCTCCTGTGTTATTTTATCCTCATGATGAGGAATTAGAGGCCACGATGATTGTATCCGATATCCAGGAAAAAATCGCCAAAGGAGCAAATCCTGGTGATTTTGCGGTTTTGTACAGAACACATACAATGTCGCGGGCCATTTTTGAAAGACTAGCAACTTCCAACCTGCCCTTTGTAATTGAAAAAGATGCGGATTCGTTTTATCAGCGCCGAGTAATTCGAGGTATGCTTGCCTTCATGCGTTTGAGTCTGTTTCCTCAGGATAGTAAGGCAGCATCGGATGTCCTTTCTTCATTATTTTTAAAGCAAAGTATACTTCAAGAATTAAAAGCACAGACGATACTGCAGGATTGTGATTTTATTGATGCATTTGCTTTTGTTAAAACGGGACATGCTTTTCAGGAACGGAAATTAAAGACGATTCCGGCACAAATACGTTCTATAAAAAGTATGTCACCGCTCGTAGCATTAGAAATCATAGAGAAAGATTTAGGGTATCAAGAATATGTAAAAAAACGCGGAAATGAAGCCAATCTTGAAAAAGGCTCGGATGATATCCGCGACCTAAAAGTGGCTGCAAACCGTTTTCCTACCGTCGCTTCCTTCCTGGACCATGTCGACCATATGACAGCCATGGTCCAAGAGGTTAAACAGCTGTCAAAACATTTTAAAGATGCCATACAGCTAACGACCATACACCGTTCCAAAGGGCTTGAATATCAATCAGTTTACGTTCTTGCTGCTGTCGATGGCAGCATTCCCCATGACTTTGCGCTTGAATCATACCGGAAAGGGGAACTTGCCCCTCTTGAAGAGGAAAGACGATTGCTCTATGTAGCAGCAACCCGGGCGAGAAAGGATCTTTACCTTTCCGTCCTGCAAACTAGACGTGGACGAACTGCCCACCCTTCACGATTCTTAAAGTTTTGACCCAAAGTAAAATCATAGATCACCTGTAACTAGATATTAAAACGGGGGGCTGCATTTACGCAGTCCCCTGTTTTTGATTATTTTTTATTTATCATATTAGAAATCGTCCCGAAATCCAGTTTATTCCCTTCAGCTATGATGGAGTGAACAATTTTATCCTCCATTTCCTTAGTTACAGGTTTATTAGCTATTTTCGAAACACGTTTAATAACGCTCCTTACAGTTGATTCATCTTTAAAATTGGCACCTTGTAATGAGTTTGCCAACTCTAATACATCTTTCATATTTACGCCCGTTTTACCTTCTATGTTTTTAAACAAGTTATTATCCATGCCTAAGCCCCTCCTTTTCTGTACCTATCCTATGGAAGTATCAGAAAAATGGTGCAAGGATTATGTAAATATAAATAAAAAGAAATGGAATAGGCTTCTTCTGCCTATTCCATTTCTTTTAGCAGAAAGAAGCCCCTACAATGATTAATAGGATAAACAAAACAACGATTACAACAAAGGTAGATCCACCGCTGAAACCGCCGCCATATCCATAACCGCCACCGCCACAACATCCGCCGTATCCGCCGCCGTAGCCACCGAAACCAAACATACTCATTCACCTCGCTCTCGCTTAGCTTACTGATAACATATGTAGGTCAGGACAAATAGGTATAGGCCATGTCCTAGTCCAGGCTGCCTATTTCAAACTGAAACTTTATCCTTTAGGTCTAAAGACTAAGGCACCTATAAATCCAAAGATGATGGCTGCTGAGATACCGGAACTCGTGATTTCAAACATACCGGTAAGTACGCCAACGAGCCCATGTTTATCCGCTTCTTGCAAGGCACCGCCTACAAGCGAGTTCCCAAACGAAACGATTGGTATGGTAGCTCCTGCCCCCGCAAAATCAACAAGCGGTTCATATAATTCAAATCCCCCAAGTACAGCTCCTATTACAACAAACAAGCTTAACGTATGTGCTGGTGTCAGCTTAGCCACATCGAAAAGAAGCTGGCCGACTACACAAATCAAGCCCCCGATGACAAAGGCCCAAAAAAACATTGCTAACATCCAAATCTCTCCTTTTTCATGAATTCATCCCATACTCAATGGCCACCGCATGGGCAATACATGGAATTGAATCTTTTTGCTGAACAGATAGCGGTGATAATAATGCTCCTGTAGCAACAAGCAGGATTTTTTTATATTTACCCTGAATCATTTCATTAAGTATATGGCCATACAAAACCACTGCTGAACAGCCTGCGCCACTACCGCCTGCCATAACAGGCTGGTCCTTTTTAAAAATCATCAAACCGCAATCTTTGAATTTTTCCTGATTGATCTTGCAGCCTTTCTGCTTTAATAGATCTATCGCCGTTTCCCTGCCTATTTGTCCTAAATCACCTGTAAAGATCAAATCATAATCATCTGGGGTCAGACCCGTATCGTTGAAATGTGCTAAAATCGTATCGACAGCCGCTGGGGCCATTGCTCCTCCCATATTGAAAGGATCTTTCAATCCCATGTCAATGACCTTACCGATAGTGGCTGAAACAATATGGGGAAATACCCCTTGTTTGCTTCCATTTGGAGCAACCAGCGCTACCCCTGCCCCTGTTATCGTCCACTGAGCTGTGGGTGGTTTTTGCCCTCCATACTCAGTCGGATAGCGGAATTGCCTTTCAACAGCTGCATTATGGCTTGAAGCCCCCGTTAACACATAGTTCGCCCCTCCATAATTGGTTATGAAGGCCGATAGTGCAAGCCCCTCCATTGAAGTAGAGCAGGCGCCAAACAGACCGAAGTATGGAATGCCATTTGTTCTTGCCGCAAAACTTGTGGGTGTAATCTGATTGATTAAATCCCCCGCCAAGAAAAATTGCACCTGTTCCTTGTTAATCTTACCTTTCTCCAATGCGAGCTCCACCGCTTTCTCCATCAAATGACGATGAGCCTTCTCATACGAATCCTGCTCTATCCATAAATCACTGTACAGGATATCGAAATCTCCGGCGATTTCTCCATTTGCCTCAAAAGGCCCACCGGTTACCCCTGTTTCCAAAATGACCGGTTTATTGGCGAACGTCCATGTTTGTTTTCCCTTTAACACCGCTTAGCCCCCAATCATTTGATAAATTGTTTTAATCAACGCCACGACAAAAGCTGAAAATACACCAAATAGAATCACCGATCCGGCCAATTTAAACATATTGGAACCAACACCAAGAACAAATCCTTCCGTCCGGTGTTCGATTGCTGCTGAAATAACTGCGTTACCGAAGCCAGTTACGGGGACGGCACTCCCTGCTCCCCCAAACTGCCCGATGCGGTCGTAAAATCCGAAGCCAGTCATTAAAAGTGCAAGAAACACCATGGTCGCGGTCGTTGGGCTCCCGGATGTCTGTTCCGTAAAGTTGAAAAAGTAAATATAAAAGTAAGAAATGGCTTGTCCTACTAAACAGAAAATACCGCCTACTAAAAAAGCTTTTAAACAATTCTTCAGGATCGGTCTTTTTATTTCATGCTTCCCTTGAAGCTGTTTATAAGCCTCCTGCTGGGACGTTGTGTTCTCCTTGCTGCTCATATTGAGAAACCTCTCTTTCTAAATTAATTCTTTTTGAAGTGCTTCAATTTCCTTAAACTTCTTTATTGCCTTTTTCTCAGGAACCTCTTTTTCCTTAAGAAACTCATTCAATCTTAAAGATTCTAGAAAGATTTTATAATCGCTCGAAACGATAAAATCGTACTTTGGAAACTTTTCTTCCAATTTTCCAGTCACATCCTTTTCAATTTTTTTCATATGAAAACGTTGCAAGTGCTTGACTTTATAAGCGACGATAATCTTTTTTCCATTTTTCACCACGATTACATCATAGATGGTGTCTTCGTTGGCTACTGTCTCCTTGACCTTTGAAATGAGTCCTTTTTCATCCTCTTCATCCATTCCATTAATGATATCCATCGGTTCAGGATTCGTGCGCTTAATTAACGCTAGGTTTTCTGTTTTTCCGTCTCCTTTACTGCTACAGGCTGTCAGCAAACACACAACAACTGCAAAAACCATCCAGATAACATATAAATATCTACCTCGTCTGAACATAGAATCACATCCTAATTTATTGTTCTATTATTATTTTCTTGTTTAACGGTTTTTTTATGAATGGTAGGATTAGGAAATAAAAAAACCTTCCCATTTCGGAAAGGTTTTTTTTCATTCAATTGCCCTTATTTTTATTATTTTTATTATTGCAGCCACAGTCTTTTTTTATTTTGACGTTTTGTTCCTTTTTCATCGGTTTTGCATACGTCCATGGACTTTGTTTGTTATTCAATTGTGACCCCCCCCTTTGCTCTCTATACCATACTATATGATTGAAGAGACAAGTTGTTTCCAATCAAATGTCCAAAATTCTGCTGATTATAACCTCTAAGATTGACCCTACTGCAGCAACTGCGAGGATTAAAATCAGAACTTCGCCTATAAACAACTGTTGTAGATAAAGCAAGACCAGAAATAGACTGACCCAGATACCCACACACCAAAAGCAGCTTAGCAATTGTCCAAACCAGCCAAGCAAGCCCTTTTCCTTAGGAATTAAATAAATCTCCACATCACCCTTTTCATTCTTTTCTTCTATCTCTTTAAAAAAAGGACGGCGCAAAGGTTCAATAATTTTATCGAAAACAATTAAGCGTGTCAGCCTAAATGAAGCTAAACCTAATAGAAGTACTAAGGTGAACTCATGCTGTGAGAGAAACATTCCATTCTGCTCCTTCACTTGGATTCTTCAATAATTTTGGCATCAATAATATCCGAGAGACCGACAACGCGAATATGATTTCCTCTTTTAATTTTCACTGATTCCCCCCTCATTCCCAGCACCTGAAATTTGAGCGTTTCTCCCTTAATAACCGCCTCACATAACGGCTTTGGATAACCTTGATGTTTGGATAGTCGGGTTATAATTTCGCTTGAGGATTCCTTTTTCTCCACCTTTTTCTTTTTCTTCTTTACAACCTTTGCTGCTTCCTTTTCCTTTTCTTCTTGTACAGGAAGTTCCGTTTGCTCAACTGAAGACTGCTCTTGCTCTGGAACATATTCATCAGTAATTTTTTTAATAGCCCTAATTTCTGATTCAATTTCTTTCATAGCATCTAATACTCCAAATTCCCGTTTGATTTTTTCTATTTTCTCTTCTTTATCCTCCGTTTCCACAGGTTCATGCTCTACGGTTTCTTGATGTGTACCTTTTTTCGTTCGGTAATCAGTTTGCATATTCCCTCGTTGATCCGATATCTTAGCCTGATTGACATATAAAAGGGGTTTGGAGTCCTTATCGCTTTTATTCTCTGACATGCAAATCCTCCTTAATATTTCAGAATATCCACAGACTGCAGCTGCTCTATATGGTATTGAACAACCTTTTTACCAAATTTATGCCTAATAAAAAGACTGGATTCTTTTTTATGTTCCAACTTACCAAACATTGTACGACCATTGATGATGAACTTACAAACAGGTTTAGGTGCAAAGGCTGGAAGTCGGGACAATAACTCCACCATTTCTTCAGTACTAAACGAAGTGGTGAAGTTTTCTCTATTCAAATTTATTTGGCTCATCAGAGTATTATGTACTGTTTGCTTTCCAACAGTACAAGGCAGACGATCCTTTTTCACGTCCATGATGTCCTCCTCCTTTTCTCATCGACCCAATAAGGTAGAAAACAGGATTCTGCTGATTCTCCCCTAACTATGAATACCTGCTCTATGTATCAACTATATGAAATTCACTCTTTTTTATGCTGGTGTTGTGCCCTCCACCTAAAAAAGGGACACTCATTAAAACTTGGATAAGCTGGGGGTTAATGGAGTAACCTAAAAAAATAATGGCTGTTAAAGGAGTATATTATATATGGTTAAAAATGGTAAAATTTCAACCGTGCAACTATCTTTAATCGTAATGACTGCTATCGGACTGAAAAACCATGTAACGATTCTTCCTCATTTGTTACAAGCTGCCAAAAGGGATGCGTGGATTTCTGTTCTACTTGCTTTTGGCCTAATTTTGATTTGGTGTTTTCTTTTATTCTATATCCATAAAGCCACAGGCCAGACAAATATATTTGTCTGGGTGGAAAAAAATATTGGGAAGGTAACAGGCAGGATTTTATCCATTACAATGAGCCTCTTTTTCACTTCATTAGCTGCGGTTTCATTGAAAGAGATGGTTGTATGGACAAAGTTATCCTACTTGCCCATAACTCCACCGATTTTTGAAATAATCCTATTTACAGGTTTATGCTACTTCCTTGCCTCAACAAACATACAAACGATTGCTATTGTCAATACGTTCGTATTAACGGCCGTAATCTTGTTTGGTTTTTTTGTGGCAATCACAAATATTCAATTTAAAAATTATTCACTTTTGCAACCAATTCTTGAACATGGCTGGTCTCCTGTTTTTGCAGGTATTATTTATCCTTTGTCTGGGCTTATTGAATTGATCGTGTTTCTCTGTTTGCAGGAAAAAGTTCATGGGAAGTTAAAACTTAAAGTATTTGTTATAAATACCTTTATCCTTACATGGCTTATCCTTGGGCCGCTTATTGGCTCCATTACTGAATTCGGTCCAATCGAAGCTTCAAGACAAAAATACCCTGCCTTTGAGCAATGGGGATTAGTCACCTTAGGAAGATTCATTGAACATCTTGATTTCTTGTCGATTTATCAATGGTTAACAGGAGCTTTTATTCGCGTTTCCTTTTTCCTATTTTTATCACTTGAAGTGCTATCCATTAAAAAAAAGCGGAACAAAACCATATTGCTCATAACCTATTCTATTTTCCTTATCATTTCTAATTCATTTAACTTCAGCGATGTTATTTTATATTTCATTATTAAAACATTCGTTATGCCGATTACATTTTGGTTCTTTTTAGCGGTTTCCATACTTTTAAGTATTTTTGTTTTCTTCAGTAATCGTAGAAAAAGGAGGTCCTCATCCAATGTTCAAAAAAATGAAAAAGCAACCGTCAAAACCGAATAGTAAAGCTGAAAAGTCAGAGAAGTTAATAATAAAAAACGAATCCGATTTAAAAGAAATTTTTCATCGTTCAGAAGATGTATTTTTCCAAAGCAGTTTATATCGTGATGAGTCCCCGATAAAAGTCACATTAATTGGATGTGAAGGGCTTGTCGATACTGAATTATTAAATAATCTTGTATTTGAAAGGCTAACATTATTTTTCCGTAAATATCCAAAAGGAATATTAACTATTAATGACATAAAGGACTCTCTTTATCTTCCTCAACTTACTGATATAAACACCAAGGAAGAGTTGTTCGCAGATATCTATTCTGGGAAATTATTGATTTACTTTGAAGGATACGACTATTTGGTTTCTGCAAACATAGCAAAGCGCCCGCAACGTAATCCAGAGGAAACAACGACAGAAGTAACGATAAAAGGACCGAGAGATAATTTTATTGAAGATTTATCCATCAATGTGGCTTTAATTAGGAAGAGAATGCGTACAAATTCTTTAAGTGTAAAATATTTCGAAGTGGGCAGGCGAACTTTGACTAAAGTCGCTGTTTTATATATGGATGATATCACTGATCCAGATATGGTTCAGCAAATCTCTAAACAGATTGAAGCAATTGATATAGATGGAATATTTGGAGGAAATCAGTTTATGGTGTTAATTGAAGAACAGCCCTCCTCGCTCTTCCCAAGGCATGACTATTCAGGTAAGCCTGAGTTTGCTGTCCAATGCCTATTAAAAGGCAGGATCTTAATTTTAATTGACGGGGTTGCCTATACGATGATCACCCCAATCAACCTTTTTATTGTGTTAAAAACATCGGAAGACAATGAATTCACGTCTGTCTATGCTTCCTTTGAAAGGGCTCTTCGAATTTTTGGCATTTTCATCGCTGCTCTTTTACCAGGTTTTTGGGTAGCTTTAACCACCTTTCATCAAGATCAGCTTCCGTTGATCTTGTTGGCTACCGTTGTCGAGTCCAGAAGAGGATTGCCACTTCCTACCGCAATTGAAGCCATTACGATGGTCACCGTCTTTGAAATATTCAAAGAAGCCGGGATGCGATTACCTACATCGATTGGTCCAACATTAAGTGTATTGGGCGCTTTAATTATTGGGGATGCTGCGATCCGTTCCGGTTTAACAAGTCCTGCCATGCTTGTTGTGATTGCAGGCTCAGCTGTAGCTACTTTTACACTCGTCAATCAATCAATCATTGGGGCCATTAGCTTAATTAGGCTGGTTGCTATTATTTCCGCCTCATTTTTAGGCCTTTTCGCATTCATGCTTTTAGCGCTATTTCTCTGTGCGTATGTGAGTAATATACGAATATTAGGCGTCCCTTATATGGAAGTATCTGCTAATTTAAGTTGGTCCAATGTTGTAAAAACCCTTTTTCGGATTCCTCCATCTATGGATATAAAACGCCCTTCTATCTTTTCTTCTAAAGACCCCACGAAGAAAGGCGATGATGGAAAAAAATGAGATACAGATACAGATTCATTCTAATACTATTATGTTTTTCCGTACTCTCTGGTTGCTGGGATTCAAATGAACCTGAACGACTTGTTTTTGCAAATGGATTAGGGATCGATTATAAAGACGGAAAGGTCGTCATTCACCTTCAAATCATTAATATGAAAGGGCTCGCAAAATCCGAATCAGGTGGAGATCCCAGTTCCCTAAATGCTGCTGATATCGGAAGTGCTACTGGAAATTCTATCGACGAAGCCTTGTTTAACTTATATCACACGTCAGATCGACGTATTTATTGGGGACATCTTTCTTTTGTTATTTTTTCGGAAGAAGCCATTAAAGCTGGCAACTTCAAATATACGGTTGATTTATTGGACCGTTATCGCGAAACACGCTACCGAATTTACTTTTACATGACTAAGAATTCGGTAAAAGACGCCATGCTCATTTCCCCTATCGATAACATTTCCATGGCTTTTTCAAAATTAAGTGATCCAAAGGGTAACTATAATCAAAGCTCTTTTATCCCACCGATAAATTTAAGAGAGATTCTCATTGAGTTGAATGAACCTGCTTATTACGTTTCAATTCCCCAACTAAAAATTACGGAGCAATGGACAGGGCAGAAAGAAAAAAAGAAGAAGGATTTATTAATGGAAAACATTGCTGTCATTTCAGAAAATAAAATAAAAGCCATTCTACCTAAAAAGGTGATGAGAGGTGCAAGATTAGTTAACAAACAATTTGTTCGTGATGAGGTTACCCTTTTCCCTGGAACGAAAAGGAATACGTCAGTTGTTGTGTACGATAAGAAGACTAAGATAACACCCATCGTAGAAAAAAACGGAAAAGTTCGATTTCATGTAAAAATGAAGATTAAAGCAAGTGTTGACATGATGAAAAGAGATATAACACGCAAGGAATATGAAAAAGAATTAATGCGCTCTATCAAGAAAGAAATAAAATACACATATCAATATACACAAAAAAGAGGGCTGGACTTGTTCAGGTTATCGAAAACACTTTATCGAGAGGATATTAAAACTTGGAAGAGGATTGAAACAGGAGGGAGAATCCCTTTAGATGAAGATTCAATTAAGTCTATTAAGATTGAAATAAATCTTCAAGATACCGGAAAACAAACATTAACACCAATCTTTGAGGGACAGAATGATAAAAGTTCAAAAAATTAAAAAGGGGACCTTAAAGAGTCCCCTTTTATCATCCGATTATATGATAACCGGAATCCACATGAATATTTTCACCAGTAATCCCGCGGGACATGTCACTGAATAAAAACACAGCCGTATCTCCGACTTCTTCAGGCGTTGTCGTACGACGGAGCGGTGCTTCTTCTTCAATCTTCTTCAAGATTGTATTAAAATCACGGACTCCTTTAGCAGATAATGTACGTATTGGACCAGCAGATATTGCATTCACACGAATATTATCCTTACCAAGGTCACTCGACAGGTACCGTACGTTGGCTTCAAGTGACGCCTTAGCCACTCCCATTACATTATAGTTTGGCATAACTCGTTCACCGCCAAGGTAACTCATTGTGACAATACTGCCGCCTTCAGTCATAATTTCTTTCGCTGCTTTAGCTACAGCGGTTAAAGAGAACGAACTAATATTATGAGCAAGCAAGAATCCTTCACGGCTCGTATTAACAAAATCACCGTCCAGCTCTTCTTTATTTGCGAATGCGATACAGTGTGCCACACCATGAATGACACCTGCTTCTTCCTTGATCGCCGCAAAACATTTTTCAATGCTTTCGTCCTTTGTTACATCACATTGTAATATGATTGCAGATTCGCCTTCCAAAGTGGAAGATAGCTCCCTGACGCTCTTTTCTGTACGTTCTTTTCCATAAGTAAATATCAACTTGGCCCCTGCTTTGTGTAAGGAACGGGCCACTCCCCAAGCAATACTTCTTTTATTGGCAACACCCATTATGACAAACGTTTTTCCCTCTAATGAAAAAGTCATCGTAGTGACCTCCTATTTTGATACAAGTTATTAGTACCTGCTACTAATGACAGTATATCAAATTTATGATGAGAAAAACACCGTTTTCTACTCACTGCTTGCATTAAACATTCGGAAATCCTGTTAGCGAGTGGTTAACCTTTTTCGCTTACAGTAAATATCCCATGAATAATGTTGCTAATCCGAAATAAATCAGTATACTGATAAGGTCGTTGATGGTTGTAATGAAAGGACCGGAAGCAACCGCTGGGTCAATCTTCATTTTATGCATGAGGAGCGGGACAAGTGAACCTGCAAGTGTGGCAACGATTAGAGTAATGAAAATCGAAATACCGACTAATAATCCAAGCATAAAATCATCTTGCCAAAAAAAGACGATAAAAATGATGGCAATTCCGCATGTTAGGCCGATAATAAGGCCCGTTCCAGCCTCTCGAAGAACCAGTTTCCACTTGCTTTCCTGTTCTAATTCCCCAGTTGCGATTCCTCTGACCGCTACTGCCAGTGCCTGTGTTCCTGTATTTCCAGCCATGCCACCAATCAATGGAATAAAAACAGCAAGAATGGCTTTTTGGCTCAGTGTCTCTTCAAATCGACCAATCAGACTCGCAGTCAACAAGCCTAAAAACAAGAGAATGACCAGCCATGGCAGCCGTTTTTTTGCAGCTGAAAATGGACTCTTATCGACGTGGTCAAGATCTGATATACCCGCTAATTTAGAATAATCATCGGATGCTTCTTCGTCCATGACATCGATGATATCATCAACTGTAATGATCCCTAACAAATGGTTTTGAAAATCGACGACCGGTAAAGCAAGGAAATTATAATCCCTTATTTTACGGGCCACCTCTTCTTGGTCCTCCGATACAGGAACAGATACTACCCGGTCATCCATTAAGTCACTAATTAGAGCCTCTTCATCAGCGATAATCAAGGTCCGGAGCGATAACACACCAAGCAGTTTCTTATCTTGGTCTGTAACAAATACATAGTAAATCGTTTCTGCTTGCGGTGCTTCCCGTTTCAAAATCTGCATCGCTGAGCGAGCCGTTTCGTTCGCCTCAATAGCAATGAACTCTGTCGTCATTATGCTTCCTGCTGTAGATTCCTCGTAGTTCAGAAGCTCTTGGATTTCACTAGCTGCTTCATCATCCATGATCGTCAAGTAGCTGACAGCCTGCTCCTCATTTATTTCATTTAACACGTCGGCAGCATCATCCGCATACATATGGGATAGCATATCAGCTACGTAAGAAGGATTCATTTCAGCGAGGAGGCTTTCGTAATCATCTTCATCTATTTCAATGTTTTCAAATAGACCTGCCATTTCTTCCGGAGATAAATATTTGTACATAACTGACCTAAATTCATCCGATAAGCTTGTATAAAATTGAGCCTGATCGTATGGGTGCATTTCTAGGAACTCCGTGCGGAACTGATCTAGGTTTTCTGTTTTAAGTGCGTCAAGCAATAGCGCATTATTCATTTGTTTACTTTCCAGTTCCCTCAACTCTTCCATAACTAAACACCTCCAACAAACTTATTTTTTATTTTCCTCGTTTATATTTTATTTTTTTAAATAATACTATACTAATACCATAAACATATACAAAACAAACAAAGGGTGTGACAAATGAATATCGATATCATTGGGGACATCCATGGATGTTTCACAGAATTTAGGCAACTGACAGAAAAAATGGGATATACTTGGGAAAGCGGCATACCTGTCCATCCCTCAGGAAGAATCCTTGGCTTTGTAGGAGATTTAACCGATCGCGGCCCAAATTCTCTCCGTGTAATTGAAGTGGTCTATGAATTAGTCATTAACCAAAATATTGCGCTATATGCTCCAGGTAATCATTGCAATAAACTGTATCGTTATTTTTCAGGCAATAAAGTGCAAGTATCTCATGGTTTAGAGACTACAGTAGCTGAATATCAATCCTTAAACGTTCGGGAGCAGAAGAAAATCCGGAAAAAATTCATGGAATTGTATGAAAGATCACCACTCTATCAACTCATCGATGAAGACCGTTTAATTATTGCTCATGCTGGTATTCGCGCCGATTATATCGGTCAATATGGAAGTAAAGTAAAAACTTTTGTCCTTTACGGAGATATCAATGGCTCCAAGCATCCAGACGGCTCGCCGGTCAGAAAGGACTGGGCTCAGTCCTACAAAGGGAAAGCCTGGATTGTGTATGGACATACACCGGTTCCGGAGGCAAGACAAGTCAACCATACATACAACATTGATACCGGCTGCGTCTTCGGTGGAAAACTAACTGCTGTCCGTTATCCGGAAATGGATCTTCAAGATGTGCCTTCAACAATGCCTTATATAGCAGAGAAGTTCAGGACTTCTTTTGATTAACAAAAAAAACTCGCCATTTTGGTGAGTTCTTTTGTGACGACAGATTTAAAATATATGCTTATTTTCAACGTTATACTTTCATAACAAACGCAATGATCTACCCACTAATTCCCATCAAGTAAATGTATCATATCATGAGGTAGTTTTTCTTGAAACAACATCACTTTCTTGGTAAAAGGATGGAGAAATTTTAATTCGAAACAATGCAGGGCCTGACGGGCGATTATTTCCTTTTGTCCTCCATATAAATCATCCCCAGCAAGCGGGTGTCCAATATGAGCCATATGAACCCGGATTTGGTGTGTCCTCCCAGTTAGGAGCTCCAAATTAAGAAATGTATAGGTTTCAGTTTGGGCTAATACCTCAAAAAGAGTACAGGCATAGCGACCATCTTCCCGAACTTCCCTTTCAATAATGCTGGTCGATTTCCGTCCGATTGGCGCCTCTATCTTTCCTTTTGGTCCGTTAACAAGTCCTTCAGCAATGGCTTGGTATCGCCGTTTAACATGTCCAGATTTTTGTTGCTCACATAAAAGGTGATGGATATGTCGATGTTTGGCAATTAAAACCAAACCCGATGTATCACGGTCAAGTCTTGTAACAATATGAATCGTTGCATTGATTCCCATCTTCTTATAATACCCTGCTAAACCATTCGCAAGACTGCCATTGGGATGCTCACGAGATGGAATGGTGTTCATAGAAGGAGGCTTGACAACTACCAATACAAATTCATCTTCGTACCTGACAAGAAGTGGGAAGGGTTCTGGAAGAAGGCCTTCACTTGCCTGTTCCGGAGGAAATATGACTGTGACGCTGTCGCCAGTTTTAATCCGCTCCCTCACAGTCACTTCTAAGCCATTCACCTTGATTAAACCACCTTTAAACTTAATATCCGTTAATGCTCGTTTTGAAATATCGTATTTGCTGAGAAATTCCCGCAGTAAAGAGCCAGAATCCTCTTCAGAAACCGACCAAGTTAAAGAAAAGTTTTGATTTGACATGAAGTGATCTGAGCTCCTTAGTTAGCAATAAATGAATCATGAACTCTTTTCCAGAATGGAAATGGACGGAATCTAGCGAAACGAATTTTTTCATCAGCAACACGGCATTGAATCGATTTTACATCTTCCTGAAGCAGGGTTAAATGATCAATCGTGATTTGAAAATTGACTGCATTGACGGGCCGGAACATACATGTATGATGAGCCGGCAGCAAAAGTGGCGATCCGACCGTCCTAAACACCCGGTTATTAATGGATGCCAATTCGGTAATCTGGATTGCATCAATCGAAGGATGGACAATCGCTCCTCCAAGTGCTTTATTATAAGCTGTGCTTCCTGACGGTGTCGCAATGCACAAACCATCCCCACGGAACGTTTCAAAGTGCTGGCCACGTATTTCCACATCCATTACAAGGGTACCTTCAACACTTTTGACTGTAGATTCATTTAATGCCAAAAATCTTGCTTCACGTCCTCCATGCTGATATCGGACAATTGTTTCAAGCAGCGGATATTCAACAATTTGAAATGGTGTTTTTGCTAATGCTATCACCAATTTTTCAATTTCATCCGGGGTCCAATCTGCATAAAACCCAAGATGACCTGTATGTACACCAACAAAGGCTGTCTTGTCTAAGCGGTTCTTATAACGATGAAAAGCATATAACAATGTCCCATCACCACCAACCGATATTACAATATCCGGTTGATCTTCGTCATATTCCAAATGAAAGTCCTGAAGATACGTTCTCATCCTTTGCATTAAAGTATTTGATTTCGCATCTCCTTTTGACGTTATCGCAAATTTCATGTAATCCCACCTTACTATTTTAGATTTCTTCTTATTAAACGATTATTGTTTTTAAGAATCTTTTTTTCTTGAAAAAAGACGCTGTGCTTCTTGAATTTCCGTACGTATTTGCGACATTTCTGCATCCAGCAGAAATGCTGCTTCTGCAGCTCGTTTCAACCGTATTTGAATATCTTCGGGAAAAATACCTTTATATTTATAATTTAACGAGTGTTCAATCGTCGCCCAAAAATTCATCGCTAAGGTCCTAATCTGAATTTCAGCAAGAATATTTTTCTCGCCATGAATTGTCTGAACCGGGTAGCGTATGACAACATGATAAGAACGGTAGCCACTTGCTTTTTTATGAGAAATATAATTTCTCTCTTCGACTATTTCGAAGTCATTGCGACCGCGTAAAAGCTCTACAACCTGTTCAATATCATCCACGAACTGACACATCATCCTAAGGCCTGCGATATCTTGTATTTCAGTGCCTAATTTATCAATTGGAATATCCTTCTGACTCGCCTTATCCAAAATGCTAACGATCGGCTTTACTCTGCCTGTTACAAATTCGATAGGCGAGTGAATATTCTCTCTTTCAAACTGTTTCCTTAATCCCTTTAACTTAACCTTTAATTCTTCAACAGCCTGTTTATAAGGCGCCAAGAAATCGTCCCAAATCTCCATTGCCACACCACCTATATCTATCGAAAAAGCGCCTGTTCAACTCTGGTATGGGCAGGACGCTTCGATTCTTCTCTCTAATCCGACAGCTCTATAGCTAACTGTCTTACACATGGATCTTTTAAAATCGTCCAGAAATTAAAATATGTATAATTCCCCTATATACTGTAATTCACTTCATCATGCTCAACGTTTATATTTTATCATATCCGGCAATTGATTCCTAAATATTCAAGTACAATAACTAAAAATTATTGTATTCAATTTGACAGCAGGAATGGTTCTTATATGATTAATCTAAGATAACAGGCAGAAAGGAAGGAAACACATGAACCAGCATATTGAAATTGAATTTAAAAACCTTTTAAATGAACAGGAGTTTACTCAATTAATTGATTATTTTCAAATCAACACTTCGAACTTTAAATCTCAGCAAAATCATTATTTTGATACAATGAAATTTAATTTAAAAAATCAAAACTCTGCACTTCGAATCAGGGAAAAAAATGAGCGATACGAACTAACTTTAAAACAACCTGCAACAGAAGGACTATTAGAAACGAATCAAGATATAACTAAGGAGACCGCTTATTTATTTCTAAACCATAATACTTTTCCTGAAGGACCAATCAAGCATCTTATTCTCGAAGGCGGGCTCAATCCTAATGAGTTTACTTGCTTTGGGACCCTACAGACGGACCGTTTTGAATTTCCATACCAAGGAGGGATCCTTGTTTTAGACCACAGTTCGTATGTAAACCAGGAAGACTTTGAGCTTGAATACGAAGTAACAGATGCTGAAACCGGAAAAAAAATTTTCCTTTCTCTCCTAGAAACCCTTCAAATTCCAGTAAGAAAAACCGAAAATAAAGTTAAGAGGTTTTATCTGGCCAAATTCCAGAACTAATCCTGACCAAACCCAAATTCGGAGGTGGAGCGTTTGAAAATCCAAGATTTCAAAACCTTTATTGAACTGCTGTCCATCCAGAAATTCACAACTGGCGACATCATAAATACTAATACATCTCAATCCAACTTCCAGGACATGCTGTCGGAACTGGTTTCGAGTGATACTTTAGAAGGTACATCGCAGTCCTTGGGATCCTTGCTGTCTAATGTGGAAAATGAAGCAAAATCATTTCTTCAATCCACCAACCTAGCATCTATGAATTCGTTAACAACAGCCAATACTAGCCATAAAACTAGCGAAACTGTTACAATTTATGATGACATCATCAGCAAGGCGGCCACTTTATATAATCTCCCAGAAAAACTAATTAAATCAGTTATTAAACAAGAATCGAACTTTAATCCTAAAGCTACTAGCTATGCTGGTGCGGCAGGCCTTATGCAGTTAATGCCCGCAACTGCCAGAAGCCTAGGTGTGGATGATATCACAGATCCAGAGCAAAACATTTTGGGAGGGAGTAAATATTTGAGCCAAATGCTAGCTCGTTATAACGGAGACATCCAAGTTGCCCTTGCTGCTTATAATGCCGGACCAGGTAATGTCGATAAATATAACGGCATCCCACCTTTTAAAGAAACACAAAACTATGTTCAAAAAGTTTTCACCACATTTTCCTGCTAATTAAAGTTGGCCCTTAATTTAAGTTGGGTCAGCTTTTTTAGTGTAAAGATATAGCTATATTTACATCTCACACAGATTTAAAAAACCGCCAATAAAAGCGGTTTTTTTATTTATTTTCCCTTGTCATAATACAGATGTAAAACTTTCCTCAAGCTATATAATTGTTTTATGAGTACGTCATTGTTAAAATATGAATAAATATCAACCATTTTTCTTTTAAAAGGAGTAATCAGCATGATGCAAGGGAACCCTACACCATATGAATTAATTGGAGAGGGGCAATTACACAAGTTAATTGATGTGTTTTACTCCAACGTTAGTCAACACCCGGATTTGCTTCCGATTTTCCCTGACGATTTAACAGAAACGGTCCGTAAACAAAAACAATTTATGACTCAATATTTAGGTGGTCCCTCTTTATATACTGAAGAACACGGTCATCCTATGTTGCGGGCTCGACATATACCTTTTGAAATAACACCAGAACGTGCGAAAGCATGGCTTTCCTGCATGTATCAAGCTATGGACGAAGTAGGCCTTGAGGGTGAAATACGGGAGTTTTTCTATCACCGCCTCTATTTGACGGCACAACATATGATCAATACATCCGGTACGGACGGGAAAGGAGAAGACAGTTGAGCGCACATAAACCAGTTTTCAATATTTCCGATTGGATAAAGACACAGCATTGTTATGATATAGGAAAAAAGCCAATTGAAATTTATGTTTTTGTTGATCCACTTTGTCCCGAGTGCTGGGGCTTAGAACCAATTATAAGAAAATTACAGATAGAATATGGCCAATTATTCAGCTTACGCCATGTTTTAAGCGGTAAAATCGATTCTCTTAATATGGGGAAAAATAAAAATTACGAAAACCTTGCTCAAGTTTGGGAAAAGACTGCCAGCCGCTCAGGAATGTCCTGTGACGGAAGCCTTTGGTTAGAAAACCCAATCTTTTCTCCATATTCAGCTTCCATTGCCATCAAAGCAGCCGAATTACAGGGCAGAAAACTAGCGATTCGCTTTTTAAGACAGCTTCAAGAGTATGTATTCATTGGTAAAAGGGATATTTCTAATATAAAAGTCCTGACCGATTGCGCCAAAACCGTAGGATTAGATGTTGAGGAATTTCTCCATGATATAAATTCTTCCAGTGCAGCTAAGGGCTTTCAATGTGACTTAAAAATCACAAGCGAAATGGAAGTAACAGAAATACCATCGCTTGTATTCTTTAATCAAAATATTGAAGAAGAAGGAATAAAAGTTTCGGGTGTCTATTCTTACGAGGTATATGTTCATATCTTGGAAGACATGCTGAATGGTCTTCCTACCCCTGCTGAACCTCCATCGCTAGAAGAGTTTTTAAGTTGTTTTAAACTAGTTGCCACTAAAGAAATCGAAACGGTTTACAATATGAATAAAAATAACGTCGAGTTAGAAATGAAGAAACTTGTGTTAAAACAAGTTGCTGAAAAAATTCCAGCAAAGTACGGAACATTTTGGAGATATACAGAGAAGTAGTCATAAGAATGACTGCTTCTTTTTTGATTATAAAAAAGGGAAAAACCATGCAAATCAATCGTTTGCATGGTTTTTTATATAAGAAATAAGGGGATGGGAGAAACTTTTCACGATCAAACAAAGGGGTATAAGTTTGTTTGTGATTCACTTCACAATAAATAATATAACAGATAACCCATCTATATTTCAACTACATTGTGCATCTCTTCACAATTTGTTCACAAAATATTTTTTCTATATGTTCAGTTCGTTATTATTATAATCGATAAATTCTTGAAAGCTTTTGATTTAAAGCTTTTATCAAAATACGAGATGAATATATATTTAATGATTAATGATGGTGAAAATACATTGTGATTAATTTCACAATGTATTTTCACCAACCATCTTCATACTTTTTATTTATTTGTACATTTTTTTATCAATAAAACCTAATATTTTTTGCAAACGTATTCATAGAGCTCAAAATCAATTAACCGAAGTTAATCCCCTTTAATACATGCATTTTTCACTATATCTATCACTTAAAAGTATAGAT
The DNA here is from genome assembly GCF_050278525.1 of Peribacillus sp. NPDC096540. Taxonomy (NCBI): domain Bacteria; kingdom Bacillati; phylum Bacillota; class Bacilli; order Caryophanales; family Bacillaceae; genus Peribacillus; species Peribacillus sp. NPDC096540. The sequence goes on along the minus strand of NZ_JBNNTG010000002.1, from coordinate 115,763 downwards.
TGCATATTTTCTAATGAAAAAACCCCTACAAATCGTGAAATTCACAGGGGTTTTCATCTATTTATACGAACAAAGGGGATGGGAGAAATTTCACGACGATCAAACAAAGGGGTATATGTTTGGATGTGATAACTTCTATATCTGTACTATATCAGATAATACTTATCTAACGCAAGCACTTTGTGCGTCATTTCACATTATTGTCATATTCTTAGAATACTGCCAATTCTAAAACATAAAATTTTATAAGGAGGGTTCAATTTTCTATTTCTATTAGGTTGGAGGTGACCAAATTGAAAGGCACTATTTTACTTATTCTCTTAATAGGGTCGCTGTTCGTCCAGCTACTCGGTATAATGAATCTCATTCCTTTGTATTTCACCTCCCCTATTTTATTTTTTGTTTTTTTCATTATTCTTCACAGTTTAAATCAAAGAAATCGTTTTAGAGGTTTATAACGTAAGCTGAAAAGGACCCGCATAGATACGGGTCCTTTTCAATACTTATTTAGCCAAAAGTTCTTCCAACTCATTTAATTTTTCTTCAAATACATTCATGGCTTCTTGAACTGGCTCTGCTTTTGTCATATCGACGCCAGCCTTTTTGAGAACTTCAATTGGATAATCAGAACTTCCTGATTTTAAGAACTCCAAATACCTTTTGACAGCTGGTTCTCCTTCTTCGAGAATTTGCTTGCTTAAGGCTGTAGCTGCACTAATACCAGTCGCATATTGATATACGTAATAATTATAGTAGAAGTGTGGAATTCGAGCCCATTCGAGACCTATTTCTTCATCAATTGCTACATTCTCTCCAAAGTATTTCTTGTTAAGTTCATAATATTCCTTCGTCAGCATATCTGCTGTTAATGCTTCTCCATTTTGAGCTTTCAAATGAATGGTATGTTCAAACTCAGCAAACATCGTTTGGCGGAACAGCGTACCACGGAAGCCTTCTAAATAATGATTTAATAAATAGATGCGTTTCTTTTCATCCTCGATTGTATTTAATAAATAATCATTCAATAGATTTTCGTTACATGTCGATGCGACTTCTGCTACAAAAATAGAGTAATTTCCGTATGGGTATGGCTGATATTTACGTGTATAAAAGCTATGGACCGAATGCCCAAACTCATGAACGAGCGTGAATAAGTTATTCACGTTATTCTGCCAGTTCATTAAAATATAAGGATTCGTCCCGTATGTACCAGAGGAATAGGCACCGCTTCGTTTCCCTTTGTTCTCATGCACATCAACCCAACGATTTTCAAATCCTTCTTTTAAAACATTTAAATAGTCTTCCCCAAGTGGAGCAAGACCCTTAAGGACATAATCTTTCGCTTCCTCATATGTCACTTCCATTTTCACTTCTTTTACAAGCGGAGTGAATAAATCATACATATGAAGTTCATCTAATTCGAGTACTTTTTTACGTAATTCTAGATAACGGTGCAATAACGGCAAATTGTCATTGACCGTTTTAACGAGATTATCGTATACTGTCTCCGGAATATTGTTGTTACTTAAAGCAGCTTGACGTGCCGAATCATATTTTCGAACTGTCGCATTGAAGTTATGATTCTTCACTTCACCTGACAGGGTTGAAGCAAATGTATTACGGAACTCTCCATACTTACTATATACCCCTTTAAATGCATCCTCACGTACACGACGATCTTCACTTTCAAGGAAACGGATATATCTTCCGTGAGTTATTTCCACTTCATTTCCCTCTTCATCCTTGATGGTCGGGAATTTCAAATCTGCATTGTTAAGCATGCCAAATGTATTACCTGATGCATCGAGTACTTCCGATGCTTGTGCCAATAAAGCTTCTTGCTCAGCAGACAAGATATGAGGCCTCTGAAGACTAATTTCCTCCAATGAATGTTTATATAAATTCAATTCTTCTTTTTCTTCTAAAAAACCAGCCACTTTGCTTTCGTCAATACTCAATAGTTCAGGAACCATATAAGAAAATGCGGCGGCTGCCTGGGCGTATAAAGCCTTTGCACGGTCTTCCATTCCTTGATAAAAAGGATTGGTTGTATCTTGATCATTGCGCATATGTGAATAAGAGTAAACTTTCCCTAGCTTCTCAAATACCTCATCTTGAAATTGCAGGGCTCCAAATAACTTTTCAGCACTTTCCCCTAATGTTCCTTTGTGCGCATCCGCTTTCTTAAGGTCTTCTTTTACAGCTTTGAAGGCAGCTTCCCAGTCTTCTTCAGTCGCGAAGATATCTTCCAGCCTCCAAGTATCTTCAGCTGCAATTTCACTTCTTGAGGGCAATGTATTTACTTTTGTTTCCTGTGTCATAATAATTCCTCTCCATTCTATAGAAAACTTTCCAGTTAGTTAACCCTTTCCTGAAACCGGATTGAACGTCGTATTTACTTTATACAACGATCATGCTTTCTTAAAGTATAAAAATCCTTCTTCTTACTATTTCTCCATTAACAAAAATAATCCTGCCCTTTCATCTGAATTCAAGATAAATTGCGATGGTATCACTTATTATAATGGATATTCCCCTTTTCTATCATCAACTTATGTTCATTATAGAAATTTTTTTCCATCACTTGACTTTCATCACCATTCGACGGAAGAGAGAATTGCTTCACAACTTTAAAAACCCCTTTTTCCAACTCTGATATAAAACCCATTTGCTCTAACAGCTGAATATATTGCCTAATAGGATACTCTATGCGTATTTCCTTAAGCAAAGGCAATGATCTGAACTTTATTCCCCCATTTTTTGCACGCTTCTTAAAAAAATAGATAACATCATTCATAATTATCTTTTCCCCCGGCTTTTTCTTTTGAAACACGTCCATATAAAGCCAAGCTTGCCATTCAATCGGCGGTGTTTCAATCAATAGCATCCCTCTAACCGGTACCCCAATTTCAACTGGAATCGTTGCAGGCGAAATATTATGTGAATAGAGTCCCTGGAAAAATGAATCACTTCTCCGTGCAGTTTTCACACGGTGAAGGCACCAGTTTTTTCGTTTACTTCTCCAAGCAGGTAGAAAAGGAAAGCTGAAGCAGGTTCGAGGCGCTATCTGACTAGGGCGGAGTATTACTAATGAAGCAGTAGTTAATTCAGCAAACACGTTTCTTGGGGAAAAAGGAGTGAGGTTTTTTAATGCTGATAATTGATTCGTTTCTGGACAATACATCCAAAGAAACGGGTGATGGTAACTGCCAGTAACAAACAACCATTGAAAGTCTGATAAACTGAATTCATGTAGATTCCTTCTTTTCAAATGTTTAGCTGCTAGGATCCAAATTGGCTTGATACCGACACTTTGATAGGAAATTGTTCGTTCTATGAATTCAGTTTCTGAAATAACCGAGCATTGGAATTCAACTGCATAGCGTGTACCACCAATCGTTACTAAGATATCTGCCCTTTTCCTTATTTCAGGAAGGTAGGCTTCTAAATCAGCTTGATAGTGGTGTGATTCAAACCAATGAAACAATTTTCTTTTTCCCATTAAATGATAAGCGGATTCCGGTTCCGACGATGCACGACATGAAGAATTATTTTTGTGGGCAAAATGGGGGATTTTAATCATTCCGGCCTTGATTGTCATTTCTGCTTTGCAGCATGGACAGTAATAATCTGTTGACATTCTCAATTCCGTAAGCAAACTTTCTGTCATTTTTTCAGGGAGGGCAATCCAAGTCCCGTCCTTTTTTATCGCAGTTAGCATACATCACCTCCTCAATTTATATCATTCGCTTTTATCGCATAGGATTCCTTTTAAATTTAAGCAAAAAAAATGCCTGATCGGCATTAAAGAAGTGGTGAAAGTAATCTGCAAGTGGACTCAAGTAATTTTAACCCAATATTCCGTTTGGTGAATTCATCCATATTCACCTCTTGTGAAACCTTTATATCTTCCAAAAAGTCATTTACCAGGTGTTCTGTACTTTCCGTCCGGTAGAGAAAGGCATTGACTTCAAAATTCAAGTGAAAACTCCTCATATCCATATTTGTTGTCCCAATTGAAGCTAGTTGATGATCAACGATGACAATTTTACTATGCATGAACCCTTCATTATATTGAAAAATTCGGACTCCAGCCGCAAGCAATTCTGGAAAGTACGTTCTGGAAGCATGAAAAACAATACGCTTATCAGGTTTTTTCGGAACGAGCAGCCTGACATCCAAACCACTCAAAGCGGCCACCTTTAATGCCTGAAAAATATCGTCATCAGGAACGAAGTAAGGAGATGCAATCCATACAGACTCTTCTGCAGAAGTAATCATCTTAAAGAAAATGCTCTTAATGATTGTCCATTCACTATCCGGACCACCTGCAATCATTTGTACACCACCATGTTCATGATGAAGCGGCAGGCCCGTTTGGAGGTATTCGTCCGATAAAAAGCTGTGGTCGGTACTGTAATACCAGTCCTGTAAAAAAATGAGCTGTAACGTCCTTACTGCTTCGCCCTTCACCATAAGGTGAGTATCACGCCAAAATCCAAAATTCGGATTACGTCCCAGATATTCATCACCAATATTGAGGCCCCCCATAAAACCGATAGACCCATCTATCACAATTATTTTCCGATGATTACGAAAATTGAATTTATTATTCAGTAGAGGGAGACGCAGCGGGCCAAAGGCAACCATTTCTACCCCTACATTCTTCAACTCATAAATATAGGATCTGGCTAACTTCCAAGAGCCAACAGCATCATATAAAAAACGAACCTTTACCCCTTCTCTTACTTTTTGAATCAATACATCCTTAAGCACACCACCAATATGGTCATCCCTAACTATATAATATTCTAAATGAATATGATGTTTGGCTTTTTTTAATTCCTTGATGATATTAGAAAATGTTTCCTCTCCATTTGTTAAGATTCGAGTTTCAGTTGTAAATGAGATGGGACTATTCCCAAGCCTTTGCGCAAGAGAAAATAACTTCTGGGGGTGCTCCCCCATCTCCTTAATTTTCCGATTATAAAGTTGTGCTTCGCTGTCTATTTTTACGAAACTTTGCTTATCTAAAAAATATTTCTTATGAAATATCCGTTCTTTCCGGAAATTACGTCCAAACAAAAAATAAAACATGAAACCGATAATTGGGAAAGCACCAAATACTACTAGCCACGTTATGGTACGGGCGGGATCCCGATTTTCGAGGAAGATGATAAATCCAATAATCACCAAGAAAAGAGTCAATATCAGACTAAAATAACTAAAGAGCCCTTCATTGACCTCCTTTAATAGAAAATACCACGTGCTACCCAACAAGAGAATAAGCAGACTAATGCCGACTTTATTCTTCACCTAGACTACCTCCAATTAAAAAACACAGGCACACTCTAATAAGACCTTCCTGTCTAAGGTAAAAACATTCATTCTAGGGCGAAAAAACCGATTTCTACTGAAATCGGCTCCACAGTTATTAGTTATACGAAATATTTATCAACCGTTGCGAATACATCATTTTCTATCACTATTTTACCGTACTCTTCTAACATGTGCACCGTTATCGGTGACTCCTGACTGTATTCCAATAAAAGACTTAAAATATTATCAATTTCTTCCTCGTCAATTTCGGCCTCTGAAAATTCGATATAGAGGTAATATTTATTTTGATAAACATAAAGTTTCGTTATCCAGTTATCCAAGCCATGACGCTTGCTTAAAGAAATGACATCTTCAAAGTCCTCGAATATTGTGATGAACTCAATCATTCCATCTTCAAAGGTAATACCGCTTTCTTCATCCTTATCATGAAAATGTTGGTCAAGAAGCGTATCCATCTTGTCTGATACATTCAAATCCTTTAATTTATCATCTGAAAGAGGCAGCTCGAGTTTCTGACCATCTTTGGCAAGTTGGGCTTTTGTGACCAAAACTTCCAAGCCTTTTTCAAGAGCTTGAACCTGAATCCATAAAGGTCCTTCAATCATGAATTCCTCTTCTTGATGCACTTCATCCATCATTTCCCAAAAAAGCTCCTCACTTCTTTCACGACTGTACCAAATCTCTTCGCGATCAAAGCCTCTTTCCTCAATATCTATATAGGAAATATAAAATTTAACTGTATCGTCATTAATGCGTTCGATTTCCATGATTCCCCTCTCCCTTCCTTTCTCATTTTGAAGGGATAATAACCCCCAAGCGAAAATTGCTCTTAAAAGCTCTTTACCCGTAAGTGAATACTGTAAATCATGTTAGTCATTAAAAACAGACTATTTTACATCATTTTATGACAAAACCTTGAAGAAGGGAAATAAAAAACATTACTTATCTAAAAAACAATTGTTTGCCTAATATTCCATTCATTCTATAAAAAAATTCATCCGCATGCAACTATCACAGAACTTCCTTTAATTTTAGTTAATGCTAAAGATTATGCTCTATTATATATACAACAACGTGAGTTGCATTCTTCTTTTATCTTAAAAGGTGACCAGCTGTAGCCAAATCGAATGCGAATATCAAAAAGGTGAATTTTAAGAGGGAAATCAGTTATGTATAAAGAAAAAGCTCTGCACAATTCTCGGCAGAGCTTGAAAACCTTTTTAATTGACCATACGTTGTGCTTCTCGTAACTGGAACGTACGAACTTTACGTGGTAAAAAGCGTCTAATCTCATCTTCGTTATATCCAACTTGAAGCCTTTTCTCATCAAGGATAATTGGACGTCTTAATAGTCCTGGGTTTTCCTTAATCAATTTATATAATTCTTGAAGAGGCAGGCTCTCCAAATTTACGTTTAATTTTTGGAAAGTTTTTGATCTTGTTGAGATAATTTCATCCGTACCATCTTCAGTCATACGCAGAATCTCTTTAATCTCATCAATCGTAAGCGGTTCTGAAAAAATGTTTCTCTCTTTATATCCAATTTCGTGTTCCTCTAACCATGCTTTTGCTTTTCTGCATGAAGTACAACTAGGCGATGTATATAATGTTACCATGTTTACTCACACTCCCTAAGTATAGAATCGGTGATCTATGAGGGGAAATCTACTATTAGTATTCATAAGTACCACTCTAATTTGAAATAATTTTAAATAAGTATTTCATAATGTTAATTATACACTAATTTATTTAAAATGAACACCCTTTTTCAAAATTGAAAAAATCCTTTAAAACTTCTTGTTTAGCCTGTACTATAGCTAATTCATTTTTTTATGTAATACATTATATCCACTTTTTCTAATTGAAAATACCTAGCTACCATTCTCATTTAACTCTCAATTTAACCCTCATATTTTTTTAATTAGTTCGTTACTTTTATTTACCCCCATTCCTTGTTAATAAACAAGTTCATTTTAATATATTTTCTTTAATGAAGAACAAATTCCTGCTTTCTTTTAAAAAACCATTCTTTTAGCATATATAACGATAAACATAAAAAAAAGGTAAATCAAAAGAATCAGAATGGGATGAGATTAGTTAATATTCAAGAAGTTAATTCTTATTCGGTAGCCCACCTAAAAATACATAAGAAAAGAGCCGGTAATATGAACTGCACCCCAATTGTTAGACAACATCTAACAATTGGGGTGCAGTTTTTTGACTAAATATACGATAGACGAAAAATTACATGCAGTTTTAGAGTACTTGGACCGGTAGATTACCGGGTTCATGCCCTCAAGGCTGCCTAATTATAGTGTCTAACTTTTTGGGTTCACTTCAATATACCGGCTCTTTTTATTCATGCTTCCATCTCTTCAAATATATCCATTTCATGCCCCATACTTATAGTCAGTACATCATCTACATTTTGATAAGACTTTCCATAGAGGTGATTGTCCTTATAGGTATGAATTTCAGAGTAAATTTCTTTCATGAAATTAAATACGTCTTCTTCTTCTACAGAAGAATCAGATGGCCAATATAAGATTTCCATCGGTGTATTCTCCTTGGTAGCAAGCGATTTTCTGCTATAGGATATAGAAGAAGCATGCTGGAACCCTTCCCTTTTATAAAACCGAAGTCGCTTCAATGTGTCATCATCATGTTCTTGCACAGGCTCGACTTCAAGTAATATGGTTTTTTGCCTTTTTTGCAATTTTTGAATCAGTTTTCTTCCTAACCCCTGCCCCCTTGAATTCTTGGAAACAAATAGGTAATCAATGAAAATAAACTCATCCCCTTCCACATATAATAAAACATGGTCAGGCCCTTCATCTTTTTTGTAAATTTCATGCTTATCCCTTAAAAGAATTTCTATATGTTCTTTTGACTTCATTTCTTCAATTGGAAAATACTGATTTAACTTTTCATACCAATTCATAATTTAATCTCCTCTATTACTACTTTTTACTTTCCACAATTTTTCTTATCCACTACAATAGAACTTAAAGAACTTGAAAATATTAGGAGGGTTAGGATGATTAGTTACTTTACAGACCTGATTTTGGTAGCGGTTTGCGTAATTGGCATTACAGCCGTGAATGGTGTAGTGACGAATGGGATCGGTGAAAAATGGTTTGGCGGTAAACGTCACTCTCTTATTTTCGATCAATCAAAACGAATTCAGTCAGGATGGAATCAAGTTGGTGGAAATAAGAAACGGTAATTCCTACAGAAATTGGATGACCGAAAGCCATTCCTCTAACGGTCATCCATTTTTTTACTTTTTATGGCGTATAATCTACCCCTTTTGTATACCGATTGGCTGCATTCCATAATAAATATTCATCAATTCCATTGTCATTCAAAGCTTTAATTTGGGCTTCCACTTCTTCCTTACCATATTTTTGATAATTTCCATCCCCTAAATAAGAAGCTGTAAAATCTTGAAGCCAAGGTCTAGAAGTCGGTGGTGCTTCCAGTTCTTTAAGCTTCCTATTCTCCAGTTTTGCATATTCCTTAACGAGTTCATAAGGCTCCAAATCAGGTTTTTCGATACCGAAATAAGATGTCCAATGACTTGGATATATCATCGAGGAAATAACATCAACATTTTCAGATATTTTGGTGAAATTTTGGCCAATTCCTGGAGCTTCCGGTAACGTAGCAGCATAGCCAAAAATATCGACTGACACCTCTACTCCGTACGGTTCTAGTTGTTTCTTGGCATAACTGACGAAATCCGTTACTGCCTGTACTCTTTTTGCAGTATGACTTATTTTCGCTTCATCATATTCACCCATATTATATTTCAATTCGTCTTCTTTTTTTTCAAACCCTTCCGGAAAACGGACGTAGTCGAACTGAATTTCTTTGAATCCCATCTTTGCCGCTTCAATAGCTATTCCAACATTATAATCCCATACCTCTTTCATGAATGGGTTAACGAAAGATTCTCCACGACCATTTTCCCATACCTTTTTTCCATCTAAATATGACCATTCCGGCTTCTTTTTTGCGAGAAGGGTATCTTTAAACACGACTACCCTGGCAATCGGATAAATCTGTTTATCCTCCATTTTCTCCAGCATTTTCTTAGGATTCTTTATTTGGTCTTTACCAATCCCAGCATAAGGAGAATCAGGATCTTCTGGCTTATACGTAACGTTTCCCCAGTCATCCTTAATATCAATGACCATCGCATTCAAATCGGTTTCATCTACATATTTAATAAGTTCGTTGAATTTGTTGCCGCCTGCTGCAGGTCCAGTCACATAAATTCCGCGCACAGCATCCGGATAGTCAAACTTCAAACCCGAATCAAATACAAAACGCGGTGCCCTCTCAGGCAATTCTTTACTTTCAAGTGCTACATATCTAGTCTCGTTCATACTTTCTGCATGAACTGGCTGTTGAATCAGGAATATACACACCCCTGTCATCAACCATTTAGTCATTGGTTTCATATCTCCACCTCATTCGCCATCAGTCATCAATTTTATTTTACAAATACAACAGACCCCTTTCTTTATACCACAACGATTGAACTTTACACCTATATCTCAGTAATTAGTAAAAAACTTTGGGTTCTAGTCTCAAAAAAGGCAATAAAATCTATGAGTACCTTTGAATTACGTTATCATACACGATAATTCTGTTCACAACGTATTCCCTTTTATCCTTCCCTAAAATCGTCTACACATTGAAAAATAAAAAACGAACTACATTCTTGAAATCATCTTAAATAATTCAGAATGGTGATAGAAGGAAATAATAATTCCTTTCATGGGCTCGATAATAGTCTTTATGCCGTTTCGATTATACATTTAATATGAATAAATGCTAAAATACAGTTATAGTGGACAATTCGTATTTCTGGAATGACGTCGATACAAGAAGTGATCACTTCAAAACGGCCCCTCCACGAGATATAAATGAGCGCTTTCCTAATCATAAATAAGGCGCCAGTTACTTTCAAAAAAAGTGGATTCATTTTCTATTTATCCTTACAATAATGAAGAGCGAATATCCATTTACTTAATAAACGTATTTAGAGGAGTGACTAGCAGTTGAAAAGGATTTTCTCCGGCATTCAGCCATCCGGTTCCGTTACTTTAGGGAATTATATCGGAGCAATGAAACAATTTGTTAACCTACAAAATGAATATGATTGTTTCTTTTGTATCGTTGACCAGCATGCAATTACAGTTCCACAAGATCGTCTAAAATTAAGAAAAAACATTAAAACATTAGCCGCTTTATATTTGGCTATTGGCCTCGACCCGGAAAAGAATACAATCTTTATTCAATCAGAGGTACCTGCGCATGCTCAAGCAGGCTGGATATTACAAAGTATATCTTATATTGGCGAACTTGAGCGTATGACTCAATTTAAAGACAAATCAGCCGGTAAAGAAGGGGTTTCTTCAGCACTGCTGACCTATCCTCCGCTGATGGCTGCCGATATTCTTCTTTACAGTACAGATGTTGTTCCTGTCGGCGAAGATCAAAGACAGCATCTTGAATTAACACGTGATTTAGCTGAACGATTCAATAATAAGTACAACGAAATTTTCAAGATTCCAGAAATCAGCCTTCCGACGGCAGGAGCACGAATAATGTCGCTTCAAGAGCCTTCTAAGAAAATGAGTAAATCTGATCCTAACAAAAAGGCTACGATTGCCCTATTGGATGATCCAAAGCAAATTGAAAAAAACATCAAGAGCGCGGTTACCGATTCCGAGGGTATTGTCCGTTACGATAAGGAAAACAAAGCCGGGGTTTCCAACTTAATGTCGATTTACTCCATTTTCAGTGGAAAAACCTACTCCGAAATTGAAGTGATGTACGAAGGAAAGGGTTACGGCGACTTTAAGAGTGATTTAGCTGAAGTGGTACTTGGAGAAATCTTACCAATCCAAGAGCGCTATTACAAATTAATTGATTCTCCTGAATTGGATGAAATTCTTGACCGTGGTGCAGAAAAAGCGAACATTGAAGCGAATAAAATGATCAGAAAAATGTATAACGGCATGGGACTTGGAAGAAAAAGATAAAAGAAAAGACGATCCTAATCGGATCGTCTTTTCAGACTGTAGACAAACTCGATGAAAATCGAGTTTGTCTACAGTTTTTTTGAGGGTTTTAAAAATCCGAACGTTGATTGGAACGTAGGGAACTCGCTTTCCGCGGGCGGTCCGGGAGCCTCCTCGGCGCCTTTGCGCCTGTGGGGTCTCCCTTGGACGCGCTTTTCCCGCAGGAGTCTCGCACCTTCCGTTCCAATCAACTTTGTTTTAACAATTAGATATAACCGCTTTTGCCTACAGTCTTTTTTGTTTTAAAATAGGAGTATTAAAACTTGAGGTGATGACGATCTGCGTCATCACAAGGATGTAAAACCTATATATGCTAAACGTAAAGAAACAATAGTGCGCGTATTCGCAGATGCAAAAGAAAAGCATGGTATGCGTTGGACCACTTTAAGGGGACTTAAAAAAATGTCGATGCAGGCGATGCTTACTTTCGCTGCCATGAATTTAAAGAGGATGGCCATTTGGACATGGCAAGGTCCAAGAATGGCTTAATATAGTGGGCTCGTAGAGGCCCAATCTCTTAATCTTGAGCAAAATTCAAAGGGAATTTCAAAAGGGGGCCGGAATTAAAACATTCCGAACCCCTTTTGTCTATAAACTGAAAAGACGATCCTATAATATCGATGGACTATCTCCTGTCTCTACTTGCCAAAGCTTTTCAAAAAATGGCTGCCCCTTTACTAAGTTTTCGCATAGTTGAAGATGTTTCTCTGACCAGCCTTCCTTCATTTCCTCATATAACTCAAGCCAAGCGATTTGAAAATCCATTTCTTGAATGCTCTCATATTTTTCTGGAGCCCATTCTGTATACCAATAACGGATTTCAGCAGTGTTTTTCGCCGTAAATAATTGGTCCATGGCCATGAATAGAAGCTGCTTTAGCTGTCTTTCTTTTCTTGTCAATCCATTCATAAATAAGGGTGACGGCGATAAAATATGATATTCTTTCTCAGATGTAGGTTTTTCAGTAAAGGTGTAATCCATCTCATCATGGTTTTCTATCATGTCATAAACAATTTGTTCTTGCCGAGGAATTATTCTGCTTTTCCGAATTGGAATATGATAGCCTATTGTATCTACAGCTAGAATTCCATTTCCATCGGTAACGATAAAACAATAGTCAAGCTGAATTCGTTCATGGTTTTTCCTTGCATACGCTTTTTGATAGACATCGCTAAGCAATGGCTTAGGTAATTCTGATAAGTCATTTTCTATGTAGTGGAAGAGTGTTGCTGAAACTTTCAACAGAGGAACTTGATCTAACAGTTCGATCCCATCATCCTTCCTCCATTCATGAAAATGACAAATATTATAGCCGTTTTCTTCTCCTTCAAACCAATTAACCCATACATCATGAAGATATAACATCATTCATCCCTCACTTAAACAAATTTCTGTTTGTCAATCAGTATAGGCAGGAACCAGACATTTTATTCCTATTCTAGAAAACAGATTAAGAAAAAATAGAACGTATAAATTAGGTCTTTTCTGTTAAAAATTCTTCAGATTGGATAATGAATGATTTTTTTACAGAGAGTTTTTCAGCATTCTTCGCCAGATGGTATCCTGTACAGTATCCTAGCATATACGGATATCCCTTCATCCCCAGAAGAAGAACATCATGAAGCGGGTCTGTACGCTTTATGGTATGTTTTGCTTCTAAATACTTACTCCAAAATCCCCGGAGTTTTTCTTCCTGATATAACTTAGTCCATTTCGCTATATATTTCGCTCCTAAATATTTACAGACTGTTCTTTCAGCGAGCCCTTCCATAATCATCGTATCGAGAAGTGTATAATCCTTCTGTTCTTTTTTCAAATGGTGTAATCGGCAAACATGATGATATTCATGAATCAATAGGGCCTCCATTTCCTTTTCCGCTATACCATTGTTATAAAAAAGAAACAATTTATCTTTAAATGCCAATCCTGATTTCGTTTCAACAGATTGTTTCCACATCCCTGAAGACATAAGAGGAAAAATATAAATGGGAACGTCTGGCCCTTCCCATAACTTCTTATAAGAAGTAAATAGGCTTTGTGTTTTTTCCCAAACATTATTTTCGTTTAAGTTTCCCCATGTATTTTTCGTTTTTTGATTTGGAGAATACATGCCGTGCTTTTGTAAGTGGCGATAAATCATATCTGCATTAATATTGTTGTTGAATTTATCTTTCAGTCTGCCCATCATCTGAACCGGTCGATCGAAGTCCTCTTTCAACCACTCATTTGTTGAAATAACACCCATCCCATACACCCCCGCCTCTTTTAACTATCGTATGATTCTTAATCACGGGTGACACATATTATTTCCCTCCACATGTTTTAAAATGAAACAAAGCTTTCTATCAAAGAAGGTCACCAGTTCGGCCCATGGGATGATTACAACAAAAAAAGAGCAAACCTCAAAGGATTTGCTCTTAACATTAATTATTGATATTTTTTGAAAAGAATTGTTGCGTTATGGCCGCCAAACCCAAGTGAATTGCTGATGGCTGCATTAATTTCACTTTTCCTTGCTTGATTTGGCACATAGTCCAAATCACACTCAGAATCGGGTGTTTCAATATTAATAGTCGGTGGCAAAATGCTGTCTCTGATTGCTTGAATTGTGAAAATTGCTTCGACTCCACCTGCTGCCCCTAACATATGTCCTGTCATTGACTTTGTAGAGCTTAATGCAAGCTTATAAGCATGGTCACCAAAGACTTCTTTGACTGCCATCGTTTCATATTTATCATTGTAAGGCGTACTTGTTCCGTGGGCGTTTACATATTGGATGTCTTCAGGATTCAAACCTGCATCTTCAATCGCAATTTTCATTGCTCTTGCTCCGCCTTCCCCACCAGGTGCTGGAGCCGTAATATGGAAAGCATCTCCAGTCGAGCCATATCCAGCTATTTCAGCATAAATCTTAGCTCCACGGTTTAATGCATGTTCTAAATCTTCAAGAATAATAACCCCAGATCCTTCTCCGATAACAAACCCATCGCGATTTGCATCAAAAGGACGGCTTGCCGTTTTTGGATCAGGATTTGTCGATAAAGCTGTATTTGCACAGAAGCCTGCCACCGACATTTTCGTGATCGGCGCTTCGGCACCACCTGTGATCATTACATCGGCATCGCCCCGTTGGATTGCTTTAAACGCGTCACCAATTGAATTTGTTCCTGTTGCACAAGCAGTTACCGTACAAGAATTGATTCCCTTAGCACCTAGTAAGATAGAAACCTGGCCAGCAGCCATATCCGGAATCATCATAGGAACGAAAAATGGACTCACCCGTTTATAGCCTCTGTTTAAAAAGTTTTCATGTTGTGTTTCAAGCGTCTCTAGTCCACCAATACCTGAACCGATCCAAACACCAACACGTGTCGCATTTTCATCTGTTATTTCTAGCTTACTATCATTTAATGCCATAACTGATGCAGCAATAGCATAGTGCGTAAAACGGTCCATCTTACGCGCTTCTTTACGATTGATATATGTCTCAATATCGAAGTCCTTTATTTCTGCAGCCACTTTTACAGGAAAATCCTCAGCATTCAAGCGTGTTAATGGCCCTACCCCTGAGTTCCCCTCAATTATATTCTTCCATCCAGTTTCTGCATCATTACCAACTGGAGAGATTGCTCCAATACCTGTTACAACAACACGGCGATTAGTCATTAGAAATGGCTCCTTCCTTTTTTAAAGCTCGTACGATTATTTTTGTTCTCTATTTTTATTTCCCCCACCTAATAGCAATTGCTCCCCAAGTGAGTCCTCCACCAAAACCGACCATGACGATTAGGTCATTTTCCTTAATCCTGCCCGCTTCCATTTCTTCTACAAGAGCAATCGGGATCGATGCTGAAGAGGTATTTCCATATTTATGAACGGTTTTTGTCATTTTTTCAACTGGCAGACCCAAACGTTCCCTCGAAGCTTCCATAATTCGAATGTTGGCTTGATGAGGGACAAGTAAATCCACATCTTCTTTTGTCAATCCTGCTTTATCAAGTACATTCAGGCTAGATTCTCCCATCTGACGGACTGCAAACTTAAACACTTCACGTCCGTTCATGGAAATAAAATCTCCTTCCTGTAATAAATGCTTACCACCAGTTCCATCTGCTCCTAATTCGAAGGAAAGAAT
This sequence comes from Peribacillus sp. NPDC096540, assembly GCF_050278525.1. NCBI lineage: Bacteria > Bacillati > Bacillota > Bacilli > Caryophanales > Bacillaceae > Peribacillus > Peribacillus sp. NPDC096540. The sequence continues at coordinate 100,193 of NZ_JBNNTG010000002.1, read as the reverse complement.
CCCTTTCCCATCTGCAACAGGACCAAGGACAGCAGCACCGGCTCCGTCCCCGAATAGGACAGCAGTATTGCGGTCTTCCCAATTTGTTATTTTTGAAAGCTTTTCAACGCCAACAATTAACACATGCTTATAAGCACCTGTCTGAATAAATTGCTGTGCTGAAATCATCGCATACATAAAGCCAGCGCATGCAGCACTAACATCCATAGCAGCCGCTTTATTTGCTCCTAATTTTTCCTGAATCATACAAGCAATAGAAGGAAACGACTGATCAGGTGTCACGGTAGCTACAAGAATTAAATCTATCTCGTCCGCTGAAATGTCTGCATTTATCAATGCAGCTTTTGCCGCTCCATAAGCCATATCTGAAGTATTCGTATTATCATCGGCTATTCTTCTTTGCTCAATACCTGTTCTAGTCCGAATCCACTCGTCAGAAGTGTCCATGATTTTCTCTAAATCCGCATTTGTAACGATTTTATCGGGTAAGTATCGGCCAAGCCCTAATATTCCAGCGTTCATTTTGCCATCCCCTTATATATTTTAATAAGTTATTATCATCATCTATTATTACCTGGTACTAATTTTATATAAAAAAACTCTTCCTTGCAAGAGCTAACAGTTTGAAAGTATAAAAGAATCTCTTTCTTGATTCGGACAAGGGCCTACGCCAAGGTGTTTTATAGACATACATTATAGAAAGAAGGAGGAAATTATTATGGACATTTTCAATCGTAACAATCGAAGTACAAAAGGTGATCATTTTTCGGATTTGATGTTTGGTAGAAAAGAGGAGCCTGAACCCCAAAAGGAGGAATCAGAAGTTGACTACTTGCAATTGATGGTTAACGTAGAAACATTAATGGGATTATACGACCAATACAAACCAACCATTCAGAAAATGAACCCATTGATTACCAAGTTCTTAAAAAAAGATTAACTGAAAAAAAATGATGGCTGTCCGCATCACTGGACAGCCTAACCTTAATTAACGTTGGGCATCTTGTTTGCCAAGTTCATATGCTTCTTGCATAACCTTTTTAAACAGATCCATGAACGGCTCTGCCATCTCCATTGAGAAAGGAATTCCGCTTGCCTCCAGCTTTGCTTTAGCCTCTGGGAAGTATTTCATAGCGATTCCCATAAATTCAAGTGTTTTATCTGAACTCATTTTTTTGCCCCCTTATCTACTTGATAATTTACCAGATATCATTTTATACCTAAAGAATATCTCATTATTATCATAATTCCCCGTAGCCCTTTCGTAAAGCCACAGGCAATAAAAAATGAATTTCCTGATAGTTTTATTCCATTCATTAAAGTACGAGGCATATATGATACAGGCCAAATTAACAGGTTATGGACCTTTCCTAGAATTGATGTCTCTACTGTACCTGCCTTGTCATATACATTTACCCAAAATGGGATTTGATATTCATGTTTTTAGTTTCTTGAAATACTCGCACCCCTATTACCAGTGCTTCTAGAGTTTAACACAAGGCTCTCATTAATCATGCATTCTCCACTTTTTAAGTAAATTTAATCGTTTATTATGTTTCCTTTGTAAGGAAACACCTTCTTCTGGACCCGTTTTACTTTGAACCTCATATACCGTCCCTTTAATTATCTTCGTTGCTGGTTGAATAAATAAGTAATCCATACTTTCTCCAAAAATAAACTTAGCACATTTATTCCAGTGATCATTTATACTGCTGCACAGCTGGATGTTTCTATCAGATGAGGTAGTAATCCTTTCTAAAGCGTTCACAAAATCAGTAATAAAGAGCGCATCCTCGGTATATTCCCGAGCAAGCGTAGCTTTGATAGCTGATTGTTCAAGTTGGTTGATTCCGGCTTCAAAGCTCATGCTTTCGGGTTGCCAGGGTCCATAAATCGTTGGTAAAAAAATGATCTTAACAGAATCCATTCCTTCGATTGAGGATATTAGAGACTGAAAATCCTGCACATCGTCTTCAACAGGCATGAGAATCACAATATTTGGTGTTTTATCTAAGCCATTTTTTTTGCATTTCTCAAGAAAAAAAACGATATCTTCTACAAGAAGATTGATTCTACCTATTTTACCTTTTCTAATATCGTAACAAGAAATAAAAACAGTGTCCTGCTGGGAAATATCTAATAATCTAAGTTTATTTATCGGAAAATATAAATAATTAGCACTTCGACCAATTTCAAGTTCCTTTTCTTCTATAATATACTGACTTGCTTGAGAATCCGTCCAATCAATTCCGATTACCTCTTCGCCTTGATTCAATAAATATTGGGTGACATAGAAACCTACAAATTGATAAGCGCCAATGACAATGAATGTTTGCATAAATACAGCCTCCTCGTATGCCATCAAGCTCGCTTCATCCGGCACGTCAAGTTTTTTTAGATGCTGTATCGTATGCAAACTATTGTAAAAATATATCCACTCTTATAAAGACTCTTCATTCTCATTAAAAAACTTCTGAATTTGATAAGGGATTTTATATCGTTTTTCAGGCAATAAATAAGTTAGTTGCAAGTCAGCTTTTCTAGCCAGTTGAATTTTTCGATAAAGGGAGGCTTGTTCTTTACGCAAGCTTCCAAAAACCTGAATTACTTTCACAGGGATGTTCTCCTCAATTAACGGATCTTCAGACTCCAGAATAAGCTGTTCACATTCGGCTGGGTTCATCTCATAAGCAGCCGAAACCTCAGTCAACCACTTTTTATAAAAAAACTTATTTTCCTTTTCTTTTTCCAGTTGTGCTTTCAATGAAAAAACCGGATCAATAAGAATGACGGAACGTATTTTACTTCCTAGTTCATTCATTAGCCTTAATGCGAGAAGTGCGCCTGTCCCTTCTGCCAACACATGAAACCTTTGATTGACAATTTCCTTTTTCATGAAGAGAATATATAGTTTAAGGGAAAGATCAAGAGCCTTTGGACTACCCCAGCTGGCTCCGTGGAAATTGGATGAAAATAGTGTGTATCCGCATTCTTTTAAATACTCCAATATTCGTAACCTGCCAGGATGCTGGAGCCAAAAGCTGCTGTCTTTTTCGACAAAATGACTACGGTCTCCGATTACCATTACGGAAAAACCACTGGGCTGCTCCGGATAATAGACGATACTCCATTGGTCATCAATTTGAAAAGTTCGCTGTTCCAGTTCCATCTTTTAAACTCCTTTAAGGAATATTCCTCTAACTACTACTTAATTTATGTGGAAATATTGAAAAGGTCAGGGGAGACGCCTATCTTCTTTTCATAAATTAATCAAAATGGAATAAATTTTGTGAGATTCTCGAAATAATATCGTTTTTCTTCTTACTAAAGACTACTTTTCATTCCCAACCCATCTGTCAGAAAAGATTACCTTTGTTATACTGTATTTAATTATTTAATGGTTATTATGAAAAAGCCGTTTTAACTGTATATTAATTATGGTAAGATAAAAATGAATGTAGTGGAATGAGGTGAAATTCGATGCGTTATGCTTGGACAATTTTTTGGACATTCTTATTAGTGCATATGACTGTATATGTTGTTTCTTCCATGATCGGAGTTTCATACGATGCTGCACAGGGAACAATTTTAGGAATCGCTGCGGCTATTCTAATATGTATTATCCCTGCTGTTATGCCTGCTGGGCCAACAAAAGACTCTCATCAACATTAAGAAGCAAAAGAGGACATCCTTTGGGGATGTCCTTTTTGTTATACCGTTCTTTGCTTTTGATTAAACTACATTTCATAAATTTTAGATTAGTACTAATTCGTTATGATCATAATCAATCGTGATTCCTTCTTTGTTTCCAACTGTCCCCGCTATAATTCGGCGAGCGATTTTTGTTTCCAAATGCTTTTGAATAAATCTCTTAAGCGGCCTTGCCCCATATACCGGATCATACCCTTGTTCGGCAATGAATTCCTTAGCCGCTTCGGTGACCTGGAGGTTTATATTTTGTTCAGTTAACCGCACTTGTAATTGCTGAACCATTTTCTCTACAATTCCAACGATTTCATGCTGAGTAAGCGGTTTGAATAACACAATGTCATCTACTCGATTCAAAAATTCAGGACGGAAATGTCCTCTTAATTCTTTGAACACTTGATCCTTTATTTCTTCTTCAATGGCTCCATCACTACGGTTGGACTGTAACAAGAAATGGGAGCCAATGTTGGATGTCATGATAATAACCGTATTTTTACAGTTAATCGTTCTACCTTGGGAGTCCGTTATACGTCCGTCATCCAACATTTGCAGCAAAATATTGAAGACCTCCGGATGTGCCTTTTCAATTTCATCTAGTAACACGACTGAGTATGGGTTTCTTCTAATAGCTTCGGTTAGTTGCCCGCCTTCCTCAAAACCAACATATCCAGGAGGTGCACCGACTAGCCGGGAAACAGAATGTTTCTCCATGTATTCCGACATATCGATTCGAATCATATGTTCATCACTATCGAATAACGTTTCCGCCAACGCTTTGACCAGTTCAGTTTTCCCCACTCCTGTAGGTCCTAAGAAAATAAACGAGCCAATCGGTCTGTTTGGATCCTTAATTCCTGCCCTTGCCCGTAAAACAGCATCTGATACAAGTTCAACCGCTTCTCCTTGTCCTATTACACGTTCGTGAAGAATTTCCGAAAGGCGAAGCAGCTTCTCTCTTTCACTTTCTACTAGCTTGCTTACCGGGATACCCGTCCATCTTGCTACAATCGATGCGATTTCCTCTTCCGTTACTTCTTGGCGAAGCAATCGTGATTCCTGCTTTTCCTTTTCCAATTCATCTTCCATAGCATCCAATTCTTTTTGAAGCTGTGGAATCCTTCCATGCCGTAGTTCAGCAGCCCTATTGAGGTCATAGTCATTCTCTGCCTGTTCCAGTTCATGGCGAAGCTTCTCGAGCTCTTCACGTTGGTCCTGCACTTTTTGAAGCGCAGATTTCTCCATTTGCCACTTTGCTTTCATGCTATTTGCTTGATCCTGAAGTTCTGAAAGTTCTTTTTGGAGCACGTCTAGCCTTGCTTTACTTTGAGGATCCTCTTCATTCTTCAAGGCTGCTTCTTCAATTTCAAGCTGCATAACCTTTCTTGTGATTTCATCTAGCTCTGAAGGCATTGAATCAATTTCCATTCTGATCATTGCACAAGCTTCATCCACTAGGTCAATCGCTTTATCTGGTAAAAATCGCTCCGTTATATAACGGTTGGAAAGGACAGAGGCAGCAACAATCGCCCGATCATGAATCCTGACGCCATGGTGAATTTCAAACCTTTCCTTTAACCCGCGCAAAATTGAAATGGTATCTTCCACATCTGGTTCGGGAACGAGAACTTGCTGGAAACGGCGTTCTAGAGCAGGATCCTTTTCAATATACTGACGATATTCATCCAGGGTTGTTGCACCGATACAGTGTAGCTCACCACGCGCAAGCATCGGCTTTAACATATTCCCTGCATCAAGTGCGCCATCCGTTCTGCCTGCTCCTACAATTGTATGCAATTCGTCAATGAATAAAAGAATTTTACCATCACTCTTTTTAATTTCATTCAGTACAGCTTTTAAACGTTCCTCAAATTCACCACGGAATTTGGCTCCGGCAACTAGAGCACTCATATCAAGTGAAAAAACTGTTTTGTCCTTGAGTCCTTCCGGGACATCCTTCCGGACAATCCTTTGCGCCAATCCTTCGACAATGGCTGTTTTACCTACCCCAGGTTCCCCAATCAATACAGGGTTATTTTTCGTCTTTCGTGATAGAATCCGAATGACATTACGAATTTCCGTATCACGTCCGATGACCGGATCAACCTTTCCGGATTTAACTTCAGCAACGAGATCTCTGCCGTATTTTTTTAGGACTTCATATGTGCTTTCTGGATTTTGACTAGTCACTCGTTGATTCCCCCTTATATTGTGTATCACTTGTTTCGCTTTATCATAATCTATTCCATAAGTTGAAAACAGCCTGTTTATATTCGGTTTTTTTTCCTTTAACAACGCTAGCAAGATGTGTTCGACAGATAAATATTCATCCTCCCATACTTGCATTTCTTTTTCGGCAACCGTCAAAAGTTGCTGTAGGGAAGATGACATGTATACCTGGGCAACACTCCCGCTCACTTCCGGCAATTTATTCAGTTCCTTATTAAGCTCTATTTCAAAACCACTGACCGTTTTATCCGAATCAGATAAAATTCTAATTAATAAACTTTCATCCTGTTCCATTAAGGTTTTTAATAAGTGAAGCTCCGTCAGCTCAGGATTCCCTCTATCTTTGGCCAGCTCCTGCCCGCCAATGAACGCCTGTTGGGTTCTCTCTGTCATTTTATTAATATCCATCTTAAAACCTCCCATTCATCTATTACATGAACGAATTCTCACGACTTTGACCATTTTTGACCTTTATGATTTTATTATACTTTTTATTTTTCCCTTGTAAAGTAATGTTATAAAAAATACAGAGATTATTAAGGGAAAAACAGTAAAAACCTTTCTTCATTTGGAAGAAAGGCAAAAGTCTATTTTTGATTTAAAAACACCCTAACCATAACTTTTTGGTAGGAACCAAATTTTAAGATTATTATGCTTTTACAAATGTTTTATTGTAACCGTGGAAGTCATCAACAAAGCTGAAATCCTTATCAGAGCGATTTAATAGAATCGTATCACGAAGCAAAATGCCTGCATCTGTAGTATTGTGGATAATTTCTCCCCACATTCTTGCACTTGTTTGAACTTTCGCTGTACGTGGAATACGTTCTTCTTGGTATTCCAAAAATGCCTGCTCAACATTATCCCCATGCTTTTGAAGCATATCAGTCAAATAAGATGCATCTTCTAAAGCTTGGCAAGCTCCTTGAGCCAAGTATTGAAGCATTGGATGTGCAGCATCTCCTGTAAGTGTGACCCTGCCTTTTGTCCAGTTATTAATTGGCAAACGGTCATACATCGGCCAGCGACGTTGACGTTGAATGAATGCAATCGCATTTTGAACAAGCTCACAAGTTCCAGCAAAGACACGGTCCATTTCTTCCGGGGTACCCCATTGATCTGTTTTTTCATTTTCTTCGGTATATTGAGAACTTTTGAAAACAACTACCTGATTGTAAAGCTCTCCTCTTCTAACCGGATATTGAACAAGATGAAGATTCGGTCCAATCCACATATATACATCATCTAAATCTCCGTGACTCGTTACCTCTTCCATTGGAAGCGCACCTCTGTAGGCAACATATTGAGAGCATACTGGTTGATCCTCCACGAATAATTTACGGGCATTAGACCATAAACCATCCGCACCAATAACAGCCGTTCCTAAATGTTGATCTCCATTAGCAGAAGTAACAATAACTTGACCTTCATTTTCTACCGTTTCAATAATTGTTTGGTTCGTTACAAGTTCGATATATGGGCTACTTTCACATTCTTCAGCTAGCACTCGATGCAAATCGGAGCGATGTAACACAACATACGGGGCTCCATATCTTTCTTTATATACGTCACCTAAATCTAAAGCGGAAAGCTCTTTGCCCGAAAAAGCATCCATCAAAACTAATCTTTTTGGAAAAACTGCAATTTCATTGATTTTATCCATAACACCTAAACGTTGTAAAACATTGGTTGCATTCGCAGCAAGCTGAATTCCAGCTCCAATTTCACCAAATTCAGGAGCTTGCTCTAAGACTTTTACATACTGTTTTGTTTCCGCAATTCCTAGAGCTGTTGCCAACCCGCCTATTCCTCCACCGATGACAATGAATGGCTTTTTTTCTGTGTTCATTATTCAATTCCCCCTAAAATAAGTTGTCATAAGCCCAAGTTGTAGACCATTAACACAGTAAGCGTTTTCATTCAACATGCATTCTCATAATATTTATGACAATCAGGCTGAAAGCACCAACCTGATTTTTCTTATACTAAAACAGCCTTGAATTCACTCTCAACTTTTTGAAAACCATTGTTTGTATCAAGTGCCTGTTGTTGTTCTAAATCAAATCGCTCCATTATTGGAAGATCGTTTACCGAGAATAAGTAAGAATCCACTTCTGCAACGTGCTCATGCCAAGCCCAGTTTGGAACTACAAAGTAGTCACCCTTAGACCAATCAAACCGTACTCCATTAATAACCGTATAGCCGGAACCCTCATGCACTTGATAGATTGTTGAATGAGTATGGCGATGTGCTTTAGAATGGAAACCTTTTGGAAGTTTCTGCATCCAAGCTCCCATCGTCGGATTAGCCGTTTGTCCATTAGATGGGTTGATATATTCAACTGCAAAGCCTTCATACGGATCTGGTTCAAAGTTCATTAACCCTTCAATCGCTGCTTTCGTTTCTTTCCACTTGTAGTTTGCAAGTGGAGCTACTTGTGAATAACGATCAGATACCGGACGAACCATTCCTCCTTGATAACGAAGCTCCGAAAAATTATCCGGACGTTTCGGCGTTTCAATACGGTCTGGATACGGTTCAAAGAAAGTACCGCCAATTGAATAGATAGTAGGGATATCAAGAGCATCCATCCAAATCATCGGTTTATCACCAACATGACCATGTCCATGCCAAAGATTTTTAGGTGTGATCAAGAAATCTCCTTCTTCCATGAAGATTCTTTCTCCTTGAACAATTGTGTAGGCACCTTCACCATTCGTAATAAACCGAAGAGCACTTTGAGAGTGACGATGGGAAGGAGCTACTTCACCTGGCAACAATAGTTGAACCGCTGCATAAAGCGTTTGGGTTGTTGAAGCCCAGCCCCAAGGCTGACGATAAGTTAGGCCAGGGTTCTGAAAGTAAATGGCTCTACGCTCACCGCCGCGATCAGGTGTGAAGATTTCAGCTGCTTCCATCAACTTTTTTGTCAGAAGCTCTTCTTTCCACAAATAAGCATGGGCATGTGGTTTAGGTTCATGATCCATTAGAGCGGGTATAGCTTCCCATAGGGGGCCAAGATTGTACTGCTGAATATCCCTTGTAAAATCTTTTACAATTGAACTGTTCATATAATCTGATTTTTCAGCCACATTACTCCCTACTTTCTTTTTTGATTTTTTATCAGTTAATTTTAGAAAGATTTCGCTTAATTTGGTCATAGTGCCCTGAAACATGGTCATCGATGAAATGGTCTACGATATATGAAACAGGTTTGTTGCCGAATTTGGCAAAGTTCCGGTGCGGAGATTCTTTAGATAGTGTTTCTTCATCTAATTTCCCGAGGCCGCTCTCAACCTTATATTTCAGTTCATCCACTTGTTTTAAAACTTCATCAACTGATAGTTTTTCAGTATCAGTAACCGCTGCTAGTCGAGCTGGATCTTGCAATCCACGTCCCCATTTTGAGCCCGGAGTGGCTACTACCGTTTCCACTTCACCTAGCCAGTAAGGAATGGCTTCTGCTATATGAGAAAGGATCTGCATGATTGACCACTCTCCCTCTGTCGGGTTGCAACGGATTGTTTTCTCTGAAAGGTTAGCTGTTGTCTCAAGAATGTGATCGATTGATTGTTGAAACGATTGGATCGATGTTCCGATTGACTGATAAGCCATTCTTATTTTCCCTCCCCAGCACGTTTCACACGGTTTTCAAGATAACCGATTTTGTCGATTTCGATTTTGACAACGTCGCCATCTTTTAAGAACACTTGTGGATCGCGGGCTACTCCTACTCCACCAGGGGTTCCCGTAAGGACGATGTCACCTGGTTCAAGAGTCATTAAGTTCGATAAAAATTCAACTAAATATTTCACATCGAATACGAAGTTAGATGTATTCGTTTTTTGGCGTTCTTCACCATTTACAGTTAAGCGGACATTTAATCCAGAAGGATCAGCTAACTCATCTGTTGTAACTAGCCAAGGCCCCATTGGTGCACTGCCTTCGACTGTTTTCCCTTGAAGCCATTCAAGTGTACGTCGTTGAATATCACGATACGTAACGTCATTCGCAATTGTATAACCTGCTACATAATCAAGTGCATCATCTTGAGAAACATTGCGTGCCCGTTGGCCCACTACAAAAGCAAATTCTGCTTCATAATCTAGTTGTTCTGAAATGGGGAAAAACGGAATATCATCTTGAGGTCCAATTACTGCATTAGCGAATTTGGCGAACACGACCGGGAATGGAGGCAGTTCACGCCCCATTTCTGCAATGTGTTCACGATAGTTATGTCCTACACAAATAATTTTCCCTGGCTTTTGGACAGGTGCCTCAAGCTTTACGTTTTCAACAACATGTACCAAAGTATGTTTAAATGAATCGCGATTATTCAATGCATAATCCGCAGCTTTCCTTGCGATGAAAAGGCTTTCATTCCCACCCTGTAGAAATGCTTCCATAGTTGAAGGTACATAGGCTTCAGCGATTTGTTCACTGCGAAGTTTCCCTCCACTTTCAAGAAGTGCTTGATAAGCATAGTTTAGGTCTACTATCTCTTTATTTGGATAAATTGCGCCAATACGTGTAAATCCTTCACGGCTAAAAGTTACTAATTTCATTTTTCATTCTCCTTTATTTATCATTATTTTTTAAAAGCTGTCGTTTAGTTTTATTGATGCACCTATCTTTGCAAAGCATTGTTTATAAAAAGAATGTCCTTCCACAAACTAGAGGAAAAATGGTAACTATACCTCGCATCAACTTTACATTTCTTCACTTATAGATAACTTAGTTCACTATTTATGTACATAATAACTTAATTTTCGGAAAATTGTCAAGGGAGTATTGCAAAGATTTTTGTGAAAATGATATTATCAACATCATTATGAAGCTTTCAGAATATATATAGCCAATTCAAAAAATACATATATGACTAGATTTACCAAAAAATAGAAGTGTATTATACAGATGTGTTTATGCGGACGTCATAAAGCATACTTTTTATTTATTTTCATTTAAACTTTACAGACTCTGATATACTAGACCTAAATTAAAACAGATTAGGGAGATTGTCATATGGAAATCGTAAAATCTGGTTCAACGATTCAATCCTTGCAAATCGGGATGAGCATTATTGATTTACTCGCTTCACAAAGAAACCCTTTAAGATTCTCTGATATTCAAGAATCTACAGAAATAACTAAAAGTAACCTTTATAAGTATTTAAATACTTTGACCCAACTCGAGTTACTATATCGCGATAAGACAACTGGTATGTATTCCCTCGGGAGCAAACTGATTCAATATGGCATGGCGGCCATAGGGAATGAGGACGTCACAAGCCGAATTACTCCTTATTTACAGGAAATCAGCCATCATACCTCCTGCACGGTGTTATTTTCCGTTTGGACATACGATGGACCAATCACAGCAAAAATATGGAATTCCAATCAAAACTTAAATATTGGGGCCCAGATAGGCACGCGTCTTCCCCCATCTTCTTCTTCCGGCAAAGTATTCACTGTATTCCAGGATTCTTCCATCACGGCAGACTGGATAGAAAAAGATAATAATGTTTCCGCTGCCTTCCTTAGAGGAACTAAGGAATATCAAGCGATACAGAAATACAAAATCGCTTTTGCAAAAGAGCCTTTAGTACCTTCTGTTTCTTCCATGTCCATTCCCATTTTTAATTATAATGCTGAATTATTAGGAGCGATTACTGCTGTTGGCTTCACTGAAAGTATACCGGATCATTATGAAGATCCCTTAAGCCAATATTTAAGAAAGAGTTTTTTAGAAATCTCTAATATTTTCGGTTATTCTGAAGAATAGGATAGGTTATTTCCCATAAAAAAAAGCAGGAAAAGGAGGTCAATTTTCCCTTTTCCTGCTTTTTATTTTATTATGGCTTTCGCTGATAGGTCCATATCCTGTTATGATTTGAAGTTTCAGGAAAAGTATCTCCTGCTTCCAGCTTTACCTTTTTCGGATTTAATACCGTGCTACCCGTTTCACCGATTTCTACGTAAGCCCCATTATTAGGTGCCTTCTGACCTGGCTTAAATTGACGATTTTGCCCCATAGATTTCACCCCTTTACATGCTTTCCCTTTTATTATTACCGGGTTAACTTCTTTCATGTCTGAAAAATTCAGGGCAAACAGGAAATTAGTCCATGAGGAATAAATCATAATGGTAAAAAAAGTGTCTACTCATAGAGTAGACGCTTTTTTTAAGACATTAAATCCACAAGAACAGCCTTTTGAGCATGAAGACGATTTCCAGCTTGGTGAAAAACGACGGAATTCGGTCCATCGATGACTTCCGCGGTTACCTCTTCTTCTCTGTGTGCAGGCAAGCAATGCATGAATAAATAATTATCCTTTGCATGCTTTACAAGTTCACTATTGATTTGATAATCCTTAAACGCCTCTAAACGGATACTATTTTCGATTTCCTGTCCCATAGAGGTCCATACATCAGAATAGACGATATCTGCGTCCTTAATAGCTTCAATTGCTGAACTTGTAACAACAATTTCACATCCATTTTCCTCTGCCACTTTTTGGGCATAGGCGACGACATTTACATCAGGTTTATAGCTATCTGGGCATCCAATAGAAAAATCCATACCCATTTTTGCACAGCCAACCATCAATGAATGTGCCACATTGTTACCATCACCGATGTAGCTCATTTTCAAGCCTTTTAATTGCCCCTTTAACTCTATAATTGTTAAGAAATCCGCCATCACCTGGCAAGGATGGGCAAGATCTGTTAGCCCATTGATGACTGGAATAGTAGCATTTTCAGACAATTCCAGGATTTTTTCATGCTCGAAGGTACGAATCATGATGCCATCAATATATTCGGAAAGGACTTTGGCTGTATCGGAAATAGATTCTCCACGTCCTATTTGCAAATCATTACCGCTTAAGAACAAAGCGTGCCCGCCAAGCTGCATCATACCCACTTCAAAAGAAACGCGAGTACGGGTGGACGATTTTTCAAAAATCATCCCCAGCGTTTTCCCTTTTAAAGGCGTATATTCCTCTCCCGCTTGTAATTTGGCTTTAATGGTCTGCGCTAGCTTTAACAGATCTGCAATGGCCGTGGGTGTAGACTCCTTCATGGTCAAAAAATCTTTCCCGTTTAAAATCTTCGCTTGTGTCGGTACGGTTAGTGAACTCATACGTGTGACACTCCTTTCGAATATGATACAAGCCATTCCTGCAGCGAGGTAACGCCTGAATCAGCATTTTCTAACGATTGTAGATAGGCTTTAAAGGTCTCTTCTTCTGTAAATGCCAGAAGTCGATATTTTGCTGCCAATAATCTTAACTTCTTATCTTCTTCTGAAGTTCCATAAGCTAAAACAACAGCTGCATTTCCTTCATTAAGCCATTTTTCAAAATCGGAATCCATCAATGTCAAACCAGCTTCATTGATAAGTACAAGCAATTCTTCACTTAATTGGACTGATTCAGATTGATACACACCTGAGGTATGTTTAACCTTTTGAGCATGAAATACTTTTGTTAATGCTTCTGTTATCGTTTCTCCGATAGCGATGCCTTCACCTGTTGATTTCATTTCCGGCCCTACTTTTGAATCAAGGCCGCTTAGAGCAAATGTTGAGAATACTGGATATTTGACGACTGAATACGGAATTTCTTCTATTAACCCGGTTTTTTCGAACACATTCGACAATGAGTATTTCCCAAGCAATATTTTTGTCGCAATCTGCACTAAAGAAACATTAGTAACTTTACTGATGATTGGAATTGTCCGGCTAGCACGCGGATTTACTTCCAAAACGTATACGTCACTGCCTTCAATCACAAATTGGATGTTCATAAGACCTTTATAATCAAGCTCTACTACTAGCTTTTGTGCATAAATAGTCATTTTATCTTTGATATCCTCTGATAAGGATTGAGCTGGCAGTAATGCCATGCTATCTCCCGAATGGACGCCTGCTTTTTCTACATGTTCAGCAACGATTGGAATATAAATCTCTTTGCCATCCGCAATCAAATCGATTTCCGCTTCTTTACCTGGAATATAAGAATCGATTAATACTGGAAATACAAGTGCCGTACCTTTTTCAATTCTATTCCATAAGCTTTCCTTCGACCGGATAATTTCCATCCCCTGACCACCAATTACATAGGATGGGCGTAATAGAACTGGAAAGCCAATTGCCTCAGCACACTCAATTAATTGCTCTGCACTATTGGCAATCGAACCCGGTACATGTGGAATCTCCAGCTTTTGCAGAAGCTGATAAAAGCGATCGCGATCTTCTAGTTGGTCAAGCGTATCAAATGAGGTACCCAACAAATTGATTCCGTAATCTTCCAGGTCCTTCGCCAGATTTATGGCGGTCTGTCCGCCAAATTGGACAATTACATCCTCAATATCTTCCGCTTCTATAACATTCAGTACATATTCCAAGGTTAATGGCTCGAAATAAAGACGATCTGCTGTTGCGAAATCCGTACTTACCGTTTCTGGATTATTATTGATCATGATCGTTTCAACATTTTCATCCTGAAGTGCATAAACACCATGAACGGAACAGTAATCGAATTCAATTCCCTGTCCAATTCGAATTGGGCCACTGCCAATCATCAATACTTTCTTTTTATCTGTTTTTTTCTGTTCGTTCTCTCCAAAATATGTCGAATAATGATAATTCGTATGTGATTCGAATTCAGCTGCACATGTATCAACTGTTTTGTAAACGGCGGTAATGCCTAGTGATTTACGGTGTGCTCTCACTTCGATTTCACTTACTTTCCACACTGATGCAAGATAACGGTCAGAGAAGCCCTTTTCTTTATAGAGCTGCAGTTCTTCTTTGGTAACCGAATCGATTGTCTTAGAAGTGATATCAGTTTCTTTCTCGATTAGCGAAGCAAAGGATTGAAGGAAGAAATAATCAATGATGGTTGCTTCATGGATTTCTTCAACTGTCACACCTTTACGAAGCATTTCAAAAATGACAAAAATGCGTTCGTCAGATTTTTCAGCGAGCTTTTCCCAAAGCTCTGGAACAGTTTTATCTTTTAATGATAAAAGTTGCAGTCCATTCGTTTTTAATTCTAATGAATCGACAGCTTTTTGGACGCCACCTTCAAAGCTACGGTGTAATGCCATAACTTCGCCTGTCGCCTTCATCTGAGTTCCTAATTTGCGGTGTGCAGTCGTGAATTTATCGAATGGCCACCGTGGGAATTTTACTGCTACATAATCAAGAGCAGGTTCGAAGCTCGAATAAGTACTCTTCGTTACAGGATTGATAAGTTCAGATAAATGATAACCGATAGCAAGTTTTGCAGCGATGCGCGCAATCGGATAACCGGTTGCTTTGGATGCTAGTGCCGATGAACGACTAACACGTGGATTTACCTCTATTAAATAGTATTGTTTGCTATTCGGATCGAGTGCAAATTGAATGTTACAGCCGCCAATGATACCTAAAGCAGAGATAATTTTTATAGAGGCAGCACGTAACATTTGAAACTCATCATCAGATAAGGTCTGAGATGGAGCCACAACAATGGAATCACCTGTATGAATACCGACAGGATCTATATTTTCCATATTACAGATGGTAATGCATGTATTGTTTCCATCGCGCATAACCTCATATTCGACTTCTTTATACCCTGCTATGCTTCTTTCAATCAAGCACTGTGTAATCGGGCTTTCTTGAAGTCCGCCCCGTACAAGTTCCTTGAATGTCTCCATGCTCTCAGCAATACCGCCGCCAGTGCCGCCAAGTGTATAGGCAGGACGAACGATAATGGGGAAACCAATTTTATCGGCGAAAGCTTGAGCCTCTTCTAAAGTATGGACAATTGTACTGTCAGGAACAGGCTCATCAATTTCAAACATTAGTTCACGAAACAGTTCACGATCTTCCCCTTTTTTGATAGAGTCTATTGGTGTTCCTAATAGTTTGACATTATATTTTTCAAGCACTCCTGCATCTTCCAATTGATAAGCAAGATTCAATCCTGTTTGCCCGCCTAATGTAGCAAGAAGGCCATCCGGCTTTTCTTTAGCAATGATTTTTTCCAGTACATCTACTGTTAAGGGTTCGAAATAGACAGCATCCGCGTTCATATCATCCGTCATAATCGTTGCCGGATTGTTGTTAACTAGGATGACCTTATATCCTTCCTCTTTTAAAGCGAGGCACGCTTGTGTACCTGCATAATCGAATTCAGCAGCCTGCCCTATTACAATCGGCCCTGAACCAATTACTAAAATAGTCTGTATCGTGTTGTCCTTAGGCATAAGCTTTTTCTCTCCCGCTATATTCATTTATCATTTGTAAAAAGTCGTTAAACAACAGTGAGCTTTCTATCGGTCCTGGATTCGCTTCAGGATGGTATTGAGTCGTAAATATCGGCAAATCTTTATGCATAAGTCCCTCAACGGTACTATCATTCACATTCCGGAAGCGAACTTGAAGCGATGTTCCCTGTAAGCTTGGCTCATCTACTTCATAGCTATGATTTTGAGAACTCATATACACCTTTTTCGTTTTCAAATCGACCACGGGCTGATTCGCACCGCGATGTCCAAACAGCATTTTTTTTGTATTTCCCCCAAAAGCAAGGGCCGTTAATTGATGACCTAGGCAGATGCCCATTGTAGGAAAATTCGTAATGATTTCCCTAATATTACCCAATAGATATTCAAGCTGTTTTGGATCCCCAGGCCCATTTGAAAGCAAAATACCATCCGGATTCAAGTCCTTGATATGTTCGAATTTAGTATCAAATGGAACGACCGAAACTCGGCATCCCTGCTCAATCAATGAATTTAATATGGATTTTTTATAACCAAAATCCATCATTACAACGTGTTTGGAACCTTTCCCGAAGCTTTCAATCTCTTTAGTGGAAACTGCGGCTACATGCGCTTCTAGATCATTCAGACTGGATTCGACTGTGAATGAAGTTTCTGCTGTTATGGCTGCCTGCATGGAGCCTTCTTGTCGTATATTTTTAACTACCGCTCGCGTATCCACATGACTCAATAGAGGGATGTTCCATTTGTCTAAATATTCACCAAGGGAATATTTGGCTTGATAATGAGAATGGCTCATATTTCCTTCATATACAATAACACCGGCAACATGCGGCTTCTTACTTTCAAAATCATTTTCATTAATTCCATAATTCCCAATTAAAGGATATGTGAAAATGACAATTTGGTCCTTATATGATGGATCTGTCAATACTTCTTGATATCCGGTCATACCTGTAAAAAAGACAATCTCTCCAGTGATTGCTTTTTCAATTGATTTAGTCAGCAATTCCCCTTCAAAGACGGAACCATTCTCTAAATGTAGATAGTTTTTCATGTTCTTCACCTCTGTAGAAGATGTATATTTATATATATAATAGCATAATTATTCATTTTATTCTATGAAAATTCATTAAATTTAGATTATTTGCTTTATTGCTAATGCTTTTTTAATTTTCTTAATTGCATTATCAATCTCTGATTTAGACGCTGTCAGAGGTGGAAGTAAACGAAGAACTTTAGGTCCTGCACTTAATACGAGTAGGCCATCTTCTTGAAGCTCCATTAAAAACGACTGAACATCTTGTTTGCATTCGATCCCAACCATCATCCCAAGTCCACGAATTTCTTTGACTTCTTCTGAATCCTTTAGTGCCTTTATCAATTCACATACAAGGTATTCAGCTTTTCCCACTACTTCTTTTAAGAATCCCGATTGGAAAATTTCTTTTAAAACAGCTTCTGCTGCTGCAACGCTCACCGGATTACCGCCAAAAGTGGATCCATGGCTACCAGTACTAAAGAATTCCGACAACATTTCTTTTCCAATCATCGCCCCGATAGGTAGACCATTTCCTAGCCCCTTAGCCGAAGTAATAATATCTGGTTGGATATTAAAATGCTGGAAAGCAAACGGTTTGCCTGTACGGCCAATTCCCGTTTGAATTTCATCAATAATAAGAAGTGCTCCGTATTTTTTACATTGAGCTTGAATCGCGTCTAAATACGATTGCTGAACAACATGAATGCCGCCCTCTCCTTGAACTATTTCGATCATTACCGCTGCCGTATCCTCATCTACTGCAGTTTCTAAAGCATCGTTGTCATTGAATGGCACATATTCAAACGAAGCTAGCATCGGCCCGAAACCAATTTTGATTTTTTCCTGTCCCGTTGCTGCCATCGTTGCAAATGTACGGCCGTGGAATGACTGCAGACATGTGACAATTTTACTTTTCCCAGTAGCTTTACGAGCAAGTTTGATAGCTGCCTCATTTGCTTCAGCTCCGCTGTTGGCAAAGAAAACTTGATCTAATCCAGAGGCATCTGCTAGCATTTTTGCTGTCCGTTCCTGTAAAGAACTTTGAAACATATTCGATACATGCCAGAATTTATTAAGCTGCTCTGTAACAGCCGTTTTCACCTTTTCATTACTATGGCCAAGATTTAAAACTCCAATTCCCGATGTAAAATCAAGATACTCCTTACCTGTTGTACTTATAAGTTTCATTCCATTCGCAGTTTCCGGTTCAATGTTCCACCTTGCATATGTAGGAAATAAAGAACTCATTAAAATACCCCTTCTTCCTGTAGAAATTTCGTACCGATAAATTGCCCGTTTTCATAGAAGTGATCCTTGCCGCTTACAATCATCACTTCCTCAACTCCTTTATTCAACACCGACAATGCTGTGTTAACTTTCGGAATCATACCGCCATAGATACTGCCATTTATAATTAAAGCCTGTGTCTCTTTTTCAGTCAGTTTTTCGATAATCTGCTGATTCTTTAAGACCCCTTTTACGTCTGTCACAAATAAGCACATTTCAGCAGAGAGTGCCTTTGCTACAGAACCTGCAGCCATATCCGCATTCACATTTAACTTATTTCCATCTTCTGTAGTCGAAATCGGTGTCAATACCGGGCAATAGCCTTTTTCAAATAGAAGTCCAAGTAATTCCGTATCAACTTGATGAATCTCACCAACAGCCCCTAACTTCTTTTCATCAATATACTCACCTGTCAGGATTCCGCCGTCCGAACCATTTAGACCGACAGCCTTAATCCCATGTGCCTCCAATTTATGGACGAGACATCGATTAGATTTGCCTGCAAGCATCAGTTCCACAACTTCCAATACTTCAGTGGTCGTTTTTCTTAAACCATTTTCAAAAACCGGTTCAATTTTATATTTTTCGAGCATCGAATTGATATCAGGGCCGCCTCCATGAACAAAGACAATCTGGTAACCGCGGCTTTGTAACTCTTTAACACTTGTAAAAAACGACTCTGATAACTCGTTAATAATACTGCCGCCGCACTTTATGACTAATATGTTCATTCTTTTCAACACCCCTTATGATCGATAACTTCCGTTTATTTTTACATAATCATAGGTTAAATCACAGCCCCATGCCGTTCCTGATTCATTACCATCTTTCAAATAAACATTAATGATAATACTTTCATTTTCCAAGTATGCTTTTGCATCTTCCTCAGAAAACTGTATAGGCTCGCCATCTTTCAGTACAATGATTTCACCAAATGAAATCGTTGTTTGTTCCGGTTGGAACCCTACTCCACTTCGACCCATTGCAGCAATAATACGACCCCAGTTTGCATCTGCTCCAAAAGCTGCCGTTTTCACTAAATTTGAACCAACAATCGTTTTCGCCATCATCTGTGAATCTTGTTTTGAATTCATGCCATGGACATTCACTTCAATTAATTTTGTCGCGCCTTCTCCGTCTTTCGCAATTTGTTTAGCTAAATTTTCAGAGGTCTGTTTTAATAATTCCAAAAATACAGACCATTCTGGGTGCGTGTTTGTCAAAGGTTCATTTCTTGCTGCTCCATTTGCTAGGACTAGCACCATGTCATTCGTCGAACAATCACCGTCAACAGTTATTTGATTAAATGTATCATTCGTTATGGAAGATAATGCTTCCTGTAAATCATTCGGTTCAATGACAGCATCTGTTGTAATGAAACCGAGCATTGTAGCCATGTTCGGATGAATCATCCCTGACCCTTTCGCCGCTCCACCCATTTTCACGAGTTTCCCATCAATGACTGTTTCATAACCGCAACTTTTAGTTACTATATCCGTTGTTAAAATAGCGGTACCAAAGTCTTCAGCCGCTTCAGCTGTATCTGCTAGCTCCAATAAATCTATGCCGTTTTTAATTTTATCCATTTCCATAAATTCGCCTATAACTCCAGTTGAAGCAACTGCAAATGAATGATCTTCCAAGCCGAACTTTTGGGCAGCAAGCTTTCTCATTTCAATAGCATCCTTTAACCCTTGCTCTCCAGTACAAGCATTCGCACATGCACTATTAACTACGATGCCATGAAGCTTTCCAGTAACTGCTATGCTATTCTTCGTTACATTGATTGGAGCCGCTTGAACTACATTTTGTGTATAAACAGCTGCGGATGATGCTGCAGATTCTGTATAAATAATGCCAATGTCCTTTTTTGAGTAGCGCAACCCTGCATGAACGCCTGATGCTTTGAACCCTTTAGGCATTAAGATGTTTCCTTCTTGAATTTGTTTGATTTCTTCAACTGGCTGTAGTGTATTCATTTTTTACCTCCAAAAATTTTACGGATATAGTGGGCTGTTCCATAGTCCTGCTGTTTCCTCTAGCCCCATTAATATATTTGCATTTTGAATGGCCTGCCCTGCAGCACCCTTTACTAAATTATCAATAACTGAAACAATCGTTACCTTACCTGTTCTTTCATCATATGCGACGCCTATATCACAAAAGTTCGAGCCATACACTTGTTTCGTAGACGGGAAGCGCTCAAGCTGCTGTACCCGGACAAATGGACGATCCTCATAAACAGTTTTGTACAAGTCCCATAGTTCAGCTGTAGATGTTTGTCGGTTTACCTTGATATACATCGTAGCCATGATGCCCCTAGTCATAGGAACAAGATGGGTATTAAATGTTATAGGTTGTAAATCTGATGACCACCTTCCAAGCTGTTGTTCGATTTCAGGAATGTGTTGATGCTGATTCACTTTATATATTTTAAAGTTTTCATTCATTTCACTGTAATGTGTAACGGATGAAAGTGATTTCCCTGCTCCGGATACCCCGGATTTAGCATCAATAATGACATCTGTGGCTGTAGCCCATCCTTCAGTGAATAAAGGAGCAAGACCAAGTAATGAAGCAGTTGGGTAACACCCCGGATTCGCAATAATAGTTGATTGTCTAATTTCTTCGGCATTCCATTCAGCCAATCCGTATACAGCTTTTTCAATAATATGCTGAGGGGCCGCTGTTTTTTTATACCAGTATTCATATTCACCTGGAGTTTGAAGCCTGAGATCCCCTGACAAATCGATTACTTTAATATTAAGGTCTGAAAATTCCGAAATTAATTGCGAGGAAACACCCGAAGGAGTAGCAAGAAAAACAATATCAGATTTTTTTGCAATTGCTTCCGGGTCAATTTCTTCTAATTTATCTTTCATATGCATTAAATGTGCATTTTCTTCATATAAACTTCGACCAAATTGGGATGACGTATGCAATGATTTTATTTTTAAATGAGGATGATTATTTAGGAATCTTATCAATTCCATTCCTCCATACCCTGTTGCGCCTACTATTGATACGTTCACAAAAACCATCTCCTAGATTTTTAGTCCCTGTCATTCTTTGATTCTACTATTATAAGACTGAATAAAAATAAAATCAAATGTATTTTTATAAAATTCTAAACTTAAATTTAATAAACAAGTTTCACCGGAAAAGCTTCTAAATTTATCCAAAGTTGTTGACTACTAGTGTTTTTTCCGTTTAAATCAAAAGAGTAACTGAGTTATAACGGTATCTGAAAGGTGGTTGTATTAAAAAAATGAACGAATTTGCGTTATCTAATCGAATGCATGCATTTTTTGATAAAAGACATCAAGTTAAACGTATAGAAAAAGGATGCTTCCTTTTTCAGGAAAACACCCTTACTAGTGATTTGTATTATATTTTAAAAGGCAAAGTTGAAGTGAGTAAGGTTGTTCCAGACGGTCGAGAATTGACAATGCGTATTTGTTCAGAGAATGACCTAGTCGGAGAAACTGTCCTTTTTTCTCAGAACCCTAAATATATGATGAATGCAAAAATGTTAGAAGATGGTGCTGTAGCGGTTATTTCTAAAGAATTATTAGAAGAGAAAATCGCGTCGGATAGTCATCTTGCAGTTGAAATGATGACATGGTTATCCGCTCAAAATCGTAAAAATCAGGCTAAATTCCGCGATATGCTCCTGCACGGTAAGAAAGGCGCCTTTTATTCCACTCTCATTCGCTTATCAAATAGCTATGGTACTGAAGTTGAAGGCGGTATAGCCATCAATCTTCCCTTTACAAACCAAGAGCTTGCCAATTTTTGCGGCACATCCCGTGAAGTAGTCAATCGAATGCTCTCTCAATTAAGAAAAAACAATGTAATTTCTATTAAAAAAGGACGCATTAAGATTCTTAACCTTGAGTATTTAAAGCAAGAAATAGACTGTGAAAATTGCCCAATAGAAATCTGTACTATCGAATAGCCCCCCGCCCTCCATAAATAGCAGAGAATACATAATGTACCGGCCTGTACCTTAAATATATGTAATGGATTAGATTCATTTTAAAGCCTTACTCATCTCTTGCTTTTCTGGGTCATTTGAATTATTTTCACTTTAATAAAAATGGATAGTTATTATGATATAGCATTGTGAAAATGTATAAATTCAGTATAAAAATACAATTCAGCTAAATCACTTCGAATTAGGCCAGATCCATGGCTTTTAAACTATACATAAGAAATAACGGGATAGCATAGTTGCCATCCCGTTATCTTTAGGTTTACACACTTCATTGAGACTCTTCAATCACAATAATTTCACATAGTTAAATAAATCATTGTTCTTCTGAGCTCTATGAAAGTTAGCCGCCAATAAATGACATTTCTATTTTTTCCTGTTTGTTTACCGTTCCGGCAGCTCGCTCATCTGAATAGCGGTCGTCTCTATGGTTCCAAAGTGAAATGATAAAGTCAGTCAATTCTTCATCTGACATCTCTGAACGAAGCAATGACTTCAAGTCATGCCCTTTTCCATTAAATAGGCATGTATATAAACTGCCATTAGCAGAAAGACGAGCACGTGTGCAGTTTGAACAAAAAGACTCAGAGACGGAAGTGATGAAACCTACTTCGGTAGTCGTCCCCTTATAGCGGAAACGCTTCGCGACTTCACCAAAATAATCTTCTTCCACCGGCTCCAGTTCGAATTCAGCCTGCAGCATCTCGAGCAATTCTTTTTTCGTTATGACGTTTTTCAACTGCCAGCCATTTGTATGCCCAACATCCATGAATTCTATATAACGTAATTGAATACCCTCTTCTTTGCAAAAACGGGCCATCGGCAGGATTTGAGATTCATTGGTTTCTTTTTTAACAACCATATTTACCTTAACGCCAAGCCCTGCCTCTTTTGCAGCAGTTATTCCCTCCATAACAGGCTTTGTCCCGATATTTCTACCGTTCATCTGCTTAAAAAGCTCATCATCGAGGCTGTCTAGACTGATATTTACCCTCTGTAATCCAGCTGCCTTTAAATCTGCCGCGTGTTTTTTCAAAAACACACCATTCGTAGTCAATCCAATATCTTCAATTCCTTCAATTGAAACAAGTTCGGAAATGAGCGTAGAAAGACTTTTTCGCAGCAACGGTTCCCCGCCTGTTAATCTTAATTTTTTAACTCCTAAGCTTGCAAATATTTTAGAAATCCTTACAATTTCTTCATAAGTTAAAAGCTCACTTTTAGGAAGGAACTGAAAATTTTCATGGAAAATTTCAGCCGGCATACAATACTGACAGCGGAAGTTGCAACGATCAATGACAGAAATTCTTAAATCCCTTAATGGCCTGTCTAATGCATCCTTTATATGACGGTTCAATTTACCACCCCTAACCCAAAGTATTAGAAAAAGCCAGACCAATAAAAAAGTAGCTCCATATCAATGGGCTCACTGTTTTTTGACTGGCTTTATTTTTTTACCTGTTAATTATTTAATTCCTAACGCGATTTTGGCATATCTGGACATCCGATCCTTAGACCATGGCGGACTCCATACAATCTTCACGTCTGTTTCTTTAACCTCTGGAATATCTTCCAGTACTAGTTTCACTTGATCGACAATCGTTCCAGCAAGCGGACAACCCATAGCAGTCAATGTCATCGTTACTGTCGTTAGTCCGGCATCATCCATATCCACATCATACACCAAGCCTAAATTCACGATATCTATTCCAAGCTCCGGGTCAATGACCTGCTCCAAAGCTCCAAAAATTATGTCTTTTGTATCTTGATCCACTTCAATCACTCCTTTTATGAATAAATAATACTCCCCGATTTATAATAATCGGTTTATAGTCGGTTGTTGCAATAAATGTCCGATTCAGACTTTACACTATGTCCTTAATTGAATCATACCAGATTTCGCATGCTTGCTTAAGCTTTTTGCACAGCTGGTCGTAAATGCTTCTCGAACCATTCCGCAGTCCGAAGCACACCTTCTCTACTTACCTTATGTCCAGCCTTCTGATCGAGGATAAAATCAATTTTCTCATGTGCTTCATTATACCCCGCTTTTACTCCTTCATAAAAGCGATATGCATGTTGATATGGTACAACAGGATCTTTAGCACCATGCCAAAACAGAAGCGGTCGGTTTGAAAGCTTGTCTTGATTGAGGCTTAAGTCAAATGGTTTGAGCTGTTCAAGCACTTTATTTACTTCCTCATCTGTGATTGGGAAATTATCTTTCCTTTTCTTAATCTCCGCTATTTGGAGCTCCGCATACGCTACATATGATGGATTCCCCATTAAGCTTACGCCAACTGTAATCCAATCATAGGCCGCCAGAGCTCCGTTGGTCACAATACCTCCCATTGAGGTACCCGCTACACCAATTCTTTTAGAGTCAATTAATTTTCTGGCTAATAAATCATCCTTGATCAAAGCTAAATCCTTGATGGTCTGTAAAACCATTTCCCAAAAACGGGGCATCAATTGCGAATCACTATACCCAACTTCCCTCTCCCCATGATAAATTACATCAGGAAGAAGCACACGAAAACCCTTTTCAGCCATTAAATAAGCATAATGAAGATTGTGTTCTTTTGCACTTTGAAAACCATGTATAAAAATAATAAGCGGCAGTTCTTGATTGAAAGCCGCCTGCTCACTTAAGTGTAAAACAGGAATATGTCCAATCTGTTCTTTTTCAATTATTATCAAGTTATTCCCTCCAAATAGTTCGAGATTTAAATACTTTGTCGGTTTTTTCATTATAGAAGCTTTAGAAGCTTTCTCAAATAATCTTTGGATGTTACTTTGCTGATTCCTAGTCATATACTAAGCTTTAATTATTATAATCCTTCATATTGTACTATCATACAGGAATGCATAAAGAATGAAAAAGATTTACAATTACATTAAAATAGTCTTAACAATATTCGCATATAATGAAAACAAAAAGAACAGAAGGTGTGTACATGACTGAGAAACATTTAATCGTATTGGATCTTGATGGTACTTTACTTACTGATAATAAAACAATTTCTCCTAGGACTAAACAAACAATACTAAAACTAAAAGAAGATGGGCACGAGGTTATGATCGCTACCGGGCGTCCGTTTCGCTCAAGTGAACTTTATTACAGGGAATTGGGATTGACTACACCAATCGTTAATTTCAATGGTGCTTTCGTGCATCACCCATTACAGACAAGCTGGGGGGTATACCATTCACCACTGGATATAAGTGTTGCGAAAGATATTGTAGAAGCTTGTGATCAATTTGAATATCACAACATAATTGCTGAAGTTCGTGATGATGTATATGTCCATTATCATGATGAAAAGTTGATGGATATGTTCAATGTAGGAAATCCGATAATGAAGACTGGTGACTTACGTAATTTCCTTGAGGATTCACCCACATCGATGCTCATTCATACTGATAGTCAGTATGTCGGCCAGATCCGCCAGCATTTATCTGATGTTCATGCCGAATTAGTTGATCATCGCCGCTGGGCAGAACCATTTCACATCATCGAAATTATTAAGAGCGGATTAAGTAAGGCTGTTGGTCTGCAACGTGTTTCCAACTATCTAGACATCCCAAGAGATAGAATTATCGCTTTCGGAGATGAAGATAATGACTTGGAAATGCTTGATTACGCTGGAACTGGAGTCGCAATGGGCAATGCTATTTCCCCTGTAAAAACGGTTGCAAATACGATGACTCTGACAAATGAAGAAGATGGCATAGCAGTATTTCTTGAGGAAAAATTCAACTTAAAATCCAAATCCAAATCCTAATCCGCCATTTTTTTCCTTTATAAAATCTCTTTTTGAAGCCAAACTAATATGGACAACAGCTTCCTGTTATGTTGTCAAACGCTCAGAATCGGAGGAGATAAGAATGGGTAAAAGCAGTAAATCTAAACGATTTGTACAGCAAGGCAAAGATAGTGTTGCCAAGCATGCCGCAAGAATCCCTTATCACACCACGTTTGCAGAAGCTGAAAAAGACAGATTGAGAATTATGTCTGAACAAAGTTATGGTGGCTTCTAATGGGAAACAAATTATTCCAGAAAGCTAGAGAATTTGTAGAAGAAGCTCTCCACTCTGAGCATGATGGTGACCAGCAAAAAACTGAGGAAATCGCTAAAAATGCTCTTTCATCGGCTTTTGCCAATACGAATAATGTCGAAAAAGAACAATTGCGAGAACTTCAAGAAGAACTGGAAAACCACTCAAAATAAGTAAAAGCCTCCAGAATCCTGGAGGCTTTTACTTACTTTATTAATCGTTATTTGCTTTTCCACCTTTTTTACCGATTATTTTATAAAAATCTTTTCCATGAGAATCGGATGTGGCCTCTCCTCCCTTTTGTCCAATCTCTTGATAGAATTCTTTATCATGGTTGTCCGATGTAGCTGCGCCGCCTTTTTGTCCAATCTCCTGGTAGAAATCCTTATCGTGATTTTTCGAAGTGGCTTTCCCACCTTTACGTCCTGCTTCTTCTCTACTCATTTTTTCGTTGTTAGTCATTACTATCACTCCTTATTAAGAGATTTTATATTGGCGCTACATTATTAGAATTAGCCGATTTGTACTGGAAATAAACGTAAAACTCCGCCATAACTCCATTTGTCATAGAAGTGTAATGACCCTAACTTTTTGTTAATATTCTCATTCTCTCCGAAAGGTACCAACAATTCCAGAAGTTTCTATGATATTGGTAAAAGCATGTGGATCAACTTCTTTAATGATCCCTTCCAGATCATACAGTTCATATCTTGTAATGACTATCAACAGCATTTCCTTACTCTCGTTTGTAAACGCTCCTTTTGCCGGTAACCTTGTAATACCTCGAACTAACTTAGCATGAATTGCCTGTTTAAGTTCTTCGCTTTTCTTTGTAATAATCATCGCTGTAAGCTTTTCATGACGTGTATGTATCGCGTCCACCACACGGGTTGATGTGTAAAGCGTAACAAGTGTATATAATGCTTTTTCCGGCCCATAAACAGCACCTGCCGTTACAATAATCACTCCATTTAACAGAAATAAATAAGTACCAACAGGCTTATCTTTCTTCCGTGAAAGAAGCATCGCGATAATATCCATCCCGCCTGTTGATGCCCCGAACTTCAAGGTAATCCCAACTCCTACTGCAGCTATAACTCCGCCAAACACCGCATTCAATAATATGTCCGGTGACCAGCGGGTAATTGGAATGATTTCCATGAAAAGAGACATTAAGATAACACTGAGAAAGCTATAAAAGGTAAAGGACTTTCCAACTTTTCTCCAAGCAAGTATGGTTACTGGGATATTTAATAAAAGTAATAGAATCCCTGTCGATATATTAAAAGGTGCAAAAGATCCTATAATCCTTGATAGGAGCTGTGCCACCCCAGTAAAGCCACTCGCATATACGTTAGCCGGGATTAAGAAAAAGTTCATCGCGATGGAATTCAATAATGCACCAACTATTACTATGAGAATTTTCTTTATTTCACTTTTATACATCCTAAAAACCTCCATTTCACCCTTATCCTATTATCTTTTTACCCTTAATTATTTATTCTATTTATGAAGAGATTGAAATTTTGCCGTTACGTGCTACACTAAAAAGAGTAAACAGTCATTTACTAAAATTTGTAAAAAGAAAGCAGGTGTATTATGGCTATCACAATTCTTGCAGATAGTGCATGTGATTTGCCATTGTCTTTCTATAAGGAAAACAATGTATCATTAATCCCTTTACAAGTTCATCTTGATGGGGAAAATTATGAAGACCTACTTACCATTAATTCTCATGAAGTCTATCAGGCGATGATTG
The DNA here is from genome assembly GCF_050278525.1 of Peribacillus sp. NPDC096540. Lineage (NCBI taxonomy): Bacteria > Bacillati > Bacillota > Bacilli > Caryophanales > Bacillaceae > Peribacillus > Peribacillus sp. NPDC096540. The sequence goes on along the minus strand of NZ_JBNNTG010000002.1, from coordinate 71,843 downwards.
AAGGAAAAGCTCCAAAAACATCGCAAGCTTCTCCGGAATACTTTATAGAACTTTTCACACAGTTTGCTAAGGAGAAAAAACAAGGCATCTATATTGCATTTTCCTCTGAGTTATCAGGAACTTATCAAACAGCTGTGATGATTCATAATCAGGTAAAAGAAGAATACCCTGACCTGGACATGGAAATCGTTAATACGAAATGTGCGTCAATGGGAGTCGGGTTAATTGTTAAAAAAGCAGCCGAATTAGCTGCAAGCGGTGCGTCTAAAGAAGAGATTTTAGCTGACATCGAATTCCGCATTCAGCATATGGAACATCTATTCACAGTAGATAACCTTGAATACTTAGCTCGTGGCGGACGTATATCCAAAACATCTGCCCTTGTTGGCGGATTATTAAACATTAAACCGTTATTACATGTTGAAGAAGGAAAGCTAGTTCCACTCGAAAAGATACGCGGTAAAAAGAAATTGATTAAACGAGTTATCGAATTAATGCATGAACGAGGCAAAAGTTTGACAACCCAAACGATAGCTATCAGTCATGGTGACGATGTAGAAACCGCATTGGAGTGGAAGGAAGCTATACAACATGAATTTGGAACAACCAAGTTTATGATTCATTCAATTGGTTCCGTTATTGGTGCACATGCGGGTCCTGGTACAATTGCTCTCTTCTTCTTAAACGATACCCCTGCGAAATCATAAACATACATACTCCCTTTCATAATTGTGAACAATATATATTGATCATGATTATGAAAGGGAGTTTTATTATGTCAAAAACAATTGATAACAATAAAAGACCAAAAGATAACCAAGCTATAAATACTGAAAAAAATATCGCTTATCAGGAAAACCTCGAAGCAGGAAAGCACTCTTATTCGAAGAAAACGGACCATAAGTGAGGCGGGGGCTGTCCCCCGCTTTTTTTATATGCAGTTGCCGATTTACATATACAGCCTATATGGTTGTCTTCCTATCCTACTTTCTCTATAATAAAGGAAATAAACCCTGCTGGAGGTAAGTGATGGCAAAGGAAAATTCATTCGATATTGTATCCAAAGTAGACTTTTCAGAAGTAACAAACGCAGTTACTATGGCAATGAAAGAAATTCAGACCCGTTATGATTTTAAAGGAAGCATAAGTAGCATCACCATTGATAAAGAGGACTTAGTTTTAGTATCTGACGATGAGTATAAACTCGATCAATTAAAGGATGTTCTCATTAGTAAGCTCATTAAACGAGACGTACCTATTAAGAACCTGGACTACGGAAAATTAGAGGGCGCTACTGGTGGTACTATTCGCCAACGGGCTAAGCTCATTCAAGGCATCGATAAGGAACAAGCGAAAAAAATCAATACCATCATTAAAAACAGCGGTCTTAAAGTGAAAAGTCAAATTCAAGATGACCAAATCCGTGTAACCGGAAAAAACAGGGATGACCTGCAAGGTATTATCTCTGCCATCCGAGGCGCTGACCTATCCATTGATGTACAATTTTTAAATTACCGCTAATATGTGAGGCTCACCCACTATGTAACGGGTTCTCTTTATGGGGACAAACTGGTAAAAAGATACGCAAAATCGCAACTTTTTCAACAAGGGATAAGCATATGGATTTGGTGCAATAAAGGTGTACCACATGGTTCTCCCTTTAGCAAAATAAAAACCACGATTTTTACAAAAAACGTGGTTCAGAGTGTAGACAATAAGGTTTCGGAATGGTCTCATTCCGAAACCTTTTTGATTTTTTGTTGGATTTGAAGCAGCATAGAGAATAGTTGACCTCTCCAAGGTCATTATTTAGGCCATTTCTGGCCCTCGCCAAGTCCAGGTGGCCATCTTCTTTAAAATCTTCGTGATGGCGAAGATAATCTGCTTCTTCCACGTATTCTTGCCAAATGTGACGTGTCACTAACAGGTCTGTATCTTTAAAGCGACGCTCGTAGTTTTTTCCAAAGGTAGAGAAGTGAGGTACTTTATCATGAAAGCCGTAACCTAAGAACCAACGATAGGCCATGTTCGTATCTATCTCTTCAATGGTCTTTCGCATCGAGCGAATACCGAAGGTATATTGAATGAATGTCAGTTTAACTAAAATAACTGGATCAATACTTGGGCGTCCTACCTCTGAATACATATCCTTCACCAAGTCATAAATGAAAGAGAAGTCAATGGCGGCCTCAATTTTTCGAACCAAATGGTTCGCTTGCACCAGTTGATCTAAAGTAATCATTTCAAGTTGATCTCGCTGAATAGAATCATGTTTAGAAAGCATCCTCATCACCTCAAGTTTTAATACTTCCATTTTAAAACAAAAAAGACTGTAGGCAAAAGAAGTTCTATCTAAATTTTATAACAAAGTTGATTGGAGCGGAAGGTGCGAGACTCCTGCGGGAAAAGCGCGTCTAGGGGAGACCCCGCAGGCGCAAGCCGAGGAGGCTCCCGGACCGCCCGCGGAAAGCGAGTGCCCTACGTTCCAATCAACGTTTAAATTGTACAAGCCAAAAAAACTGTAGGCAAACTCGATTTTTACAAAAAACGTGGTTTTTTCGATATTTAAATTTCCTTGCATTTGCAATTATTTATCTTTTTTATAAAAGCGTTCACCTGAATCAGGATTATAATACACTCTTGTTTTTTCGCCAGTTACAGGGTCGATATTTATTTCTTCTGTCAATTGAAAACCATCAGGGACTTTTGCACCGTGATTACGATTAAACCGTTTGTCATAGATAAAATATCCAAGCAATATGCATATGATAATTATTATTACTTCTAAGACATAAAGGCCTATGACGAATTTCATTTATATTGTCTCCACAACAACAGCAGTTCCATATGCCACAATTTCACTCATATTTTTGCCAATTTCTCCAGAATCAAATCTCATCATTACAATTGCATTTGCACCCATTTGATTAGCATTTTTAATCATACGGTCCAAAGCTTCTTTTCTCGAATCTTCAAGCATAGCTGTATATTGTTTAATTTCTCCGCCTACTAGGGATTTTAACCCTGCCATAATATCACCGCCGATGCCTCTGCTTCTTACAATTAGACCAAATACAGGTCCTTTTACTTCAACAATTTTGTAACCTTCAATTTTTTCTGTGGTAACTACCAACACATTAATCGCCTCCAGCTTATTTACTTTGGTATTTTAAAACTTCACTTGATATTTCCTAAACTGAAAGAATCCATTCGGAAACATCTTTAATAACTTGCTTATCTATTCGTTGTGCAACCTTATACTCTTTTTTTGCTTTTAGTATTTCTCCATAAACAGAGGGCATAAACAAATGATTTAAGTTTGGATAAAGTTTAAATGTTACATTTCGTGTATCACCCAATAATTTTTTGTAACCATCAAAATCTTTTTCTACTGATACTTGGAAATCTTTATCTCCTTGCAAAATTAATACTGGTTTATCCAATGCTTTGAGATAATTGGTAGATGGATGTTCACCCATTTCTTTTAAGTAGTAAGCCCTAACATATTTCCCCAAAACTTTGGTTGATTTTGCTTCTTCGTCACTTAGATTATAGATGTTGTTGAATTTGGATGATAATGCTGCTATTTGTTTTCTAGCAATCATTTTCAAAAACATATTCAATGAATTTAAAACATCGTTATTTTGGTTCATTATAATTTCTTCTAATTTGCGGGGCGACCCAGCCATAATTATGATTCCAGCGAAGTTTCCACCTTCTGCATCAATTCTTGGAGCCAACATACCTCCCATACTATGACCTATAATAAATATTTTGTTTCCATCAATATGTGAATCCTTTCGTAAAAAGTTAGCTGCTAGGATAGCATCTTCAATTGTTTCTTCTTTAACTGATAATCCAGTATCGTTTCTCATTTCTTTGCCGTATACGAATGTTCTCTTGTCATATCGTAGCACTGCAATTCCTCTTTCCGCCAAGGCTTCAGCTAGGTCTTTAAAAGGATAATTATTTCCGATTTTTTCATCCATATTACTTGGACCAGAGCCGTGAACCAAAACAACCGCAGGAAGCAATCCATTAGTTTCATCAGGAATGGTCAACATTCCATTAAGTGGGTACTTTGTTCCAACACCTATTACAATTTTTTCATTTGTCATTCTGTTACCTCCATCAAATACTAAACAATAATAATTATTTTTGCTACATATATTCCCTTTTTTAATAAATACAAAATACCTACATTCCTAAAGATACATTGTTAATTCTTCTGTATAGGTTTGAAAGGTTTATCCCTTTTTTTTGCCATAGAAAAATCCCCTCCCAGATAGACTGTTAAGAACATTTTATCAAGCTCTCTTTTTTCTTGTCTACCTGTAGGGGATAATACCACACCCACTATGGGTGGGTCTTTTTTATGTTTTTTTAGGACTCTCTTCAGTCCTTTTCCGAATGCATCTCCTTCAGGGAATATGGAAATGCTATTCATGTTCCCATATATCCGAAGAATCCCATATACTTTTTACTTAGACATTTTGCATTTCTTCTAGGCTTTTTACAGGTCTTATATAATAAATGATTTAATTTATCGTTTTAAGTTAAAGAAATGAAGGATTTACGCAAGATTTATTCCATTGGTTATTTTTACCATGTTTTCGTATTTCAAGCAAGGAATAAAAATAGTGTAAATAATTAAACAGGAGGGGTTTTAATGACTAGTCAAAACCAAAATAAACAAGGATTTCCACCGCAGCATCAACAGCATCAGCCTGGCGTGGAAACAAAAATGAATCCGAACCCCGCGTCGGTTAAATCAGAATATAAAGGAAGCGACAAATTAAAAGGGAAAACCGCAATCATAACTGGCGGAGATAGCGGAATAGGTAAATCCGTCGCTATCTATTTTGCAAAAGAAGGGGCTAATGTTGCAATTGCATACTTAGATGAACATCAAGATGCTAAAACGACAAAAGAATTGGTCGAAAAAGAGGGACAGAAATGTTTACTCATTTCCGGAGATATTGGCGATGAAGCCTTTTGTCAGGACGTCGTCAATAAAACTGTCCATGAGTTCGGCGGTTTGGATATTCTAGTCAACAACGCAGGAGAACAACACGTGCAGACAAGCATCCTTGATATTTCAGCTGAACAATTAGAAAAAACGTTCAGTACTAATATCTTCTCGATGTTTCATTTGACAAAGGCTGCATTGAAACATCTCAAAAAAGGAAGCAGCATCATTAATACAACCTCTATTACAGCCTACCAAGGTAATCCAAAATTAATCGATTACTCATCAACTAAAGGCGCGATTTTAGCATTCACAAGAGCACTTTCGAATTCTATTTCAAAAGATGGAATCAGAGTTAATGGTGTTGCTCCAGGTCCAATCTGGACACCACTAATTCCTGCCTCTTTTGGAGAAGAAGATGTTGCCAAATTCGGTCAAAATACCCCTATGGGCCGCGCAGGCCAGCCAGAAGAATTAGCACCTGCCTACGTATATCTGGCAAGCGATGATTCATCCTATGTCAGCGGACAAGTTATCCATGTAAACGGTGGTTCCGTTGTAAATGGATAATGAAATAAACTTCAAAAGCAGTGGTTTTTGCAAAAGAAATCCACTGTTTTTTTCATTATTTAAGAAGGATTCTGACTGAACATATAGAAATCTAGGTCTAAGTGAGGAGTGATTTTCTTGACGAACATTGTGGATCCATGGTTTACCGTTCAAGAATTAGACTCGAAAACGTTTGCGATCAGTGAATATGGCCATTGGGAGAAGGTACATTCCTTTTTACTGTTGGGAGAGAACCAGGCTGCCTTAATTGATACAGGGTTAGGCATAGATACGATTAAACGGATAACGGACCAGTTAACAGATCTTCCTATTATCGTCCTGACGACACATGTGCATGCAGATCATATTGGGAGTCACGGTGATTTTGATATTATTTATGTTCATAATGATGATGCCGACTGGCTGATTAACGGTATAAAAGGATTGTCATTGAAACAAATAAGAAAAGATATGTCTCGCGATATCACCATACCCACCCCAGAATTATTTGATCCTTTTACATACAAGCCATACCAAGGGAATCCTGATAAGCTCCTTTCAGATGGGGATACTATCGATATAGGAAACCGAATCTTAGGTATTTTTCACACACCGGGGCATTCCCCGGGACACATCTCAATTTTAGATTATAAAACAGGATATTTATTTACCGGTGATTTACTTTATTCTGAGACTCCAATTTACGCCTTTTATCCCTCAACAGACCCCATAGACCTTGTTAATTCATTGGAAAAAATCGCCAAGATCAAAGGAGTTACCAAAATCTATGGAGGACATAACCAACTCGGTCTCGAACCAAAGATTCTTAATGAAGTCCTGGAAGCTGTTCAATATCTTAGAGAGAATAAACTAGCCAAACATGGAACTGGTGTACATACATTCAAAAGCTTCAGCGTACAATTTTAATAAAAGAGCATCGCTTTTACACAATGCTCTTTTCGTTTAATAAGTCATAGCCATTGCTTCTTGCTTTATTGGTCTGCAAGAATGTCTTTCCACAAAATGATGGGGAATTATGGACCCTGCCGGAGTATCACCATTCTGTAATTTTTGAATGATGCTTTTAGCGGCCTGATATCCTAAATCGAAAATGTTAATATCTACTGAAGTTAAGGCAGGTAGTGATAGCTCAGAGAAAAGAACATTATTAAAGCTGACAATTGACATTTCCTCAGGAGTCCGAACTCCCATCTGTCGAAGAGAATGGACGACTCCTAGTGCCATTAAATCATCACTGACGACCAGAGCTGTTGGCGGCTCGTCAATCGATAGTAATCTTTTTGCCGCTGCTAGTCCACCTTCATGTAAAAAGTCCTCATGTATAGTATATTCCCTTCTTGGAACGATACCAGCCCTTTTCAATGCACGTTCATATCCTAATAAACGATTGAGAGTCATCACAAAGGTTACATCTCCCCCAATGAATCCAATCCTTTCATGGCCTAATTGAATGAGATAGTCTGTTGCCTGTTCGGCTGCCAAGACATTATCGTTATCAACATACGTTATCTCCTCAATAAAATCATAGGGTTTCCCAATGATAACAAACGGAAAAGCTCTTGCTTGTAAATAGGTTAGAATGTGATCATTCATCCTTGAATACATAAGGATAATTCCGTCCACCATTCCCCCTTGAACCATATTCACGACCCCTTCGTAGACTTCCTCCTCTGTTTTCCCTGTGCTTAGTAACAGAGAGTAATGCTCTTCCTGAGCCCCTTCACTAAGACCCTGAAGGATAGCCGGGAAAAATGGATTTTGATAAAAAACGTTTGACGAACTTGGTAACACCAATCCAATAATCCTTGTTGATTGATTAGCAAGACTACGTGCAATGAAGTTTGGATGATATCCTAACTTTTCCATTGCCTTACGAACTCGTACCTTTGTTTTTTCACTTATCCGAGGATTATTTGCAATCACTCGAGAAACTGTTGAAGGAGCAACATTCGCCAGTTGTGCCACATCTTTTATCGTGACGGCCATGCGTTTCCCCTCTCCCCTCTTTAGCCTTTATTGACTTCATTCAAAAAAAGGTGAAAACCAATAAACACTTTTCTAATATTTTTATAATTATACATTTGCATGTATCTATAATACACTCAATTCGATAGTTATATCCATACTTTTTTAACTGTTTTCAATATCTTTCAGAAAATACATACTTTTTTGTTTATTCGTCTTATTAATAATTAAAAAGAAGCTGATTTAAGATCAGCTTCTAAAAAATAGCAAGTGTCTTTTGGAGAAGATAGAAGTCAGACGACTAACAATACTGGGTTTATAGCTTATTTCCATTAAACTCCAGAAAGGTATTAAAGGCTAATAACGATAAATTCTAGTTTCATATGGTCGTAAATTAACCATTGATTCTTCCGGACAATCTTCATAATTCGCTAACAAAAGTTCCATTTTCCCCCAGTAAGATAGATCAATTTGGTGATGATTTGTGCTAAAGTTGCATACAATCTTGGCTGAATCACCATTCATATTTCTTGTATAAATATAAAGTTCAGGATGGTCTTCCCATAATAATTCATATTCTCCGTAAACAAAAACCGGATGTTTTTTTCGAAGTTCAATCATCTTTTTGTAAAAATGATAAATTGAAGATGCATTATTCTTCTGCTGTTCTACGTTAATGGCCCGATAATTGGAGTTGACCTTCATCCACGGTGTGCCATCCGTAAACCCACCATTTTTCTTATCGTTCCATTGCATCGGTGTTCTAGAATTATCACGGCCGCTATGCCATATGATGTGCATGATTTCATCATGTGAACGACCTTTGGAGGTCTCAATCCGGTAAAAATTTTTCATTCCGACATCATCATAATCATCAATCGAATCAAATTGGACATTCGTCATACCTATTTCCTGACCTTGATAAATAAACGGAGTCCCTTGCATGAAGAAGTATAGGGCTCCAAGCATTTTCGCACTCTCCAACCAATATTGATGATCATTTCCCCATGTCGATACACTTCTTGGTTGGTCGTGATTTTCAAAAAACAAAGCATTCCATCCTTTGTTTTGCAGCCCTTTTTGCCATTTGGTCATGGTACGTTTTAAACCATTAACGTCAACATTCTGATTCTGTCCACGATTCCAAAGTCCAAGGTGTTCGAATTGAAAAATCATATTGAACTTTCCATTCACTTCTCCGACCCACTCTTCCGCCTGCTCAATCCTGACACCATTGGCCTCACCGACCGTCATGATATCATACTTAGAAAAGGTCTCATCTTTTAATTCCTGCAGATAATCCAGAATCCCTTCCTGATTGGTATGCATTTCAAAGGCAGGTACATACTGATGCCAATACGGATTAGGCATATCCGGTAGGCCATCGCGTTTATGAATATGTGTGATTGCATCAATTCGAAAGCCATCAATACCTTTATCAAGCCACCAATTAACCATTTTATACAGAGCCTGTCGTACATCTGTGTTTTTCCAGTTTAAGTCTGGCTGCTTTTCAGCAAATAGGTGTAAATAGAATTGATTGGTTAATTCATCGAATTTCCAAGCACTTCCGGAAAAAATACTTTCCCAATTATTCGGTTCCCGACCGTCTTGGCCATCCCTCCAAACATACCAATCTCGTTTCGGATTATTTCTCGAGGAACGTGACTCCACGAACCATGGGTGTTCGTCACTTGTATGGTTCAAAACAAGATCAAGTATCACTTTCATGCCACGTTGGTGGACCTCTTTCAACAGAAGTTCAATGTCTTCATTCGAACCAAACTCTTCAGAAACTGCCTGATAATCACTAATATCATAGCCGTTATCTGCATTGGGTGACTTATAAAATGGACAAATCCAAATAACATCGATTCCCAGTTCCTGCAGATAATCTAGCTTTGAAATTAAGCCCCTTAAATCTCCCACTCCATCACCATTACTATCCATAAAGCTACGGGGATAGACTTGATAACAAACCGCTTCTTTCCACCAGGTCTTATTCATGTTGTAACCTCCCGATTCTGTTTTCCACAAAGCCAAGGGGACAATGTTTTGCAGCTACCAAAAATCGAGAGGTATATGATTATTTTGGCTGGTTTCGTTTTGAACGTTTAATAACCAAAGCAATAAATATACCAAAAATAACAAGAACCAATCCTATAACAAACAGGTAAGGAATATTTATAATCGACTTAGGTGATAGTGTGTAGACTTCTGTCGTCTCCCTGTCGATTACGATTGAGTAGCTGTTGTCCTTACTACGGACCAGATCCCCATTCAGCATACCTCTCAACTCTTTATTCTTTTCAAGTTCCTTATCAGTGAGGATTATCGATTGAGTTTCAGTCGTATTATTCATGGCGACAACTATTGTTTCATCACCATAGACCCGCTTGAATACCGATGTTCCACCCTTTTCATATAAAAGCTCCATATCCCCTTTTGTCAAAGCAGGATACATGCCTCTAAGTTCAGAAAGCTTCGTTATATAATCCACTAATTCCTGTTCCGTCTTGAAATTCATCAATTTATGATTGTCAGGGGCCTTATCGCCGTTTAAGGCAATTTCCGATCCATAAAATACGATTGGTACTCCTGGCATCGTATAAAGATATGATAACGCCATTTTCCACCGTGTTCCGGGGTTTTCATTATGGTCGGCTGCATCCTTCGTAAAACGAGGCATGTTCTGAGTATCCATAAACAAGGCTTGCGAACCTTTGCTCTCACTTACATCTTCACTTCTCACAAATGCATCGAACAACGGGTTTAAATCTTTATCGGGCGCAGCAAATGTCTTCTTTAACTCAGCATTTTGTGGATAAGCCATAAAAGCATCGATACCCGTTTTCTTATAGCTTGATATCAATTCGGCATCACCTTGAACATCGCCAATTGTATAGAAATTTGATTTTTCAGACTTGACTGTTTCGACAAAATCCTTCCAGAAACCTTTTGCTACGTACTGGACTTTGTTCAGACGGTACCCATCAATATCAGTTTCCTTAATCCACCATTTGGCAGCATCAAGCAAATAATCTCGCGTTTCCTTGTTATCCTGATTCAAATCCGGAAGGCCATCAATCCAGGCTGTTTCCAAATCTTCCTGATTACTATCATTAGAAATCTCTTTTTCTTCATGGAACCAGTCTTGTTTATCAGGATCATTTAACCAAGAATGATTAGGTCCCACATTATTGGCCTGAAAGTCAATAATTACTTTGATATCACGGTTATGAGCCTCATTCACAAGTTTTTTAAATTCTTTAATCGTACCGTAGTGTTCATCTGTTTTATAAAAATCGTTCACCCAATCCCCATGATAGCCATTTTCTTCATTAGCAAAAATCGGCGATAGGATGATAGCGGTATATCCCATATCCTTTAAATAATTTAGTTTCTTCGTAACACCTTCAAAATCTCCACCATTAAAAGCAGAAGGATTATTTACATCCGCATCCCCATTATTTTTTGTATTACTATCGAAAAATCGGTCGATCATTAATGAATATACTATTTCGTCCTTCCATGTTCGTTGTTCTTTTTCAGCTGCTCCTACTGGAATGGCGTAAAAAAGAAGCAACGGAATTAAAGCGAGTGATAACACTCTTTTTCTCATATCCGCTCTCCTCCTAGCTATCTCTTTACGCCTTTAAGATTAGCCTTTTGCCCCCTTAACGTCAAATCCAAATTATTTAAATCTTTACACTAAAGGGACAAAATGGAGATGCAAATGAACGTTGTCGAATTGGAAAAAGTAAATTCGCAATTAATATTGTTTTTTTATCGTCTTTACTGCTCCATCTAAGGCCTTTTTCGGCTTTGACTTTACAGAAGCTATCTCTTTCAAGGCAGAATTCATCGGCCCCCATACTTCATTCATTTCCGGTATATTCGGCACAGGTTCGGCATATTGTAATTGTATGCTTAAGGCTTGTGCTCTTTCATTTTCATTGATTGCTTCATTGTGCATGATTGATTTTACAGGAGGTATTTCGCCTGTTTTTTCATAGCGGAGCATTGCATATTTATCTTTTGTCAAAAATTCTACTAACTTTGTAGACCAGTAAGGATATTTTGTGAAGGCTGTTACATGCCAGCCTTTGATATCCATGAACGTTTTCAACGGCTGGCCATTTGGCAATACAGGCAATGGCGCCACCCCTGTATCCTTCCTATCAGGAAGGGTACTACCTATACTTATGAAAGAAGCCAATTCCCCTTCTATAAACAACTTCTCTATCGCTGCTACATCCCCTTTTGGGATCATATCTGCTTTATACCATTTTTGAATATACCTAGCACCCTTTACAGCACTTTTATTATTTAATCCAATTTTCGTAGGATCTAGATTCCCATCTTTTTCTTTAAATACATAACCGCCCATCCCGGCCATTATTCCATACGCATCATAAAAGTCATTCCATTCAGCATAGAAACCATATACTTTTCCTTTTCTCAATTCCTTTGCCTTTTTATATAAATCATCCATCGTTTCAGGAACGTTAGCCATTAATTTTTTGTTGTAAATTAAAACAGAGGTTACAGCGGACTTTGGAAGTCCAAAAACCTTTCCTTGATACATTTCTGCTCGGATTGAGGATTCAATAAAGGTGTTTAGTACATCTTTATTCACCTTCACTTCCTGAATCAGACCTTCTTTCACAATCTGCCCGACCTTTTCATGCGAAAAAGTCACTACATCTGGAGCTTTCCCGATTGGCCCATTGCGACGAAGTTGGTCATACATCTCATTAGCCATTTCTAGTTCTTTATACTCAACCTTGATACCGTATTTCTTTTCAAATGCTTCAATCGCCGGCTTTAGACCATTTGCTTTACCTTTTTCCTCCCAAACGATCAATTTTTCAGGTTTCGCTTCATTCGTGTCTTCTTTTTCGATTTTTTTATTTTCTTTTACTATTTTACTTTCCAATTCTGAACTGGATTCACAAGCACTTCCAATAACAATCAAGAACATGGACATGAATAAATGAAAAATCAACTTCTTCACTTTCATTCTCCTTTTTAAAATGTTTATTCTATCATGTCCAAAAGCACCAGATTGTTTACACCGCAGTTTGCCAGCCCATCCAATCGAATAAAGTTTTTTAAAAATGAAAGCGGCACCAAATCCTACTGTTATCATTATATGAAAGGCTTCGACTTTTACAACATTTTCCTATATCTATTTATTTTCTTGTAGTGATGAGTACTTTTTGTTATTTTTTAATTAATAGGTGCTTTTTTCTATTAATTGGGTATATAACCATATTGGAAAAATAGCAGTTAATACTGCTTAAAATACGTGGCTAATTTTGACTACATATAGAAAACCTCATAACAGCCTAAAATTCCCTGTTCCCAAAATTAATTTCCTCAAATACTCTTTTAAGAATTGGAGTGGTTTTCTATGGAACGTTCATCCATCCATCATAGAGCTAATGACAATTACGCTTATACCACCAACGCTGAAACTCTTCATATCCGACTTCGTACAAAAAAACAGGATATCTCATACGCCGGACTTATTTTTGGAGACCCATATATTTCGGATAAAGGACAATGGCAGCATGAAGAAAAACCAATGAGTCTTTCCGGCAGCGATAGCCATTATGATTATTGGCATATTTATGTGAAGCCTCCTTATCGAAGGATTCGGTATGGATTTAAAGTTCTCTCCGGAGATGAAGAAGTCGTTTACACGGAAAAGGGATTCTTTAATGAACCTCCAAATGACCCCGGGAGCTATTTCGCTATCCCCTATCTTCATCAAAATGAAGTATTTGGGGCACCAGAATGGGTCAAAGATACTGTTTGGTATCAAATATTCCCCGAACGCTTTGCGAACGGAAACCCTAACAACGATCCTGAAGGTGCAAAACCTTGGGGCAGTGAAGACCCGACCGTAGATAATTTTTTTGGTGGAGACTTCGAAGGAATCATTGAACACCTTGATTATTTAGAGGAGCTTGGCATTAATGGAATCTATTTTACGCCTATCTTCCTAGCATACTCTAACCATAAATACGATACGATTGATTATCGGGAAATTGATCCGCAATTCGGAACAAAGGAGACTTTGAAAACACTAGTCGAGGAATGCCATAAACGGAATATCCGTGTCATGCTGGATGCCGTTTTTAACCATAGTGGATACTACTTTCCACCTTTTCAGGATCTCCTTGAAAAAGGTGAGAACTCGGAATATAAGGATTGGTTTCATCCTCACAGTTTTCCTCTAAAGGGAGGGGAAAGACCTAATTATGAAACATTCGGTTTTTTTGAATCGATGCCAAAATTGAATACAGCCAATCCTGACGTAAAAAAATATCTGCTCGAAGTCTCAACTTATTGGATTGAGGAATTCGATATAGACGGCTGGAGACTCGATGTAGCCAATGAAGTTGATCAACCATTCTGGCGTGAATTCCGAAGAACGGTGAAAGATATCAAGCCTGATCTTTATATTCTCGGTGAAATTTGGCACGACTCCATGCCGTGGCTACGCGGTGATCAGTTTGATGCCGTCATGAATTACCCATTTACTAACCATGTTTTCCGCCTGGTCGCTTCGCAAACCATTCATGCGCGCCAGTTTATCGAGGAAATGACAACTGTCTATCAAAGTTATCCCACTAATGTTTTTGACGTGATGTTCAATCTTCTCGGTAGTCATGATACACCTAGGATTTTCACGGATTGTGGGGAAGATGTAGCTCGAGCCAAGCTCATCCACACTATCTTACTGACTTTCAATGGCAGTCCCTGTATATATTATGGAGATGAAATTGGCTTAACCGGAGGCCAAGATCCAGGTTGTCGCAAATGTATGGTTTGGGAAGAAGAAAAACAGAATAGGGAGCTTTTTAATGAAATTAAAGCTTTAATTCTGTTACGAAAAGAGGAACGATTACTTGCAAATGATGGAAAGTTTAAATTCCTTGATACAACCAGAAACGAAAATATAGTTGCCTATCAAAAGTACAACGATGCTCGTTCTGTCGTGATACTAATTAATCCTACGGATGTCCAGCAAACATTTACGCTTCCTTTTGATTTGGAAGGCCGTTCACTTACAGATTTAAGGACAAAAGAAACAACGAAGGATAGTCAATTTAAAATGGATGGCTATCAATATAAAATTCTCGCATTTAATCACTGAGGAAAGAGAAACGGGGCAAAGATTATCATCCTGCCCCGTTTTTTCATTCAATAATCTGAATATCATATTCCTTGAACCACACATGAGTTTGCGCCAAATGGGCCAGTAACTGAGGGCCAGACATCAATTGCCCGAACCACGGTACCTTAAAGGCAGCACCTTTAGAATCTACAATATCGGATAGCTTCTGTTTATCGAAAAACTCATGTAGGACCGAACCTTTGTCCATTAGTAAGTCTTTCAGCCACCCTTGAACACGGTCCGTATATATCGGGTTATGGGTTTTAGGATATGGACTTTTTTTACGGTACAAAACCTCATCCGGTAACAACCCTTCCAATGCTTTTCGCAGTATCCCCTTTTCACGATTTCCAGCCATTTTCATTTCCCAAGGAATGTTCCATGCATATTCCACAAGGCGATGATCGGCAAACGGCACGCGAACCTCCAGGCTGGCTCCCATACTCATTCGATCCTTCCGATCAAGAAGTGTCGTCATAAACCATAATAAATTCACATAGAAAAGCTCCCTGCGCTTTGCCGCTTCACCACTTTCTCCTTCCAATCTAGGTGTTTCAGCAACAGTTGCTAAATAGGCTTCTTGCGCATATTCTTCCAACTTTAATTTCTCACGCCATCCCGCTTTCAATAAAGATACCCGCTCCCCGGTCGATCTCATCCATGGAAACCCAGCACGATTCAAATCATCTTCACGATGAAACCATGGATAGCCACCGAAAATTTCGTCCGCGCACTCCCCAGATAAGCCCACGACAAAATCCTGCTTAATTTCCTTACAAAACCAAAGCAAAGAAGAATCGACATCTGCCATGCCGGGGAGGTCACGTACATGAACCGCTTCGGTTAGATAATCTGTTAGCTGTTCTTGAGTAATAATCGATGAATGGTGCACCGTATTAAAGGTATCCGACATCTTTTTAATCCAGTGCCCATCAGAGTTAGGCTGGAAGTCATTAGCCTTAAAATATCGTTCATTATCTTCATAATCAATAGAATACGTATGAAGCGGACCTTTACCTTCATTTTGATAGGCATTTGCAGCAATAGCCGTAATAGCGCTTGAGTCCAGCCCTCCTGACAAGAAGGTACATAGTGGAACATCAGATACAAGTTGTCGCGTCACTGCATCCTCAACAAGAAAGCGGACCTTATCAGCCGTCTCATCGATGGTATCTCGGTGTTCTTCACTTTGCACATTCCAATACCTCCAAATTCGGAGCCCTTTTCTAGATAAGGTAAGCGCATGGGCAGGTCTTAACTCCTGGATATTATGAAACACACCTGATCCTGGCTTTCGGGAAGGACCAACGCCAAACACTTCAGATAAGCCTTCTCGGTCAATCTCCGTTTTGACGTCAGGATGGGCAAGGATTGCTTTTAATTCCGAACCAAAAATGAATCCACCGTCTCTTTCCGCATAAAAGAATGGCTTTACGCCCATCCGATCTCTTCCAATGAATAATTTCTGTTCTTTTTCATCCCAAATCGCAAACGCAAAAATCCCATTAAACAAATCGACACAATTTTCTTTCCATTCTATATAAGAAGTTAGTAAAACTTCTGTATCAGAATGACCTTTAAAGGAATATCCTTTTAATAATAGCTGTTTTCGAATATCTTCGGTGTTATATAGCTCTCCGTTATAACAAAGCGTATATATGCCGTTTTCGTGTTCTTTCGTCATCGGCTGTTTTCCGCCTTCCGCATCGACAACCGTCAACCGTTTATGACCAAAGGCAACATGGGCTTCGCTCCAAACATTTTCCTCATCTGGGCCCCGCTTTGCCAACGTTTTTGTCATGTTTTCAAGTGTTTTTGTTTCTGTCCGTAAATCTTTTTGAAAATGCACCCAGCCTGTAATCCCACACATCACACTTCATCCTTTCTATCCGGTCTATATAAAAAATATTGCTTCTGTAAAAAGAGATTTACCGTCCCTATATTTCTGAATTTGAACACCAATTGCAAAGAAATCTTAAGTATTTATTAGCATGATTCCGTGGGACTCCCCTACCCTCAACGTTCATGTAGATAATGAATTGTTGAGCAAAGCATCCACTGTTTAAACATAGCCTATGCGAAGACGGAAAGTTGGTTATTTGTCCATAATATTTTAAAATATACAGTTATATTTTCATTGGATTTTGACTAAAAAGTAGGTGAGGATTCCACTATTGGAGGTATATGTATGAGTCAGCAACAACGAGCTAAGTTAATGAACAGACAAACGAGAGCTTTTACCGAAGGAACAGTGGAAAATATCAATCAACAATGGATTTTTTTTGATGATGAAACCGATGAGGCTTGTTCCATTGAAGACCACATTGACAGTATCATCGAAGTGTACAGAGGGGGGCGTTGGCAGCAAGGAGTGGTAGAAGAAGAGGGGAAAATCCTGCTTCATCGAGAAATAACCTTCTTAAAAGAAAATGAACCAATCCGGATTCGCAAAAAACTGCTTTACTCTTTTGAAAGATTATTGGAAGAATTAAATGACGACTCTTTTTTTCAATTTGTAACGACCTTAAATTCACTTGATTTTTCTATTTATGATTGTATATATAGCTATAATCAGCTCACTTTTTTAAGGGCAATCTCTAACCAGTCTGGGGTAAACTTCTTCACCTTTGATAATGAGGCCCAAATTTGTCTCGTTCAGCACCATTTTTCCTATGGTAAAAAGGATCACGATCGCTTTGAATTCACCCTGAACACAGGAAAAAGGATTATCATAGAAAAAGTGAATTCACAATAAAAAATATTACTACACTTAACACCAGTTTCGAGTATAAAAAAACGGGTAAATGAGTTTTCCTCATTTACCCGTTTTCATTATGCATTAAAAGAAGTCAAAGCCTTGTGGTAGGGAGAACCCTAAATAAAGGACGAATATAAACGCAACGATGAACAATATCCACATTGCACTCGTGCCTTTTCCTTTTTTCGTACGGACCAACACCATTTCCATCGAGGCAATAACGATGATTCCGACAATCATTTTCACTGCGTAAAAACCAAAATCTGTAATCAGCATACCGCCTGTAAGGAAAATCAAAATATAAAATAAACGCGTAATCATATGTAACATTTTTGCTTTCGGATTTTCGCTTTTAAGCATCGAATATGTTACAAAGAAAAGAATGATTCCGATAACCCAAGCTGTTATGTGTATATGAGTCATTTTTTTGCCCCCTCTTTCAATATCCATTTCATCATATCATAGGCTTTTACAAAAAAACAAAAGTAAGAGTCCCTCTAATTAGGTAAATTCGACGATTTAATGAACACCACTTCCATTTTTTTTCACCTTCTTAAAACCTCTCCGACTCATAATTGGTTTTTTACCATATGTAACAAAACGCCATACATATTCAATCGGTCCGTATCTATATATTTTCATCCACAAAAGGCTGAGAAGAATTTGAACGGAAAACACACCAAGAAGTAAGAGAAAACCCGTCGTGTACGAGACTGTCCCATATAAACCAAATCCGTATGAATAAAAAATGAAGGTACATACAATCGATTGAAATAAGTAATTACTCATCGACATTCTTCCGACATACGAAAGCGGGTGGAGCAGGCGATAAGCCCCAGTTTTTTCAGCCAGCAGCGTGATGGCAGTGATATAAAACATCGTCAGTAACGGTCCACCAAAATAATCCTGAACAAATATCGTGCCAAAATGGTATACCGTCACATATGGCAAAACCTTAATCAACAATCCTAATAGCAAGCTTACGATCGATATTGCTTTCAATTGTCGTTTATACCGCATTGGATTTTGTAGCCAGCCTTTCTTTGCTACACCAGCTCCAATTAAAAAGAACGGAAAAATCGATAAAAAGGGGATAATAGCATTAAATGGGTTATTCACCATATACCAATCTAGTGCCCTTTGACTCATTATTTCCGTAAATGTACCAGATTGATAAATTTCAAGAGACTGTTTCATCATCGTCAAATCAGTCGTAATCGCCATCTCTTCCCTATCAAAAATTCCTATAATAAGAAAAAGCGAGCCCAATATCGCAAAAGGGATGACATAAAAAAACGACCCCAGCATAATCAAATTCTTTCCCCGCATCTTATAAAAAAGTAAAAATACAAAACCAAAAATCGCGTAATTAATAAGTATGTCCCCATGCCAGATAAAAAAAGCATGAATGCACCCCAGTACTAATAGAAAACAAAGCCTTTTCATAAATAGAAAAGGAAATGAGACACCCTTTTCCTCACTCCGTACTGCTAGTATGTTTGCCCCGAAACCGAATAGAAACGCAAATAGCGGATAGAAACTGGCCTGCGCAACAATATCACTGAATCTGTACAAAATCCTGTCCCAACCTTCAGTCCATTGTTCAACACCATCTATATACAAGAGCGGAGAATGAAAAGAAGGCATATTCACTAAAAAGATCCCCAAAATGGCTAATCCTCGTAAAATATCAATGCTGACAATCCGTTTACTTTCCTGCAATGGAATCATCGTGTCCTTCACAGTTTCACCCTCTTTCACTAAGATTTAGCTCCAGTCCTTGTTGCAAAAAGGTACAAGGACAAAATAAGAAATGGAGCGTATCCGAATATTTTATAGCCTCATTGCATCATCTTTAACCAATAAATCCGATTTTTGTTTTTTTATTAGTATGACAAACAAGCTACCCAATACGCAAAAGATTCCTGCAAGGAAAAATGCCCATGTATAGGAGTTGAATATTTTAAAGATAAGTCCCCCGCCATACGCCGCTGCTGCTGCACCTGCCTGATGGGACGCGAATATCCAACCGTATACAATTCCACTTTTCTCTATCCCAAAGACTTGTCTTGAGATGCTAATGGTTGGAGGTACAGTGGCTATCCAATCCAACCCGTAAAACACAGAGAAGATAATCAGTAGGATGATTGAGCCTTCATGTAGTGCAAAAGGTAGTAATACGAGTGAAGCCCCCCTTAGACCGTAATACCAAAACAACAACCAACGATTATCGAATCGATCAGATAACCAACCAGATACAGTCGTACCAATTAAATCAAATATCCCCATAAAAGAAAGCAGAGACGCAGCCGTAACAACAGGTAATCCAAAACTAATACAGTAAGAAATGAAATGCGTTCCTATCAACCCGCTCGTTGAAAGTCCACATATAAAAAAGCTTCCTGCCAATAACCAGAATTCCCTTACTCTCACTGCCTCAATTAACGACTGAAAAGCCATAACAATAGGGTTTTTCTTTTGAACTACGTTAGACTCTTGGGATTCCTCCTCTAGTCCATATGGAAGAATGCCAACTTCCTTCGGGGTGTTTTTCATAAATAATAGGATGATTGCTAGCATGATTAAACTAAGGACCAAAATTAAGCCAATCGCCCATCTCCAAGAATAATTATCTATAATAATGGCTAAAACAGGCAGTAAAATCAGCTGACCTGTAGCCGTACTTGCGGTTAATATCCCTACCGCTAGACCCCTTCTCTTCTCGAACCAACGATTCGCCACATACGGACTCAATACCGTTAAAAATAGTCCTGACCCTAATCCAATAATAATCCCCCAAATTAGAATTAGTTGCCACTCATGCTCCATGAAAGATGTGAGAACAATCCCTGCCAATAATGTTGACATGGCAAACACCATCATTTTCTTTAAACCAAGCACTTCAATTAAAGCGGCCATGAATGGACCTGATAATCCATATAGAAAAAGACTTATCGCAAAGGCTAATGAAATGACGGAACGATCCCATCCGAACTCATTTTCAAATGGTACGATGAATACCCCTGATGATGACCTAACGATTCCCGCTACGATAATGGAGAAGAATGTAATGATTAAAACAATCCAGCTATAATGAAAACGATTCATGCCCACACCCACATTCTCAATAATTTGAAATATTTTATAATATTAACACTATATTGTTCAACAGGAAGCTTTTTCATTGAACAAATTCATGAGCGAACATGAAAAAACGCTACCCATCACTGAGCAGCGTTTACGAACATTAATTGACGAATCTACCTGTTTTTCCTTTAGCTTCCCAATAATCATTACGTAGATGGATTTTTTGTATTTTTCCGGATGCTGTTTTTGGCAGTTCCTTAACGAATGTTACACTAGTGACTGACTTGAAGTGAGCTAATTTTTCTCGTGTATAGGTCTTGATATCCGCTTCGGTCAATTCCACATCCGGTTTTAGCACAATAAAAGCATGCGGCGTCTCTCCCCATTTTTCATGAGGAACGGCTATGACTGCCGCTTCAAGAATATACGGGTGTTCGTATAGTATTCCTTCCACTTCAATGGAAGAGATGTTTTCTCCTCCGCTTATAATTATATCCTTCTTACGGTCGACAATATCAACATTCCCATCCTTATCAATTGTCGCCATATCTCCTGTATGCAACCAGCCATTTTTCAGCGTCTGCATGGCCGCTTCTTCATTTTTCCAATAACCTAACATTACCCCGTGACTGCGGACAATGAGCTCCCCTATATCCACGCCATCATGGGCTACTTCCTCACCACTATCATGAACAACCTTTACTTCACTGCCTATGATAGGATAACCAGCTTTCGCTTTCATTTTGTATTTTTCTTTTTCAGAAAGGTCGTCGAATTCAGAACGAATCAATGAAATCAAACTAATCGGGGTTGATTCAGTCATTCCGTATATTTGGATAAATTCCCACCCTAGCTCTTTTTCTACCCTTGTGACAAATGCAGGCGGCGGAGCAGAACCCGCAACAACTATTCGGATATCCTGTTCTATTGTAGGCACATTCTGTTCATAATATTGAAACAATGAATTAAGAACTGTTGGTGCCATATGCATGATGGAAACCTTATGTTTTTCAAGCGCATTAAATATCAATTCAGGGGTGGTTTTTCTCAAACAAACTTGAGTGGCACCATTAGCCGTATAATAAAAAGGAGCACCCCAGCCATTCACGTGGAACATTGGCAGAACGTGCAAATATGTATCGCGATCACTGACTCTGATATGATGCATCGCACCTAGCGCATGCAAATAGTTATTGCGGTGAGTAAGCATGACCCCTTTAGGGTTACCAGTGGTACCGCTTGTATAAAGGAGACTCGAAACATCATTTTCATCAACCTGCTCTCGATTGAAGCTCTCTTTATCAAAATGCTCCAGCCATTTGTTGTAATCGGTTTCATTTATTTCTTCCTCTTTATAGTGCACAATAATATGTTCCACTGATTCAAGTTGGTCCTTAACAGATGAAATAAGATGGTACAAATCCTGGTCTACGAAAAGCACCTTGGACTCACTATGATTCAAAATGAATACATAATCTGCAGGAGTTAACCGAATATTCAAAGGAACAATTACGGCTCCAAGTTGAAATACCCCATAAAAGCCTTCAAGCATTTCAATCGAATTCGGTGCCAAATAAGCTACTTTATCGCCCTTTTTAACACCAAGGTTTCTTAACCCGTTAGAAAGCTGGTTAACGCGGCCATTTAACTGCAGGTACGTTAAGACCTTATCATCTCCAATAATGGCTTTCTTATCGCCATAAAGTAAGGCTGCTCGATCCAAAAAATGCGATAATACTAAAGGTACGTTCATCTCATCACCTCTTATTTTATTTGAAAATTGTGAATTTAGTATTATATTACCATATCTGTATCATATTATCCAATGACATTTATCATTGTTCTATAACAAGATGTTGGTAGGCAGATGAATCACATCGATAAAGAAACAACATACAATACATTGAAACTTCCATCTGTGATTACTGCCTATGCACTTGGAAAAAAACAGAATAAAAAAAAAGGGTGATTTTTCAATGCCGGCTATCGTAGGATTTGTTCAAGCTATCAACGTCGGTAGCAGTGGAGTTGTCCACATTGGCGACGTCTTTAAGATAAGTCCATATTCCACTTCAAAAACATTTGCAGGTGCTGGATCTTTTAACACAGGAGATTCCATTTCACTTTATAATGCCCACAGTAATACAAATACGTATGATTCTGATGCTGTTGATCAGCCATTGGTATTAAATGTCTAGCCGTATTATTTGAGAAAGGAGGTCACCATGATCTTTAATATCAACCAAACGATTCAAATCAATATGATTAAAATTGAAAGCATAGCCAATTCATCTGTTTTTCAAATAGGAAGTGCCGGAGTGATTAAGCCATACTCTACATTAGCAAATACTGGTGGATTCACCGCACCCGCTCCTGCGATTGAGCCTGAGACCACCACCACCTTCGTTCCTTTCGCTTAGACCTCCAAATTCTTAGGCATTCACCTACATCTATCAATTTTCATATACTGTCATATATGAAAATTATATCAGGTAAAGTTGAGGTGTTGAATCGTGAATCATGATTTATATTCGTATTCCATACAAATGCAGCGTTTTCTTGAAGCCCAGGATAAGCGGATTATGAAACTTGAACACGAAATCAAACGCCTGACGGATGAAATTACCGGACTAAAACAAAAACCGCCTATCCATGTGGATAAAATTGAATATAAATTTGATCAATTAAAGGTCGAATCTTTAGATGGAACGCTGAATATTGGATTAAACCCTAATGATTTAAATAACATTGATGAGTTTGCTGTAAATAACCAAACGGTCCCACCTGCACCTTATCTATTTCCTGGCCGGGAGATTGTCGTACAGGAAATCTACAACGAGATTCTTTCAGACTTAGAAAATATGATCAGTGATACGGAAGGGCAGTTGAGAATATCACTTGAACCTTCCTATCATGACTTCATGAGACAGGATGTGGAGCGACAGTTACATCAACGCATCAACATGTATTTTGATAATCTTACGTATCCAGAACGCGCACCTCAACAACGAGATAACATTAAAGAAAAAATCAGAGAAAAAGTAAAGTCCGATATTCAGGCAGCTTTGATTCAATTCATTACCAACTCACAAGCCGAGACAGGAGGAAATCCAAATGGAGTTTAATGTAACCAATCACCAGCTTTGTGTCGGTGATGTTAAAATTACCGGGGTAGCAAGCTCTGCTTTATTTCTCATCGGGGACGTTCAAACCATCCAGCTATCTTCCGCATTCGATACACCCCCGGAATCGCTAATCGTCACACCATTCGTTATTGCTCCAAAAGGATAGAAAAATATGTTTTCAAGAATCTCGAAAGTAAAGTCATTAACATCAAAGACGCTCTTTTTCAGCTCAACCATGCAAATCGGAGACTGTTCCTATATTGACGGAAGTTCACTAGCATTGGCAATTCAGGAGAAAAGCGATAATTTCCAGCCACAAGAATTTCAATTCAGCGATTACAGCATCTTTAAGAAGCCTTTCTATATTCCAAGAATTGATGAACCTATTCTGCCACAATTTTCAAACCCTAATCCCTTTATCCGTGTTGGCAATGTCCACATCATTGGGATATCTACCTCAGCTGTTGTCGGTGTGGGAAATGTCGGTCATATACGCATGGAATCAAGAGTGAAACACATTCGCAAGGTTCCGGGGAAAAAAGAAAGTACAGCAACCGGAGATACATTAGAAGAAAATTCATAATGAAAAAAAGGAGAAATTCATATGCCAGCCATTGTAGGTCCAGTCCAAATATTCAATGTCGCGGAAGGAAACCTGTTATTCGGAGATGCAGCCGTCATTTCACCGAAAGCCTCCCACAAGACAGTCGCCGGCTCCGGCTCAGCGAATATAGGTGTATTAGTCTTATCAGCCAATGGTTTGAACGGAAGCAATGTCCTTGATATCAATGGAGTCGATCAACCCATCGCAGGGAATAATTGAATTAACTGAAGCCTCCTGTTACCAGGAGGCTTTTTCAATGACATTATTTTTCTAACATCTTAAATACTTGCTCAACATCTTTATCACCGCGTCCTGATAAATTAACAATAATTACGTCATCCTTTGATAGCTCTTTTGCTAAAACCAACGCATGCGCCACAGCATGAGAGCTTTCAAGAGCTGGAATGACCCCTTCTGTTTTCGATAAAATTTGAAAGGCCTCAAGAGCCTCATCACCTTTTATCGTTACATACTCTGCTCGGCCACTTTCCTTCAAGAAACTATGCTCTGGACCCACACTTGGATAATCCAAACCTGCAGCAATCGAAAAAGTTGGCTGCGGGTCTCCCTTTTCATCCAATAACGTCAAACTTTTAAATCCATGCAACACTGCGGGCACACCATGGGAAATACTTGGGGCTTCAGCCGGTTCGACACCAACTAAACGGACATTTTCTTCATCGATATAGTGAGTAAAAGCACCGATGGCATTACTTCCACCTCCAGCACAGGCAATAATGGCAGTAGGTAGCTTGCCTTCTTTTTCAAGAATCTGGCGTTTTGATTCTTCACTTATGATTGCCTGAAAATGCTTAACGATAGATGGATAAGGGTGTGGCCCCACAGCTGAACCAAGCAAATAAAAAGTATTTTCGTAGTTTTGGACCAAGTCATTTAACGCCTCATCAACAGCATCCTTTAATCGTCCCTGTCCTTTTTCAACTGCAACAACCTTGGCACCCAACAATTCCATCCGAAAGACATTCAGCGCCTGTCTCTCTGTATCTAGCTTGCCCATATAGATAACACACTCTAAACCAAACATCGCACAAGCTGTCGCAGTCGCTACACCGTGCTGCCCTGCGCCTGTTTCTGCGATGATGCGTTTAGCACCCATCCGTTTAGCCAGCAGGATTTGGCCAATTGCATTATTGATTTTGTGAGCACCCGTATGGTTTAGGTCTTCACGCTTTAAATAAATTTTGGCTCCACCCATCTTTTTCGTTAAATTTTGTGCATAGGTTAAAGGATTTTCACGTCCTACATATTCTTTTAGATAGTATTGAAACTCCTCTTTAAATTCCGGATCATCTTTATATTTCAAGAATTCTGCTTCTAAAATATCCATAACTTGTTGAAGTTCTTCCGGTACAAAGCTTCCTCCGAACTCACCAAAGTATCCTCTACTTTCCATCTTACTCGTCATATTCAACTCTTCTCCTTTAAAAAGGTATTTTATAATTAGTATATAGCAACCTTGCGCAATCTTTCAAACTATTCTGTTTATTGTTTAATTAAAAAGAGTGCCTCAGTATTATCACCTACTGTCTACCTATGTGGGGATTTTTATATGGCATTTTCAAAAAAAAAACGGCCTTTCCCCGATTGAATACCGAGAAAAGACCATAGCTTAATCTATTCTTTTTATCAATGTCTATTTGACAGGGTTATAGGCACTTCTCTTTTATACTTCCAATAAATGTGCTCCATCAAAGAAAAATAAATAACGGCTCGTTACTTTTTTATTTAATATTCCTTCGACAGCCCTTGTATAAAGCTGGAGCTGCATCCGGTATCGATCGGAAAGAATCTCTTTTGCCCCTTCATACCCACTAGCAAACCGACCGGTTATTGTATCAGTTTTATAATCAAGCAGCACAAGCCCTTGTTCATCCTCAAAAATACAATCAATAACACCCTGAATCAGGATTTCCTCTTCTCCAGTTTCCCAATCACTGTAAGCCTCCTTAGCCGGCAATGACATTGTAAATGGCACTTCACGGCGAATACTCTTAGCCTTCTGCATTCTTTGACCAATATCACTGTCAAAGAAATCAACAATCGTATCAGGATTCACTGCTTCTTTCTGTTCGTCGGTCAACAACTCACGTTGAATCAAGTCAACTATCAATTGCTGAATCGATTGAATGGTAATCTCGTTTGATAAGTCGATATGCTGCATGACTAAATGGGTAATTGTTCCTCTTTCAGCAGGAGTTAGTGACTTTTCTTGCATAAAAGTCGGACGCTTAGTAATTGGCCGCTTAAATTTACGCAATAACTCTGTAGAACTTTGTTCATCCTTCAGTTCATATTGTCGTTTTAGTTCAGAAACGGACTGCTTGGAACGATGCACGGAAGCCTCGTGTTCTGGATACTTCCATTTAAGTTGTTCTTTGATATCCTGAGAAAACTCGGAAACCATTTCGACCTTCTCTGACTTCTGGACATGCTCTAGTAATTGCTCTTGTGCGAGTGCCTCCTCATCATCCACAACAGCCAGCTCTTCACTAGGAATGACAGAGATGGACCAATTTGATGGGTGCGACTCCATTTCCCAGCCAAGACCAGCTACCCCCTGAAAGTCTCGATGACGGACAAGGGATGGACCAATCCAATCAAGATAGCTTTTTGCACCGGCTCGTACATAGTCCTTTAATAACCAATCACCGTGTGTCGCATTACTTGCCCAATTTTGCTGCGTTTTTTCTGCATCACTGATGCTGGCAATTAAATACAGCTTTTCCTTAGCCCTTGTAAGCGCAACATAGAGGACACGCATCTCCTCGGCAATTAATTCAAGTTGCTTCTTCTTCTTAAAAGCCAACTGTGGAAGGGATGGATACGTTATCCTCAATTCAGAATTCACATACTTAGCCGCAAAACCATAATCCTTATCCAGTAAATAAGGCTTTCGTAAATCCATCATATTGAATTGTTTAGAAAGTCCGGCAATAAACACAATCGGAAACTCTAGACCCTTTGAGGAGTGAATCGTCATCAGGCGGACTACATCTTCCTGCTCACCTAAAGCCCTAGCTGCCCCTAAATCATCTCCACGTTCCTGCATTCTATCAATGAAACGCAGAAATCGAAACAGGCCACGGAATGAACTCGCTTCATATTGCCTTGCCCTATCGTACAGTGCCCTTAAATTGGCCTGACGCTGTTTGCCACCCGGCATTCCTCCTGCAAAATCATAGAACTGAGTTTCACGATATAGCAACCAGATTAAGTCGGACAACGCCTCCTGCCTAGCAAGCTTTCGCCACTTTACTAGCTTTTTATAAAATGATGAAGCTTTTTCATAAAGCCCGGGATGTTCATCTGAGTCACTCTTTCTGTAAAAATCAGCTAATGCTTCATAATAGCTACCTGTATGGAATAAACGGACCTGCGACATTTCTTCTTCATCCATCCCGACGATAGGCGAACGCAGAACAGAAGCCAAAGGAATATCCTGCTGGGGATTATCAATCACTTTTAATAAGGAAATCATGATTGCTACTTCGGTCGCCTCAAAATATCCCGATGACAAGTTGGCATAGACCGGAATACCCTGCTTCTTAAATTCTTCCATAATTTGCGGTGCCCAAGGCATAGAACGAAGGAGAATGACCATATCACGATAAGTCGCAGAACGGTACTGTTTGGTTTTCATATCATATATCTGATGCTTTTCGTTTATAGTCTTTTTAATGAGCTTGGCCATCATTCTTGCTTCGAGTTGCGCCTTTTCCAGTTCCTCGGCCTCAAATCCGATTTCCAACTCTTCTGTATCTGAATGGGATTCTGCTCCATCAATTAAATGGAGTTCAATAGGGCTTGGTTTGTCTTCGGGATACGGCGCTCCTTTTTTCAACTGGGCGTCCTCATCATAATCAATCTCACCGACGGTAATCCCCATCAGCTGTTGAAACAAGAAGTTCGTTCCATCGAGAACTTCCTTACGGCTCCGGAAATTCCGATTTAAATCGATCCTCAGTCCTGATTCGTTCCCTTCATGGGTAAATCGTGTGTACTTTCCAAGGAAAAGATTCGGTTCAGCAAGCCTAAAGCGGTATATCGACTGTTTGACATCGCCCACCATAAACAGATTCCCACTGTATTCTCCATCTGCCGTCACCAGTTTTAAAATTGTTTCCTGAACTAGATTCGTATCCTGATATTCATCGACAAGTACCTCTTTAAACTGGTTCCGATATTCAATAGCGGCCGCTGATGGCTTTCGTTCACCATCTACGGTTTCCTCTGTCAAGATTTGAAGACAATAATGCTCCAAATCAGCGAAATCGACCAAGTTTTTTTCCGCTTTTGCGGCGAAGAATCTTTCGTCAAACTGTTTAACGAGCATAACAAGGGTATCAACATATCCCTTCAGTTCTCTTATATCACGTAGATAACTTTCGGGCTTACGAGAAAATAACTCTTCCTGCAACGATTTAATAATTTTCTTTGCCTTATCACGATATTTGGTAGCCTCATCAGCAATATCTTTGATAAAGTCTGCTCCCGTGCAGCGTTTTGCCGTTCCAAACTTCACATTTTGGATTTCTTCATAAAGAGCATTCCAAGAGTGATCTTTAACTCCCGATAATTTGGCTACAAGAGCAAGGTCAGCTAAATAGTTCTCTGCCCTTGGTGCTGGCCCCCCTGGTACCTTTGTCAGTTCGAGGGAGCGCTCCAATAAATCCTTGGCTGTATCCAACTGCAAGCCAATATCGAATTTCAAGGACTCGATAAATGAAAGATCGTCTATTCCTGCATCATCAGCAAGGTCATACATGGCAGCGGCACTATTAAGCCATTGATTTGGATCTGGATTCGATCGCGAAAAATCATAGAGAGATCGGACTATATTCTGAAGTGCATCGTCGTTTCGATCACTTGTAAAAGCATCAACCAAATTAAAGAACTCTTCATTATCACTCTGACCATACTGCTCTTCGAAAAGCACTTCCATTACTTCATCACGTAGTAGCTGTGCCTCTGTAGAATCCGCAATTCGAAAGCCTGGGTCGATTTCCGTCAGATAATAATACTTCCTAATCACCTCTAAACAAAAGGAGTGAAGCGTGGAGATCGAAGCTCGATTAATCAAGCTCAACTGCTTACGCAGATGCTGTGAATGGGGATTTTCATTAATCGCTTTTTCTAATGCCTCGCTGACCCTGTGACGCATCTCGGCAGCCGAAGCATTCGTGAATGTCACAACAAGGAGTTCATCAACATCAATCGGGTCATCTTCTGAAACAACCTTTTGAATTATCCGATTGACTAGCACCGCAGTTTTTCCTGAACCTGCCGCCGCTGCAACCAGTATGTCCTGATTTTTTGCCCAAATCGCCTTCCATTGATCTTCCGTCCAAGTAACGTCACCCGGAAGCTCAGGAATTATTGTTTTACTCATCTTTCACCCTCCCCTCTTAATAAATCCAGAACATCATTTTGTTTCTTCTGTGCTAAATTCCTAAATTGATTCTCCTCCAAAGACTGATCGAATTGACATACTGATTTAAACGAACAGAAGGTACATGGGGTTTTTTCTTTTAATTTATATGGTGTGATATCTACGTCACCATCGACCATTCGATCACCAGCCTCCTGATAGACCTGGCGTACGTGATGATTCAGAAGTGAAAACTCTTCCCTACTCGCAACTTTGGATGCTGCCAAAAGCGATCCATCCTTTTTAAATCCAGCTGGAATAATGTCAGATTTACTGGAAGTCTCTATATCAAGCGATGTATCCATCATCTGAATAACATTTGTATGATCTAATACAATTCCATTCATTTTAAAGCTTTTATAGATTTCTTCCTCAATTTTATCCAAACTGAGCATACCCTTCGATTTAACAACCGGATTATGAACATGAAAATACAAAACACCGGCTGGAATCGCTTCTTTGCCGATAAGTGAATGGGAGTGGGTAACGACAATATCGAGATATGTCAGCATTTGCAGAGCAAGTCCATAGTACACTTCACTCATGTTCAGCTCCTTTTCACTCGATTTATAATCGAGCACACGCAAATAGACACCCTCACCTTCTTCCGCTTTATCAACACGATCAATCCGCCCAATTAATTCCATTTCCGTGCCATTTTTCAATGTGAATGTGAG
This sequence comes from Peribacillus sp. NPDC096540, assembly GCF_050278525.1. Classification (NCBI taxonomy): domain Bacteria; kingdom Bacillati; phylum Bacillota; class Bacilli; order Caryophanales; family Bacillaceae; genus Peribacillus; species Peribacillus sp. NPDC096540. The sequence goes on along the minus strand of NZ_JBNNTG010000002.1, from coordinate 41,450 downwards.
CGGTGGCAACTCTCCATTTTTCCCGAAGCCAAGTTCCAATCCTATTGGAGCAAATCCGCTCACCTTGGCATGTTCACTTAAGACGATTGATGCCCGCCCAATTACATGCTCCAATTTCCTTCGCAAATAATGATGCCGGTTCGTACTTAACAAAATCTGATTTTGAAGCTTTGGAGCAAGCCTTTCCACTGCGTTTCTAGCCAATTCCAAGCATTGCTCTTTTGTCAATGAAGACCAAGGAATATCATTTTCCTTTAAATAATCCGAAATCATTTTTAACGCTCCATGGAACATTTCACCAATATCCGGTGCATCCAGACGGAAAATCTGCCTTTCCCTTAATTTCAAACCATGAGCAGCGTAATGGGAAAACGGGCAGCTATTAAACATTTCCATCCGCGATACACTTGTAAGAATGCTTTCACCATATAATTGCTTACTTGTTTCTTCAGATAATTTCTTCGTTTTATTTTGGTAAAAAAGACTCGATAATACCTTAGCTGCTTCTGGACCAACCATTTCATCTTCAATAATAGTATTGTATACATCCCACCAGAGTGAATGGATGGGGTAGTTTCGTTTTTTCAACTGCAATTGGGCAGCCAGATAAGACAGGGCCACATCATAGTTCGCGGCATACTTCACCTGCTCCTCAGCAGACAGGTCGGATGGGTCGTTCATATAAAAAGAATCGGTAACATGCGGCAGGACGTCCCTTACCCTCTTTAAATAAGAAGAGGGTAAGAGAGCTTTTCCTTCCTCATCGGCAAGCGGATACGATAAATAGAGCGCTTCAGCCGGTGTAGTAAATGCTTTATACGCTGTAAACTCCTCATCCAAGAGGCGAACCTTCGAACTTGGGGCAACATCAAGTCCACTTGCCAAAAGCGTTTCGCGATCACTATCGGAAAATACTCCATCAGATACAGCTTTTCCTGGCAAGACCCCATCATTTAGACCAATGACAAAAGCTGTCTTCACATCATCAAGACGAGATAGATCGAGATTAGCGACAAGCACTTGGTCAATTGCCGGCGGTACTAAAGAAAATTCAAGGGACTCCAGACCTGCTTCAATGATTACGGCAAACTGTTTCATAGAAAGCTCTTCTTCGCTTAACAGCTCGACGAATTGATCTAGCAGATCGACGACGGCGTTCCACGATTGTTCATGCTCTCTAGCTGAAACCAAATCTCCTGCTTCTTCGGCCTCCAGCTTTAGCTTTTCCAATTTTTCCGGTACATGTAATTCTTCAAGATATAGATAAAGGGCTTCGCATATTTCTCTACCATTTTGGGACTTTTTCACTCGTTTTGAGAGTTTCAAAATGGGCTCAGTAAATAATTGCTTCAGCTCATTCAGTTCCTGCTCAAGCTTCATTTCCTTATCCGTTTGGGCCCGGTCTTCGAGCTCCAGTCCACGGAAGCGGCGGTAGGTCCATCGATCTTTAGAAGTCCACTTACCTCCTTTAATCCCACGAGCAAGCACATAATTTTCAAGCTTATCTACCTGCTCACGCATTCGATCGTGGCTTTTTTGAAGCGGGAATAGTAGCTCCGTTTTGATTGCCCGAAATACAGGTTCATAACGCCAATAGCCATTTATGATCTCCAATGTCGATCGAATCAGTTCAATCAGAGGATGATTGAGCATAGTTCGTTTAGAATCCACGAACAGTGGAATTTGATAATCCCGAAAAACGGTTTGTAAAATATCTTCGTATGCTGCTCCATTACGAACTAAAATCGCAATATCACGAAAGCGGTGCTGTTTTTGTCTAACAAGTGTTAAGATGTTCCGGGCGACCCCTTCAATTTCAGCCCTGCGGTTAACTGCCTGAGCAATCGTTACTTCAGAGGACTTCTCAAACATTCGCGCAGGACGATGAGCAAAATAGGTTTCCAGATGATTCAGCCCCGGACTTCCACCAAACCTTGCTGTACCGTTTAGGATGCGATCTTCTGCAATTGGAATTCCAGTCCTTAATCCCGCTTGATAAAGCTGATGATACAGATTCCCTGTTTGCCTGAAAAGCTGCAGGTCATCAGGCCCATATTGTCTGTATGGCTGATCTGATGTCAACGCAATTGTTACACTCTTGCACAGCTTCATCATTTCTTCTACAATCAATAATTCCTGTGGTGTCAAGCTGTAAAAACCATCGATGTAAATATCAGCGTCTTTTATATATGAAGACTCTGACATTTTTTCTATAAGTAAAGTAAAATAGTCTTCAGAATCTAAATATTTTCCAATCATTTCATCCTCAAAAGCCTGATAGACCAGTTCAAGGTCATGCAGTTTATCCTGAATTCCATTGCCGCCCGGTGATGTTTTGGTCAAATAGTTTTGAATGTCATCCGGTTGAATGCAATATTGCTTGAACTCAGCCAGTATTTGTTCCATTTGAGCAATGAATCCCTGCTTATCAGCAGATCGGCGAAACATTTTCAAATCCTCTTTTTTATCATCCATAATCTTTCGTATCAACATATTAACGCCAACGCTGTCCAGATGAAGCCGGCTCATTCCGCCAGTTTCCTGCAGAACGCGCCAAGCTAGCCTACTAAAACTGAATACCTGTGTCCGTATCATTCCGGCGAGGCCTGGCGTTTTAATTAATTTATATTCCGATAGAAACGTCATCTGATCAGGAACGAGGTAAATGATTGGATTGCCTTCGGGGTCCTTTTCCAATCTGGAGCGAATTTCGTCCAAAATATTCGAAGTTTTCCCTGCACCCGATCTTCCTAGTAAAAAACGGAGTGACATCTTTTTCCCCCTTATACAACATAATATCTATACCTATCATACCAGAAATACTGCCGTCTTTTAGACAAGGTTTCTGTTTCCAGTTACGATTTGTTTTCTATTATTTTACCGTTTCCTTATTAAAAATACCAATCGTACGTTCGTGTTTTAACCAAAAGAAAAAGCCCTCAATAATTTCGGGCTTCCGCAATCATTTACCTTTAAACTGAAAATTAAATTCTTTGATTGGCCAATATCGTACATCAACTTTACCAACCACATTTTCAACTGGTATGTAACCAAAGTGGCGGCTGTCCGCACTTTCAAGACGATTATCCCCCATGACAAACAACTTGCCTTCTGGGACAGTCGTCATATCAGTGATTTCTTTTAACGTAAAATCACCCGTAAAGTTTTGCCCCGGGAATCCCTCCTTAAACTTCTCAAGATAAGGCTCATTCACTTTCTTACCATTAACATAAAGCCAATCATCCTTGTAACGAATGCGGTCACCTGCAATCCCTATAACTCGTTTAACATAATCTTCTTGTGAATTCGCATGAAAAACAATGATGTCAAATCGGTTGATATCCCTGATATGATAATTAATTTTATTCACAACAAGTTTGTTACCTTCTTCAAGTGTCGGCTGCATCGACTCCCCTTCAACATCATAGCTTGAAAAGAAAAATGTACGGATTAAGATGTAAATAACAAAAGCAATCATGGCTGCTTTTACCCAGTCGGATAAAGAATTTCTATTTGTTTTTCCCATCTATTTCAACCCCTACCGCATTTATATTCTAATACTTATTTCCCTTCTTCTCTCTTCATGCTTTTATTTAGCCGGACTTCTAGTCTTTTTCCTACATACCATAGGATAAAGATGACAATGCCTATGATGATTGTACGCACAGGCTTATGAATAAGGGATACAAGATCATAACCTACGAAGCTAATCGTAAATATCATCACTGCTTTCCCACCTATAACAGCTAGTCCATATTGCAACGGGCTGACCTTTGAAAGCCCCGCCACTATGTTCACAATAGCCGATGGTGTAAAAGGGAAACAGAGCAGTATAAACAGAGGCCCGAATCCATGATTCTCCACCCAAACCATTAGCCTTTGCACCTGTTTATGTTTCTGCAAAAAGCGAAAAAACCTCATTTGACCATATCTTCTAATAACTAAAAAGATCAGAAAAGCTCCCGCTACCGCCCCAATCCAAGAAAATAAAAAACCAAACCAGAGACCAAAAGCCGTTGCATTAGCGAGTACAAACACAAATAAGGGTAAAAAGGGCAAAAAAGCTTCCAGCATCGGTAGCAAAATTCCCGGGATTGGACCGAATGAGCGATATTGCTGAATCAGTGCCGATATATTATCAAGTGTAAACCACTCACGTATAGTATCCAAGTCCATAATTATCTCCCTCGACATGCCGACTATTAAAGCAGCATAAACTTATTAAAAAGCTGTTCTATTTTAGATATATCACTTTCCTCTGAAATTGCAAGAATTATTAACCATATATAATCATACTTTCCCTATCTCAGGAAAACATAATCTTATTAACAAAAATTTCATCATTCCAACAAACCGCTTGCATATCAACTGATAATCCATTAAGATGGATTAAAGAACATATGTTCTTATTTAGATAAAGCATACATATTATATGAAAACGTGCTTTTTTAGAAAGGAGCGGTCATGATGACCCGCATTCCAGAGGATGACCGAAATATGATTGAAAAAGCCATCTACCTTCCTATGGTGATTACAGTCTTAAACCGGGATCTCAAGGTCATCGAAATAAGTCCGTTTAAATTAAAAAGGCCCTATTCAGAACTAGTGGAACATGTTTTAAAAGCCGTTCAGGAAGAGCTTGCCGAGGTGCGGCGCTATTTGCGCAAGGAGAATATTAAGGTAAGTGAAATTAAACGCGATGAATCCTTTACGATGTATTGTTTTTTATATAAAGGATACGAGGAACATCATAATTATTTCAATCCCCGCCTTCGCAACAAAACCGAAGACTTATTGTGTAATTACTTTTTAGAAAGAAGTCATCGTCCCAAGAAAATTTAGCGGATTTAGCTTAATTCAGACGTCCTCCTAAAACATAAAGGGAATGATAGATGATTTCTTTCACTGCCTTTAAGAAATGTCTGCCACGGATTCCAGATAGTTAATATCGAACACCTTTTCCTCTCAATACATTACACAAAGAGTTCCGAATACCTTCCCTTTCAAATCTTTTAACCTCACTCCTAAAAAGCCTCTTACGTTTAACTGATTTGTTACTTCTAATTCTCTTGTTACGACATCCATCATTTAATATATCTTTTTCCAATATTATCATTTTAGGGTTAGCTCGACATTTTTGCAAAGATTGTTATATGCCTACATTTGAATAAATGAATATGTTATCCATGTCCTTATATTTAACTGGGCATTATTACAGGCCTTTTATATAATGGGAAGATGAATAACACGGAAAATTAATGGAATCTCTTATAACCACTATCATTATGTATAAAAAACCTTTGTGAACACTTTGTGAAACATTGAATATAACAGTTGGAATAAATAGGTTATCTATTATATTATGAAGTGAATCACTTACAAACTTATACCCCTTTGTTTGATCGTGAAAAGTTTCTCCAATCCCCTTATTTCTTAATGAAAAACCATGCAAATGTTTTATTTGCATGGTTTCAGACTGTAGACAAACTCGATGAAAATCGAGTTTGTCTACAGTTTTTTTATGGCTTGTACAATTTGAACGTTGATTGGAACGTAGGGCACTTGCTTTCCGCGGGCGGTCCGGGAGCCTCCTCGGCTTGCTCCTGCGGGGGTCTCCCTTAGACGCGCTTTTCCCGCAGGAGTCTCGCACCTTCCGCTCCAATCAACTTTGTTATAAAATTTAGATAGAACATCTTTTGCCTACAGTCTTTTTTAAATTACTACCTTGATTAGCAATACCCTTACTACTAATTTCTGACTCCACTTTCGCCATTGAAATTAGCTGTTCCTTTAACCCAGCACTATTAACCGTATTATAAGGTACTTCCCCTGCCAACAACAGTTGGTTTTTAGGATTGTATGGCATAGGTTAGGGATAGAGGCTAATTCTTTTGCCTTCGAAACACCTTTAACTGCAGCTGCTTTTGTAGTCACTACCCCAGTCTTCGTTACGGCTCCTGCCCCTTTTGTTCCTACTACTGATGTGACGACTGTTCCAAGCGCATAAGAAACCCAGTGTGCCCGAGAAGAGGCATCACCATTTACCATATCCCGTTCATATGAATCCGAAATGGACTTTGAAATATACTTATAGGTTTTAATAGGGTGAATGATCGAATTGACCACACCTTCAATGGTTTCCCCAGGGTCTGTGACAAAATCCCAAACTTAGAAGAGTTTCTATATTTATTCAGGAAAGGAAGGGGATTCATCAAACAATCAATCATATATACCTAGGAATATTTAACTATTTTTTTGTTAAGTTGCTAAATTTCGATACTTACAATTCCTTTTCTTATTATGTAATGAAGTGCTTGTTCCAAAAAAATTATGTCAAAATCCCCATTTCCCTCATTTCTCATGATAAATTTATACTTGGAGGCGAAAAAATGAAAAAACTTAATATTCTACTAGTAGCTGTTCTTGTTTTATCTTTATTTACAGGGATCAAAACAACTGAGGCAGCATCAAATGTGAAGGTACACTTTATCAACGTTGGACAAGGAGATTCCATCCTTATTCAAACCGGTAATGAAAACGTTTTAATCGATGGTGGCGGTAAAGGCAAGGGCGACGAGATTGTTGCCTACCTAAAAAAAACAGAATGTGAAAACTCTTAATGCCGTAGTTTCAACTCATCCAGACGCTGATCATGTGGGTGGATTAGCTTATGTGATTAAATCGCTTAATGTAAAATCTGTGTATGCACCTAAAGTTTCTCACACTACGCAAGCATACAAAGACTTTTTAACGGCTGTTAAGAAGAAGAAACTTACAATAAAAAAAGCGACGACTGGCGTAGAAATTACAACGAAGGCAAAGAATACTTCATTAAAATTCATTGCACCTGTTAAAGACTATGCTAAGTCTGATTTAAATAACTGGAGTGCTGTTCTTTTACTTAAACACGACAAAAAGACATTCTTGTTTACTGGTGACGCTGAAGAGAAGTCTGAAAAAGATATGCTGGCTAAAAAGCTAGTTCCTAGTGTGGATGTGCTTAAAGTTGGCCATCATGGCGCAAAAACATCATCAAGCTCTGCTTTTATTAAGAAAACAAAACCGAAATACGCAGTGATCAGTGTAGGGAAAAATGGATATGGGCACCCTACTTCTACAGTAGTAAACCGATTAAATTCGGTGAAAGCTAAAACATATCGTACAGATAAATTAGGTAACATTATTTTTACTTCTACAGGTCAGAAAATTACTGTAAAGACGGTGAAATAAATGGTACAAGGAATTATTGATCGCTTCGAAGGAAAGATTGCGGTCGTTGAAATTGATGGTGGAGATATGAAGGATTTTCCTAAAAGTTCTCTTCCTAAGGGAGCAAAAGTAGGAGATATGCTGATTATAGATGGTGATAACATAACCATTTCCAAAGAAGGCACTAAAAAATTAAGAAAAGAAATTGACGATTTAATGGATGAGTTATTTGAAGATTAATTCTGGAGCCCTTCTCAAATGAGAAGGGCTTTAGTTGTGCAATAATCCCTTTTGCTAGAGCAAGCATTTTTTATTTTATCTTCTGATATGTATGATCGTATGAAAGTATGAATCCTTGACATACCATTAAGATATACATTCATGGAACCTTTATCAAATACACTACCCTTTCTGCTCTAGCGTGGATTATACTTTGACATCATCTCTGAAGCTTTTCCCCCATTTGCATCGGTGAACAAATAGAAAGATTTTCTCTTTGTTTCCTCAATCCTTTGGATTAGTTTAGTTTTTAAAAAAGATGTCCGATGCAGCTGGTTTTCAAAAGAACTGCATGATACTTCTATATCGATGGTTTGTTTATTCCGGAATGTAACCTTTGTATGTTTGGAATCTAAGCGATCATAGGATACCACATGCTCATGAGATAACCAGATGCATTGAGGACGTAAGGGAGATGTAGTCGGAAAGAAGAAAATTGAACTAGTTGGATCAATCGCAATCGGCGCTTTATGAGTGATATTTATAAGCTGTTTCGTTCCATCCTTTCGGCCTTAGAGGATATGGGAGTACATAAAATTAAATAGCTCCCCTATTTCAATCAATAAATGTTAAAAAGGAACTATATCACTTAAAGTAAAGCACAAGCTGAACTTTCAGACCTACTAATAATTTCTTTACCCCCTGAAAATAACTCATTAATCACAATCTCTACCCTCCATATCTAACGAAAGAATAGTGAAATAACAAAGAATATTATAATTTTAGACTTAATTATTATTAGTTCCTTTTTAATTATTGTCTTGGCTTATTAGAATCATGGATAATTATTCCAATGTAATGCACAAGTTTGAATGTTATTTAATAGTACAATCTCTGCTACCATTCCACCAAATAAGTAAACCACCTATAGGATAAGTGCAATCTCTTCTATATTCTCCGGTCAAAATTCCAAAAAAAAGACCCTTCCGCCATGCAGAAAAGTCCTTACATTAATATGTTATTTACCACAAAACTTTTTCTTTTCAGAAGCCGTCATTGCCCGCGATTTGGCTGCATCAACACCGTCAAGCTCTTTTGTTTTTGCATCTTTAATAGGGTCCCTAAATGTTAAATTTTTTTGTTTGTAAAAAAATCCATCGTTATAATATCTAAGTTTCCCTACTGCTTTATTTTTTCGAGGCGTAAATTCAAACCAACCAATATGTCCTTTTTTAACACCAATAGTATTAGTATCAGTATAAGTTGCAGTTCTATTATACGTAAATCCTAAATTTGGTTTAATTGAGGCAATTTCTTTACCTGTAAGGCCTATATTAGCTGACCAATTCTCAGTTCTTGAAGCACTAGCAGATTTTGTAGCAGAAGCAGACCCACAATTAGCCAAATATTTAGAACTCCTCTTTGAAGTCCCATAATAAGAAGACTTAGATTCACGGACAAACTTTGTATAATTGGAAACCGCTTTCGTACCTGACGGATCAGGAAGTAAATTTGGTGCAGGTCCACCAGATGAATTGATTGCTGGAATAGTAATGTTCTCATTAATGTTATCATCATCTATAACTACTACCTGTTCATCAGTAGCTAAAGTCCTAATATAACCGACATCCATTGATGGAAATTCGTCATGTTCAATTTGATTTAATATTTCTTTATAATCATTTACAGATATTTCCTCACCAGTTACACTGTTAGTAACACTATCAATAAAATTCCCCTCTTCATCTAACAGTTGGTCTTCGGCTGAAACCGTTTTAACAAACGCAAAGGTACTGGTAATAAATAAACTTAACACAATGCAAATAACAGTTAAATTATTTTTCTTCAAGAAATCCCTCTTCTCTACTATAATGGTAAATTATGGACTAACGACCATAAAATGTAAATACATTAAAAAAAGTGAGGAATTCATATGTCAAAAAGATTAACTGGAACTATATTTTTAACAACTGGAGCTTTTCTATTTTCTATTAGGTACTTATTTTCATCTCTATATGCCATAGCATTTAATAGTATAGGTGACATAAACGAAACAGCTACTAAAATGTCGCCGGGAGTTGGTATTTTAAGTGTAATATTTTTTATTCTAGGTGTATTCTACCTTGTCTGGGCTGAGAGTGAAGCTGTAAAAAAAACAAAAGAAGGATAAATCTTCTTTTACAGAATGATTAATTAGTTATTTTTATAGAAGTGCCAACGGGAATAATATTATTTGAAGAGGGAATATGAAAGGGCAACGCCATATCGGCATTGCTCTTTCATTTTATAGAAAGATATTTTAATTTCATTGATTTGTTCAATCTTTTTAGAAAATCCGATTTAAGAATGTAAGGGATATGCTGATTATCTATGGTGATAACATAACCATTTCCAAAGAAGGCACTGAAAAATTAAGAAAAGAAATTGACGATTTAATGGATGAGTTATTTGAAGATTAATTCTGGAGCCCTTCTCAAATGAGAAGGGCTTTAGTTTTGTAATAATCCCTTTTGCTAGAGCAAGCATTTTTTATTTTATCTTCTGATATGTATGATCGTATGAAAGTATGAATCCTTGACATACCATTAAGATATACATTCATGGAACCTTTATCAAATACACTACCCTTTCTGCTCTAGCGTGGATTATACTTTGACATCATCTCTGAAGCTTTTCCCCCATTTGCATCGGTGAACAAATAGAAAGATTTTCTCTTTGTTTCCTCAATCCTTTGGATTAGTTTAGTTTTTAAAAAAGATGTCCGATGCAGCTGGTTTTCAAAAGAACTGCATGATACTTCTATATCGATGGTTTGTTTATTCCGGAATGTAACCTTTGTATGTTTGGAATCTAAGCGATCATAGGATACCACATGCTCATGAGATAACCAGATGCATTGAGGACGTAAGGGAGATGTAGTCGGAAAGAAGAAAATTGAACTAGTTGGATCAATCGCAATCGGCGCTTTATGAGTGATATTTGTAAGCTGTTTCGTTCCATCCTTTCGGCCTTCATAACTCGATCCAAAGTACTCACAGCTTTTCTTGACAATTTCCAAAGGTTTGAATGGGGAAATGAACTCGTCCTCCAATTCAACGATTTGGGCGTATATTTTACTTCCATAATTGATTGGCATAACCATTAGTGTATAGGGGGTGATTTCATATTCTTCAATGATTCCCTGACAACTTTCCTTCAACTCACATCCACCTCTTCCTCACTGCTTTAAAAGTGTAACTTTCAGCATTTAGTTATTATTTTACCACTACTTAGAAAACAGCTAAGATTTCAATCAAATCTATTACCTTGCCCCCTCCCAAATACCTTAGACGTGGACAGCTAGTTAATAAGTGTTAAATTCCTCACTATAATAGCATAATTAGCATAGGTTATAAGCAAGTTCACAAAAAATTAAAAATTCTTTATAAACGTGGTCATTTCGTCATCGAAACGACACATTCCCTTTTAATATCCAAGTATTTTAAATTTTCAGTTGATTTTATCCACTTAAATCCATATACTAATAAAAAGGGTCAGGGGTGGTTACTTTGAAAAATGAAAAATCTTATTCAGAGTCAGTGAAGTCCTTATCAATGAGCGAAATGAAAAACGATGCTGTAGTTCAGGAAATGTTAATTGATATGATTATTCTAGAATCCGTCCTTAATACCAAAAAGAATATCCTTGCGAAACAAATTGATGAAGCGTTGGATACGAGAGACAAACCTTTATTCCTAAAACTAAGTTCTGAAATGAACATTTTGCTAAAACAGTTTGGAAATTAAAAATGTTTGATTAAAGATAGCTAAATAATCAAAAAGCCTCCCCAAATGTCGGGAGGCTTTTCTATTTCTTTATCATTCTTTATGAAACATCCCCATGACCTCGGCTGTTTCAGTTATATTTACAAAAGCATTCGGATCCACTTCTTTTATCATCGCTTTTACATCGGTTAATTGATAACGAGTAATGACGGTCATCATTACTTTACTCTTTTCTCCGGAGTATGCACCTTCACCATCCATGACAGTAATTCCCCGGTATAAGTTGGTAAGAAGCTTCTCTTTCATTTCGTCACTCTGTTTCGTAACAATCATTAATGTTAGTTTAATGTGATTTGAATGAATCGTATCAATCACTTTTCCTGCTGCATATATAGAAATCAGTGTATATAATGCGGCATCCCATCCAAAGATGAACCCTGAGATAACCACGACAACTGCATTCATCACCGATAGTAATGAACCAAGTGGAAAGTCGCTCTTCTTAGCCAAAAGCATTGCAATGATATCAAATCCGCCGGAAGATCCTGAAGCACGGAAGATGATACCGATACCAACCCCCGAAATGATTCCTCCAAATAAAGAAGACAAAATTGGTTCTGTGGACACTCCATGAATCGGAATGATATACAAACTGACAGATATTACGACAACTGATAATATCGTATATGTGATAAAACGTCTTCCTAATTTTATATATCCCAGAATCAACAGGGGCAGATTTAACAGGAAATTCAATATCCCTGTGTTAACTGGGGTAATGATTCCTAACATAATCGCAAGCCCACTAAGTCCGCTGCTCAAAATTAAATGAGGAATCAAAAATAGATTGTAGGCTAATGCAACAAGCACTGAGCCTATAATGATGAAAAGTACATTATACATAACTGATCTCCTTATAAACCAACTGGGAATTTAATTTATTATATTAGAGAACCTAAGATTTATAAATTAAAAGTTTTTTCTGAAAACAACATACAGACTTCCACTTTCCCCTAAATAAGGTAAGTAAAAAAGCCAGCTGATTTTCAGCTGGCTTTCAATCGTCCTTTGTATCATCATTTTCAACAGTAGAAATCCGCTCAAGCATCGTTGGATGGGAATAACGCAGCCATTTAACTAGTAATGGGGGATTTACCTGACTCAACCCCGCCCTCGTGAGTTCCTGGAACGTGGTGATTGCCGATTCTTTATCACCAGTCATTTCAATAGCATAACGGTCAGCCCTTGTTTCTTGATATCTGGAAACATAATTGGACAGCGGACTGGAGGCAAACAGCAATACAGTCGTAATTAAGAGAAATAATGGAAGTGAAGAGATGCTGTCAACCGAATGTACTTTTAACATGTGGCCCCAACGTCTAATAAAGTAATTCATGATTTTCGATGTCAGCCACAAACCAACTAAAGTCATTCCTAAATAACCTGCTATACCAATATATATATGCTTTTCAACATAATGAGCCATTTCATGTGCCATGATAAAAAGTATTTCATCTTCCTCTAGTTTGTTCAAGATCGTATCCCAAAGAACAATTCTGGAGTTCGAACCTATACCGGTTACATATGCGTTCAAAGCATTTGTCTTTTCTGCCATATTCACTTCATATACATGATCAGCCGGAATTTCGGCCTGTGCGGCAAGTGCCAATATTTCCGTTTCTAATTCTTTATTTTTCAGTGGATAAAATTCATTATACAGAGGATCAATCAATACAGGCTGAAAAAACATCAGGAACAATGAAAATGGAATCGACAACAGCCAAGCGTAGAGCCACCACTTCTTCACACTTTTCTTCATTAACCAATATAAAACGGAAACGATGATGAACATCATCCCAAAGTTCACCCAGAAATCGATGACTTCATCCTTCATCCACGAAGAGAAACTCTGGGTACTGATATGGTAATTTTTACTCATCCTGTAACCAATGAAACTGATTGGAAACAGCGCTAGATAAGAGACCACCGAAAGCCAAAATAAATAAATGCCTGTTTGGATCACTTTCCATTTAGAGGTCCCCAAAGCCGATTTTTCAAATGCTTTTGAAAACCCAAATAATAAAACAAAAAAATACATTAGCCATTCATATGGAGTGGAAACGAAAAAAAGAAAATTCCGCAACCCTGAATACTCCTCGCTAAGTTTTAGTTCCCTTGCATTCAGAAATGTTGCAGGATCTGCTGCAGTACCACGTAATGCTTGGGGAATAGAGGTATCTGCCCCATAGAAAATATACCAATACATCACTGCTACAAAAAGGATATATAAAAGAACCGCTCTTCCTGCCCATTTCCTAACCATTACGACCCTCCTTTAAATCAAACCTACCTCTTATAGTTTAATCCAAAATGGACAGGTTAGAACCGTATTTCCGTCTCCATATCATTTAATGTCAATAAATGTTCAAATAATCTTCATCATTTCGCCCGTTTTCATTCCTTCGTTTAAAATTCAGTCCTGTATAGTGAAGATAGATAATTATAAAGACTTGGGGTGACAAACAAAGATGAAAAAAATTTATATTATTTTTACAATTTTATTAGTGATGGGCATTGGATCAGGTATCTTTTATTTTACAGAATACCGTCAGTCAAAAATGTATTTTCCAGATGAAATAGTGATGAAAACACAAAAAGGTGAAACATATAGCTTCTCTAAATTAGAACCTAAAGTCCGACTATTGGAGTTTATGTATATTGATTGTCCAGATTTATGTCCGAATACCACATTTCAAATGCAAAATATTCGAGATCAACTAGTTAAGAAAAATATTTTTGGAAATAAAGTGGAGTTTTTAACTATCACTTTTAATCCGGAAAAGGATTCAGCTGAAAAAATAGATGCGTATGCAAATACATTTGAAGTAAATAAAACGGATGGCTGGGAGATATTACGAGGTTCACCTGAAGATACCAAAAGGCTCACTGACCAATTTGATTTTCTTTTTCGAGATTCAGGAACCGGTGAATTTGTCCATACTACCGCAACCTATTTGCTCGATGTTGAAAATCGTGTCGTCAAAGTTTTTGGAATGGGTGAATATGATTTCGATAAAGAGGCAGTGTATAAAGCTATTATGAAAGAAGTCGATTAATGGTGCAAAAAGGATTCTACTTGAGTAGTAACCCTTTCATACTAATTGAAACTGCAATAACAAAACATATATATATATTTCAAGAATAGAACTTCTTAAAAAAGCACACCAATGTGCTTTCAATATTTACTCCATATAGAAATCCTGTAAAGCTATCACCGTATATTTTCAGGATGATAGCCTTTTTCTTTGTTCCTCATCAATGAGTTTATCTAGTTGGATGATGCTTTCCTTTGCACGCAGGAAATCAATTTTGCGATAATGGTGTTTTCCACCTTCTTCTTCATCTTTTTCGTCGGCCCATTTGACGACCTGCTGAAGCGGTGTTCGAATAATATCATTTGAAGGTAAAAATGAATCGGTGTGAAATAAAATGGCGAGGGAAATAGTCTTGGCTTTAATCGGATTTTCTCCAAGCCGAATTAACAGTTTATGCGCTCTTTCTGCACCTTTAATAGGATGGATATCATTTTGTTTGTACAAATCATAATCCCATTTCCCATTGCGGTACCAGGTGAAATGACCCATATCATGCAAAAGACCAGCTTTGGCTGCAATATCAGGATCTACGTTATATTCGTTTGCTAGGTGAAACGCATGATAGGCAACGGCAATCGCGTGTGCAAGGCCTGATCGGTTCAAGTATTTTTGAGCAATAGGATGTGTAAAAATATCTAAAAGCTCTACATCTCTCATCTTACCCCTCCTTACATGTAGTGAAATTTTTAATGACAATCATAACTCTTTTTGAAACAAGAATCAAGACCTGAAGCTCCCACTCTATATACATTATGCATCGCGATACACTTTGCTTGTACAAAAAGGAGACTATTGCATGTGATAGGCAATAATCTCCTTAGCTACAAACCATATTTAGTTTTGAGTTACATGAGTTTTCAAGGAGCGACGTAAAATTTTTCCTGTCGTATTTTTTGGAAGTTCATCTAAGAACTCAATTTTTGCTGGGACCTTATATTTAGCTAAATGTTCTAAACAATAAGCAAGTAATTCTTCCTCGGTCAACGCATTATTTTTTTTCACCACGAAGCATTGAACGACTTCACCTTGATTAGGATCTGGCACGCCTATCGCCGCCGCTTCAACCACTTCAGGATGGGCATATAAAACCTCTTCGACTTCACGCGGATAAACATTATAACCACCAACAATGATTAATTCCTTTTTACGATCTACAATAAAAAAGTAGCCTTCTTCATCCATCCGGGCTAAGTCACCAGTATATAGCCAGCCGTTTTTTAAAACAGCCGCCGACTCTTCAGGCATTTTGTAATACCCTTTCATTACATTCGGACCTCTGACAATCAACTCGCCCACTCCATTGACAGGCACTTCTTCATCAAGCTCATTTACGACTTTGTTTTCAACATGAAGGATTGATGTTCCGATTGATCCGGCCTTCCTTGGACGATCCAAAGGATTAAAGCATGTGACAGGTGATGCTTCAGACAAGCCGTATCCTTCTGAAACAATAATATTGAATTTCTGCTCAAAAGATTCCAGCAGTGAAACCGGCATGGCAGACCCACCTGAAATACATATTCGCAACGAATTCAAATCTTCTTCTTTACCATCTGGATATTGGAAAAGGAAATTATACATTGTTGGTACGCCAGCAAAAACAGTCGCATCATATTTTTTGATTAGCCTGAATATTTCCTTTGGACTGAATTGCGGGACAATTAAAAGTGTACCTCCGCTTAACAATGGAGCATTCACAACGACTGTTAAACTGAAAACATGAAACATTGGCAGTGTCGTAACAACACGGTCATTTTCCGTGATTTTTAAATATTCGCCAACATCATGTGCATTGGAGTAAATATTTGTATGCGAGAGCATGGCCCCTTTTGGTTTTCCAGTGGTCCCAGAAGTATATAGAATGATTGCCGTATCTTCAGGATCCAGTCCCGGTCCTATAAAATGGACATCCCCCTTTTTCAACATCTCTGTAAACGATTTCATTTTAGGGTAGATATTCAGTTTACTTATATCTCCATTAGGCGGTTGCGTTTCACAAATTACATATTGCTCAACATTTGAAAGAATGGGATTCATTTTCTCTAATAAGGGTAAAAGCTTATCTAAAGCTACAACGACCTTTACATCACCGTTATTCAGGATGTATCCAATTTCATCAGGTGTGTAAATTGGATTTACAGGTATAACGGTCGCCCCTGCTCGTAAAGCCCCATACAACGAAATAATGAAATGCGGAGAATTGCCTAAAACCAACGCAACATTATCACCTGTTAAAACACCAAGCTTATGTAGTTCATCTGCAAACTTTGTTACGGCTTCATCCAATTCTCCATATGAAGTGGATTGATCCATAAAATAATAAGCTGGCTTATCGGCCTTTCTTAAAGCCGTTTGATGAAGCTGATCAGATAAATTCATCGTTCTCCCTCCCCTGTAGAAAGCATGAATGAATAGTCATTCATTTTTAACTCAAACTAAATACAGTTTTATTATATTAAAAGTAAATGATTACAGCAACATTTTTATCCAAATTCAAGCAATTAATGTCATTATTAGACACAAAAGCCGTCCTAATAGGCTCGGACGGCTAATTCAAAATTAATATATTAAAGCTAATATCTCATCTTTTGTTACATTGCCAAAATAATGTCGAACATCTATTTCTTCTAATATCGAGCTGATAGATTCTTTTTCATAACGAGTTCCAGTAAGCCTTTGTTCTATGTCAATAACTTCGCCAACTCCAAAGAAGTCACCGTAAATTTTACAGTTCTCAATGATTCCCCTATTCACTTCAAGACGGATATCAACCGAACCAGCTGGGAACCTATGTGAGTTTTGCAAGTTGAATTTAGGCGATTTTCCGTAGTTCCACTCCCAATTTTGATACCTTTCCTCTGAGATTTTGTGAATCTTCTCCCAATCTTCCTCTGTTAAAACATACTCCGTAACTTCTCCACTATCTTTAAAAATATTTTTCAAAAGGAAAGAACGGAATTCTTCAACAGTCATCGGTTCTTTTAGAAAATCAGCGATATTACCGACACGGCTTCTTATCGATTTAATCCCTTTTGACTCAATTTTATCTTTTTTCACTTTTAAAGCGGAAACAATATGGTCCATTTCTGATTTAAACAACAATGTCCCATGACTGAACATCCTGCCCTTCGTTGAAAACATCGCGTTGCCGGAGATTTTCTTTCCTTCAGCAAGGATATCATTACGTCCACTTAATTCAGCATGAATCCCTAGTTTTTCAAGCGTTTCAACCACAGGTTGAGTGAATTTCTTAAAATTATGGAAGCTATCCCCATCATCTTTCGTAATGAAACTGAAATTGAGATTTCCTAAATCATGATAAACCGCTCCACCCCCGGAAAGACGCCTGACAACAGTAATACCATTATTTTCAACATAATCGGCATTAATTTCTTCAATCGTATTTTGATTTCTCCCTATGATGATGGAAGGACCATTAATATAGAATAAAAGATAGGTTTCATCTATATTTAAGTTTTTGAGTGCATATTCTTCAATAGCAAGATTAATCTGTGGATCTGTGATTCCTTTGTTATCAATAAAAAGCACAGCCGTTCCCCCTTGTCGACTTCATTCATACCCCTAATGATTCATTTATAGTTGAAATTCGAGATTGCTTTTCGCTACTGCGATTTCCCGTTTGAATACCTCGGATGCTTCTTTTTTCAGTTGATTCAGATCACCATAATGCGGTAGATGGGTTAACAGTAAAAGCTGGACGTCTGCCTTATCTGCAAGTATGCCCGCTTCCCTAGCTGTCATATGCCCAGCCTTTGAGCCATCCATATCGCTGTAAAAGTTGCTTTCACATAATAAAACATTTGCATCCTTGGCGAAATCAGCCAGCTCATCCATATAAGAACTGTCCCCTGTGTAGACAATCGAATGATTTTCAGCTTCTATTCTCATTGCAAAGCATGGGACTGGATGTTTTGTTTTCATAAAAGTAAATTTGCATGGACCGATGCTTAAAGGTTCATCAGCAGAGTAGGCAATCCCCTTTGTTACATCTTTATAGGTTAACTTTTCAAATTCGACTGCATCTAAATCATGACCATAAATCGGAATAGTCCTTTTTTCGCTGCCCAGTATTTGCTGAATTAATGCAGCGTGTTGCAGGACACCAACATCCGCTACGTGATCCGGATGATAGTGGGATAATACTACCGCACCGAGTTCCTCCGGCTTCATATGATTTTGTAGCTGTGATAGAACACCACTACCGCAATCAAGCAGAATGCGAAAATCTTCATATTCAAGCAAATAGCCAGAACTTGCCTCATTTTTAGCTGGATATCCACCCCAACAGCCAATTACGGTGATTTTCATGTTTAGGCACTCCTTTTTTCTCTCAATGACTTCCCCATTAATATAAACTATTCTTCCCCTCTTTTCACCCTTTTTACTTATGTTATAAAACATACATTGACACAACGATTCTGTTATAATACAATAAATTCTATAGAAAAGAAATTTTAAAAAAAATCAGGAGATGATGTTCATGATTCAAAGTAGCGTTGAGTTCTTTAAAAACCTGCCTCCTAAACAATGCTCGGAATGCGGAAAAAAGATTGAAGAACAGCACGAATGTTATGGAAACCACTGTGATCATTGCCTTTCTGTAAAGTAGTAGTTTATTTGATTCACCATCCGCTTCCCAATTAGCAGGTTGATCCCATATAAAGTTCCAGTTTCGCAGCTGGACCTATCCCCAAATATAAAAAGACGATACCAATTAATTGGATCGTCTTTTTATATTTTCTTCGATTTAAATGCGCTGTTTCAGGTCAAATATGCAAAAAAATAGAATTATCATGTAACAGATAATCCTTTAAATAAATATATTTTGAATAGCTCAGCAATTTCTTCTTTTCCTAATGGGTCATGATTCCTCTCCCAATCGAAAATAAGGGCAAGGTACATTTTTAACATAAGGAATGCCGTTATTTCTGGATCACAAGGCTGAATATAGCCTTTATCAATTGCTGATTTAAGTTTTTCTTTAATATAGGAAACAATAGCTTCTTCCATTTCATTAACCATTTCCTGAACGGCCGGAGTGCCAATTTCCCGTTCTTCTTGAAGAAGTTTTAAAGATAATTGATGTTCCTGTCTAAATTCCAAAAGACGATAAACAGCTCGATGAAGATTTTCAAAAAAGGAGAATTGATCATCCAGGGATTGCTCAGCCTCATATTTCATTTCCTCGATCATTCGCTGAACAATTTCTTTAAAAAGCTCTTCTTTATTTTTATAAAAGGTATAAATGGTTCCTTTTCCAACATTGGCAATTTTAGCTACTTGATCCATTGTAGTTGCCTTGTATCCAAAAAGGGAAAAAGACTTGGTCGCGGCTTCTAAAATTAATTTTTTACGATCAACAGACATTTCCCACCTCCATTCCGACCAAACGAACAGAACAGTCAATAAGTTCAATAATATTCTACCAAAGTCTTTCTGTATTTTCAATTAATTGTTTTACAAACTTACAGAACATACACAGTATTCCACTTAAACGCATATAGAAACAGTGGCTATCCTCGTTACTGGATAGCCACCTTATTAGCAATGGAGATATTATTTTGTTTTATAAACTTAACTACTTATCCACAACAGATTGGTCAATGCAGTCCGGCAAACTGAATCCGTCATATGAACTACCTGCAAGAAATACATGCACTTTCCCACCTAAGCAAGGGCCAGCAGTTGCAATTAAAAGTACTTCGTAAGGGAAGTCTTCCTGCTTCAGTTTTCGTTGTAGATAATAAGCAGCTGCAAGACCAGTTAATCCTCCCCCGATTATGGCAGATCGTTTTTCATTGTATGATTCACCATTCATCGCCCTCTTTTTAATAATTATTTCTCATGTAATTTGTTTAAAATAATTGTAGACAAGGCGTCGATAAATGCAGGTTTTACATTTGGCATATCAGGTCGGTAGTAACCGGCTCCAATTTCTTCTGTAACAACTTTACATTCATAATCATTATCATAAAGAACTTCAAGATGCTCGGATACAAAACCAACAGGAATATAAATGAAAGCCTTATACCCTTTTGCTTTATAGAGATCTCTAGTTAAATCCTGTACATCCGGTCCTAACCACGGTTCAGGCGTTTGTCCGGCACTTTGCCAGCCTACTGCATAATTGGTAACCCCTGCGCCTCCAGCGATTAGATTCGCCGTTTCTTCAAGTTGCTTTGGATATGGATCTCCTAATTGTAAAATCTTTTCCGGAAGACTATGTGCAGAAACAACCAAAGCATAATTATCGCGTTCTTCCGAAGTCATTTTTCCAATTGTATCTTTTAGTTGGTCCACCCAATATTGAATGAATTTTGGCTCATCATACCAGCTTTCAACAGAAGTAATGTTAAGACCACCCAATTTAGCTGCTTCATCCTGCGCACGTCCATTGTAAGACTTCACACTGAAAGTTGAAAAATGCGGTGCCAATACGATACTGACAGCTTCCGTGATACCATCATCATGCATTTGTTTAACAGCATCTTCAACAAATGGTTCGATATGTTTAAGCCCTAAGTATGCCTTAAATTCAATTTCGTCCTGAATTGAATTTAATTGTTTTTCAAGCGCTTCTGCTTGTCCTGCTGTAATTTTCGCAAGGGGAGACAAACCACCAATCGCTTCATATCTGCCTTTAAGATCGGCAATCAATTCTTCACTAGGTCTTCTTCCATGACGAATATGTGTATAATATCTTTCAATATCCTCTTCTGTGTATGGAGTACCATAAGCCATGACTAAAAGGCCCATTTTTTTTCTTGACATGCATTTACACCTCTTTAAAAAATTCCGTTCTTTTATTTTGCATCCACAAAGTTTTTTTAGCAAACGGTTCGCTCAGGTTTACTTCTTATTTGATGAGTATTCATGAATGAAAGCGGTCAATTTCTTCAATGTTTCAGGATTCACGGACGGGAACACCCCATGTCCAAGATTGAAGATGTAGCCATCCTGCTGCATACCTTGGTCAAGGATTTGTTTCGTCCTCTCTTCTATGACATCCCATGATGATAATAGGAGGGCAGGATCAAGGTTACCTTGAACTGTTTTCTGTATCCCCATCTTTCTTGCTTCTGCGATAGGAAGTCTCCAATCCAATCCCACCACATCAATCGGCAGATCATTCCACTCCAATGCCAAATGGCTTGCACCTACACCAAACATAATTAGAGGAACATTTTCTTCACGTAAGGAGGCAAAAATGCGATTCATGATTGGCTTGATGAACACCCGGTAATCTTCAACATTTAACGCCCCAACCCATGAATCAAAGATTTGAATGGCTTTAACACCCGCTTTAATTTGTGCCTTTACATAGATGATAATCATATCTGCTAACTTGTCCATCAAAGCAAACCAAGCTACCGGCTCAGAATACATAAAAGCTTTCGTCTTATTGTAGTTTTTCGAAGGACCGCCCTCAATCATATATGAAGCAATCGTAAATGGAGCTCCTGAAAAACCAATTAAAGGTACAGTCAGTTGCTCTGTCGTTAATAATTTGATGGTGTCCAATACGTATGGGATGTCTTCCTCAGGATTTAATTCTCCTAATTTTTCAACATCTTTCACCGATTGAATTGGATTAGATATGACCGGACCGATTCCTGACTTAATATCTACGTCCACCCCAATGGCTGGTAGCGGTGTCATAATATCTTTATATAAAATCGCCGCATCAACATCATATTGTTCCACAGGCAATCTTGTCACAAAGGCGCATAATTCCGGCTGATGAGTAATTTCAAAAAGGGAGTACTTTTCTTTCAATTTACGGTATTCCGGCTGTGAACGGCCCGCTTGACGCATATACCAAACAGGTACATGATTCGTTTTCTCACCTCTCGCAGCTTTTAAAAATGTATCATTCGTAATTTCCTTAGACATTAATATCCACCTTTCAAGCAGTCACGTTCTATTTTATTTATTCATTACTTACATAGAATATCAGATGGAAGTTGATTTTCAAATTGAATCTCCTTAAACTATAGCTTTTTCTATTATAGAAGTATAGCCAAGCTAATTATTTGTCAGAAAATCGACGTTTTTAGGATTTTCGCAGATAATTTTCAAAACTATTTGAGTTGCACATGAAGTTTTATATTTGATTGGAAATGGTAAAAACACTATGGATTGGGTAAAATGGGTATACACCTACTATTAGTATTTGGAGGGGATTTATATGAATGTATTCATTACATCAGGAACATACGATTTTTTAAAAATCAAAAAAGATAAGCACCCAAATGAAAAAATATTACTTATGCAAAATTCTGAAACTGCCGTACTTTTGCATGAAACACCGGGGAAAACAATCTTTAGCTCACCACGCAAATTTGAAGTAGTAGATGGAAAGGGTGACCTTCAAAATCATGGATATGTAGTTATGAACAATATCCCTGTCAGTGAAGAAGGACGTCCTGTATTTGAACACCGTTTTAAAAACAGAGCCGGCTTCATTGAAAAAGAACCTGGATTTGTCGCCCTTCGTGTCCTACGACCAACCAATTCAGAGACTTATGTCATCTTAACCATATGGGAAAAGCAAGTGGACTTTTTGAATTGGAAAAAATCCAGTTCTTTCCAAAAGGCGCATAACGGTGATTCCAAACCACCTGTAACGAATTCCAGCCAGAAGATGTTCTCGGGTGAGGCGTATGTGACGCAATATACTTTGATGGAGGATTCTGAAGAATAGATATTCTTGTTACAGCACATCAAAAGCAAAAGTCCATCAGACTGTAGACAAACTCGATAAAAATCGGGTTTGCCTATGGCTTGTACAATTTGAACGTTGATTGGAACGTAGGGCACTCGCTTTCCGCGGGCGGTCCGGGAGCCTCCTCGGCTTGCGCCTGCGGGGTCTCCCCTAGACACGCTTTTCCCGCAGGAGTCTCGCACCTTCCGCTCCAATCAACTTTGTTAAAAATTTAGATAGAACCTCTTTTGCCTACAGTCTTAAAAGTCCATCCTTAAGAGGATGGACTTTTAGTATCTTTCAAATCCGAATTGTTTATTTTAGATTAGCTACTTGCGGTCTTCCAAAATAATAACTGACATTCGGCTTTGAGTGTTAGTGTTTAAATTCCTATGAAATACGACAAATTTCTTCTTTATTTCCAGGGAAATGATTTTCCGGTCGTTCTCATTGAATAAGATTTTTTATTCCTTTTCTTTAACAAGTCCTCTCCAGCCACTCCAATCGAGAAAACGGCTCTAGCCAAATAACCTTCTTTGTCATCCATAAATTAAGGATAAAAAGTAAACTTCCAAAACTAATAAATATCGAAGTGCCGAAATATGTAATCAATTTGAAAAACGTAAAGAAATATGAATTCTCCACCACGGATAAACGGTCTGAAATAAATTCACCAAATGCTAGAACCTTCCCATTTTGAACTTCATTCATCAAAAAAATAAATATGATCATGCAAGGCAAAATCACGGTAATCCTTGCACAACTAATCATGATATACCTCTCCTCGGAGTGGTATTATAATACTTTTGATTATTCAGATTATGATATACTATTTACAATTAACAATCCTTAGGAGGTGCATAATGATACATCAATTACATGCTCTTTTAGAAGGGTCTTATGAAGAAATGGTTTCCATTAGGCGATATCTTCATCAACATCCAGAGCTTTCTTTTCAAGAAACCAAAACTGCAGCCTTTATCTCTGATTATTATCAAAATCTCGGAATCGACTGCCAATCAAATGTCGGAGGTAATGGCATAGTTGCAAAGATTACCGGCAGTAAACCTGGTAAAACAGTGGCATTGCGCGCAGATTTCGATGCCTTACCTATTCAGGATGAAAAAGAAGTATCCTATAGGTCTACCGTGCCAGGGGTCATGCATGCATGCGGTCACGATGGCCATACCGCGACTCTCCTAGTCCTTGCAAAAAACCTTCATGAATTGAAAGATGAGCTCGAAGGTCAGTATATTTTTATTCATCAACATGCGGAAGAATATGCTCCAGGGGGCGCTAAGCCGATGATTGATGCTGGCTGTCTGGATGGGGTGGATGTAATTTTCGGCACCCATTTATGGGCAACGGCACCGACAGGAACGGTTCAATATACTTTTGGGCCACTAATGGCTGCTGCTGACCGTTTTGAAATTCAGATTCAGGGGCAAGGAGGACACGGAGCCCAACCACACAAAACCCGTGATGCGATTGTTGTCGGTTCACAGCTAGTGGTCGCATTACAACAAATCGTAAGTCGGCGTCTTAACCCATTAGATTCTGCAGTTATCACCATTGGTTCCTTCGTGGCTGATAATGCCTTTAACGTCATTGCAGATAAAGCTAAAATAGTTGGGACTGTCCGCACTTTCAAGGAAGACCTCCGTTCATTTATAAGCGAAGAAATAGAGCGGGTTGTCAAAGGGACTTGTCTAGCTGCCGATTGCACCTATGATTATCAATATTTTCAAGGTTATCCAGCTGTTATCCCCCATGATGAGGAAACAAAATTTCTTATCGAATGCACCAAATCGGTCAAGGAAGTTCTAGTTACAGAGGAAATTGACCCAGATATGACAGGAGAAGATTTTTCTTATTATTTACAAAAAGTGAGAGGTACATTCTTCTTTACAGGAGCCAAACCGAAAAATGTCCATACCTATCCTCATCACCATCCTTTGTTTGACATCGATGAAAAAGCAATGCTCATTGCCGCAAAGACATTAGGCACTGCAGCAGTTACCTATCATAATAAATATCCATCCACTCAGGGTGAATGAATATTTATAACGAATATAGAATAAGGGACGGGTTTTCCCCGTCCCTTTACTTAGTTAGAAGTCTAACTCGGTAACAATTAACTGCTGTCTCGCCAAGGTGTTCAAGCAAATGATGGTTAGCATACGCCCCGACAGCTGCCCCAAACCCTGGAACCAGCTGAAACATTTTGATTACATCTATGTGATCGCGATATTCCTGTTGAAAATCCTGCCAGTTGATTTCGTGCACATTCTCTGAATCCCATT
This sequence comes from Peribacillus sp. NPDC096540, assembly GCF_050278525.1. Lineage (NCBI taxonomy): Bacteria > Bacillati > Bacillota > Bacilli > Caryophanales > Bacillaceae > Peribacillus > Peribacillus sp. NPDC096540. Next base: position 16,075 of record NZ_JBNNTG010000002.1, on the reverse strand, counting down.
CTTCTATAAACCGTAATGTTTCCATCTTTTTTTCCTCACTTGAAAAAGCTAGCTGAAAGATATGAAGAATAAAAAGGCGTTCATCATACTTGTTTGGGTCAAAGCCATACAAACGTGATATTTCAAATAATAACTTCATCTTAATGCTTAACAGTAGAGGAAAATCAGCCATCCCGATTAAAAGGCCGGCTGCTCCGGTTCCCACACCTTCAATAACAGCTGTTTTTCGATAGGTCGCTATAGTTTCCGCAACCCATTCCTCCTTTTGTTGTAAGGATAGCAGTATCACATTTTTTTCTTTTGACATATATTTAGACCCTGATAATACGGCATCTACCATGCTTTTTATGCTATCCGCAATTACTTTATGCACTCGGTTTGGAATATAACTATTCACTTTTATTTGAGCCTTTTTGGACATGCGCTCAAGCATCCCCGATTTCTTAGCGATTTTCTTTTTCCATGAAATGAGTTCAGATAGTGCTGTTTGTTCGTATGCATTCATTTCCCCACCCCCACTATTTATGTATATACCCCTGATATGGCTTTTAGTAAAAATTAAAAGGACCGTTACCGGTCCTTTTGGAAGTAACCTTACTTAAGCACTCGTTCAGAGTAATTTTATGTTGTACTTCTCTAACTATTCCGCCACGATTATGGAAGAAAAAATTCGACCAAGTTTCTATAACAAAATCTTCAAAGCACATTAAATGTGCTGGGTTGATAGTTTTGTCCATATCAGCTGATCTTTGAAAATACAATAAACTAAATTTCTACCGAACCTTATAACGTTCTGTATTAAATGCGGTTTCAATAACTGCATATAATAAAAAAATACGCAATACAAAGAAATATCAATAACCTCATCGGTTTTTCCATCATTTTAAAGATAAAGCTGATTTTCCTTTTTGAAAAATCAGCTCCATACTTAAAAGTTTTTAATTTTCTTTGTTGCATAATTTTTAAAGCCCAATAGGAAAACAAGCCCCATCACCAGAACAGCTAAAGCAGACATCCATTCCCCTTTTATAAGCAGGACTATGCTGAAGACAAGGTCCTCAAATAATAGGAAATAAGAAATAAGCTTTATTACTGCGACTTCTCTCATTTTTGCTGGCAATGGATATAGTGACACCCACACTTTCCATTCGTGTACCTTCCAAACCGGCAGGAGCTGGAGAGCTGTCATAAACAAGAATAGAAAAGTGACAAGTAAATGTGCCAATATATTTGTAAAAACAACTAAAACAACTGAGCCAATTACCATTAATCGCAGGCAAAGTCCAACATAATCATTGGAACGCAGTAATGTTCGGGCATAAAGATAATTATACGTTGATTTCTTACCATACGGTATGAAGTCCAACAGCCAGTCCATCCATTTCCTTCTTGCAACCTTCCCTTTCAAATGAGGAACATCGGTAAACATATTCGCGATTTTGTAAAAGGAAGTCATTCGTTTGTTTTCAAGGTCAACAAGTCGCTCCCACTTCAATACAAAGCCCCTAGTTGCACTACGATAATACCTATACAGCCCTACCAATAATATAATGGTTATAAGTACAAATAGGATATTTGCTTTTGAGCAAACAAAATAGAGCAGCACTCCATTAAGTAAAAAACGGATATATGAGTCCCAATGACTCACTGATAAATCCTGATATTTCAACACGTGCCAACGCATAATTAAATTTAAATATTTCATAAGCAACAAAACAACAAGAATGATCCCAAAGTCTGCACCACTTGCACCCGTAACCTTCGCATACATTGGTATAAATGCAGTTAAGACAATCAGCAGGATAAAGCCTTGCATAACCCAACTTAATAACAGGGAATTTTTAAAATAGCTTTTCAATTTAGTTTCAAGCGGAAGCAAAAACACTGTATCCGGTTCTTTTAAAAATGTATTTATCGGGCTTCTGGTTACAATGATTGCTAGAACAAAGGCCATAATTAATTCAGCCGGGAAGTTACTGTCTAATGTTCTCACCCAGTCACTGTAATAATAAGCCAAACCACCAAATACCAATACCATTACGAAGACAAGATGTCCGTTAAAAATATAGCGCATATATTTTTGCATTTCCATGATGTAGCCTAAATATCTTTCCTTCCAGAGATTTTGACTATTCATGACCAATTTCTTCTTTCGTTAATTGGATATACAAATCGTCAAGTGTTGCCCCCGGCATGGAAAATTGTTCGCGAAGTTGCTCTAGATTACCTTTTGCCCGAATTTCTCCATTATGCAAAATGATGAAAGAATCGCAATATCGCTCGGCCGTTGCCAGAATATGAGTGGACATTAAGATCCCAGCTCCACTCTCTTTCATTTTCCTCATTAAATCAAGCAAAGATTGAATCCCTAGCGGATCAAGCCCTACAAAAGGTTCGTCAACAATATATAAAGATGGCTGTACTAAAAAGGCACACATGATCATGACCTTTTGTTTCATCCCTTTTGAAAAGTGAGCCGGAAACCATTTCAGCCTCTTTTCCATATGGAATTCCTTTAATAGGACATCCATCCTTTCTTTATATATCGCTTCCTCCAAGCCATGCGCCATAGCCGTCAACTTTAAATGCTCCTCAAGTGTCAGCTCATCATATAAGATAGGCGTTTCTGGTACGTATGTGAATTGTTTTCGATATGTATCAGGATCCTGCGCAAGTGTTTTTCCATGAATCGAGACACTTCCGCCTTTCGGTTCCATGAGTCCGATAATATGTTTAATTGTTGTACTTTTCCCAGCCCCGTTAAGCCCGATTAATCCAACTAACTCATTGGGTTTAATGTCAAAACTTATTCCTTTTAATACGGGCTTTTTTGTGTATCCCCCGATTAGTTGCTTAATTTCCAATAAGGACATATAAACGATCCTTTCTATAATAGAGGTTCTTATTTCCATTTTATCAAATTCTTCCGCTTTTATATAGTCGAGTGTTCCTGGAATTAAATTTCCACAAATAACCAATTATATTTTTTCTGCTTATTGGTCATCATAATTAAGGAAGAAGGGGTTAGTCATTACGTGTGATTCATATCATATTGTAAATGAGGTGTCAGTTAAAGACGTATTACACTGAAATACCCAAATGTTTTATTACAATTGATTCACATCATATTGTAAATGAGGTGTCAGTTAAAGACGTATAAACTGAATTAAACCAGAAGCTTCATAAAATATCGTATCGAGCAAGGAGATGGTTCGCTTGCACGTAAAAGCAGAAAAATCATTCAATCATTATCAATTATGCTTTGAAAGTTGATGAAACTTTAAAGATATAGGAGATGGTTGCTTTGAATGGAAAATCTCTAATCAGATAACCGTATTTTACTTTACTGTAGATGAGGTGTTTGTCGCAGAGAGTTTATGCTAATGCGAAATGAAGCAAAACCCCCTTTTTCAACAAACAGGGTGCAACTTTCCGTTGCATCCTGTTTTTATGGTTTTTTCTTTTCTCAGAGAATCAAGCTATGGTACGATTAACCAAATACATTAATTTTTAAAGGGGCGCTTTTAATGAGTGATTGCATTTTCTGCAAAATAATCGATGGCGAAATTCCAAGTACGAAAGTTTTTGAAAATGAACATGTGTTAGCTTTTCTTGATATCAGTCAAGTAACAAAAGGCCATACTTTAGTGATTCCTAAAGTACATAAGGAAAACCTTTACGAGTTAACACCGGAAATCGCCAAAAATCTATTTGAAGTCGTTCCGGAAATTGCCCGTGCGATGAAACAAGAATTTCAACCTGTCGGCCTGAATCTATTAAATAATAACGGGGAAGCAGCCGGACAGTCTGTCTTCCATTTTCATTTGCACTTAATTCCACGACATGGAGAAAATGACGGCTTTGGGGCAGTTTGGAAAACGCATACGTGTGACTATACACCAGATGACCTGAAACAAATAGCCGACTCTATTGCACAGCATATTAAGTGAATTTTACGCTACCTGTAAAGGGTTATTGTCTACTCCCAACTAATGATTAGAAGATTACAACTTACGTTCAATATTTTCTCTAAATAGTACAGTTATACGTGACAAATTAAACACCCTAAATAGGTCCTCACTCACAGTGAAGGACCTATTTATTTCCTCCTCTTCTATTACTTCCTATTTCAAATTGATTATCCACTTAAAATTCTAAATTTTCCTCCTATTGAATTTAGTTTTCTGGTAGGATATAAATAGACTAAAATACTTTAACACATAGCTGTATAGGAGGAAGAAAATTGAAACGTGCACGCAATTTTAACGCTGGGCCAGCCGCCCTTCCCTTAGAGGTTTTACAAAGAGCTCAAAACGAATGGTTGAATATTGAGGATTCTGGTATGTCTGTCATGGAATTAAGCCATCGAAGTGCTGAATTTGAAAAAATTCATAACCATGCCATTCAATCTTTAAAAGATCTTATGGAAATTCCTGAAAATTATGAGGTTCTTCTTCTGCAAGGGGGAGCCAGTCTACAATTCTCTATGATTCCTATGAACATTTTGAATGATGGACAACGCGCAGATTATGTACTAACAGGTTCTTGGTCGGAAAAAGCTTTAAAGGAAGCCAAAAAAGTTGGTAAAACAGCAGTCGTTGCTTCATCTAAAGATGATAAATACACGTTCATTCCTAAACTTGAGGATATCAAATTGAATGAAGATGCGGCATATCTTCATATTACAAGTAATAATACGATTTACGGAACGCAGTGGAAAAACTTCCCTGAAACAGGTAGCGTTCCACTAGTCGCTGATATGTCAAGTGATATCCTTAGCAAAAAAATTGATGTAAGTAAATTCGGCATAATTTATGCTGGTGCGCAAAAAAATCTAGGACCTTCTGGAATTACCGTCGTTATCATCCGTAAAGATTTAATAACTGATAATGAAAAAATCCCATCCATGCTGAATTATTCTATTCATTCAAAAAATAAATCATTATATAACACACCGCCGACATTAGCGATTTACTTATTGTCACTTGTGTTGGATTGGGCCAAAGAACAGGGCGGTGTAGAGAAGATTGCCGAAGTAAATGGAGAAAAGGCAAAAGTCATTTACGATGCTATCGACAACAGCAATGGTTTTTACAAAGGCCATGCCCTACCCGACAGCCGTTCACATATGAATGTAACGTTCACACTTCCGACTGAAGAAGCTGAAAAACAATTCCTGAAAGACGTGAAGCAAGCCGGATTTGTTGGACTAAACGGTCATCGATCTATTGGAGGCTGCAGAGCATCCATTTATAATGCAGTACCGCTTTCCCATTGCCAAGATCTTGCTGACTTCATGAAAAAGTTTCAAGAATCCTATAAAGCAACAGAAGCACAAGTCCTCTAGTTTCTATGCTAATTTTAGACTTCTAAAAAAATAGGTCTTATGATATACTATTTTAAACTTCTTGCAACAGGCAGTAGTGCATTGTTGAAGAAAAGATTTTTAGTTGAGATGAGAATAGGAGAGATGAGTAAATGAAAACGAAAACTCTTGTGTCAATTTCCCTTTTAATTGGGATTGGGGCTGCTTTGCATTTTATTGTTCCAGGATTCTTCCTAGGAATGAAACCGGACATGATGCTGTTGATGATGTTTTTGGCGATTGCACTGTTTCCCGAGAAAAAGAATGTATTCATTGTCGCCTTGGCTGCTGGAGCTATTTCTGCCATGACAACAACATTCCCCGGAGGACAAATTCCAAATATCATAGACAAGTTGGTAACAGCCTTTCTGTTTTATCTTTTATTCATCAGTCTTAAGAAGTTTTCAACATCCGTTGTCACCGTAAGTATATTGACTGCCGTAGGAACAATTATTTCCGGCGCTGCCTTCCTTGGTTCGGCTTATTATATCGTCTCCCTACCAGGACCTTTCGTTGCACTATTCGGAGCTGTTGTTCTTCCAGCCGTACTGCTAAATACAGTTGCGATGGTTATCATTTATCCAATTGTGAACGGCATTGTAAAAAAATCAAATATACCCGCTCATGCTTAAACAGCAGGATCATCATACTTAAAAAAGCACCGGAATGACCGGTGCTTTTTTTCTCCTTATGAATCTGCATCTAGACGTATCTCTGACATTAAAACAAATCCTCTGAGGCTTAATGAATCAATACCCACATAAACCAAATAAAAAGCAGAAAGACCCCAGGTAGCCCCAAAGCAAACGCTCTATTTTGATGCACCCTCTTAGGAGGATAGATACCAGGATTTTTTGCCTTTTTTAGAAAAAACCCCATTCCGCACAGGCATATTAGGCCTAATAAAAATATAAATTTCATTATTACCCACCAATGCCATCAATGATCCGACAGCTAGTTTTTACTATTTATATGCTGTTCTTTCCATTCTATGAAGCATTTATAGATTAAGCTTCAAGTTATTTTTAAATATTATATATTTACTATCTAAGTTCAAAAAAATATTTTTGTGATATAAAGATAAAATGGTAGATACTCTTCCATAAGGATGAAAATTATGGTATTTTGTTATCAATAGTATTTATATCCCTATATAACATAATTTCCAATTGATGTTTTTTTCAGCAGGGATTTAGACCATGTAAAGCGAAATCAATATTATAAAATGAGGTGATCCTAATGAAGGCAAAATCATTACTAATTGGCTTTTTAACTGGAACAGTTGTAGCGGGAGCAGCAACCTTACTTTCTGCACCAAGTTCTGGTAAAGACTTACGGACTCGCATCAAAACAAACACGGAAGAAATTAAGGCAACCATTGATGAGTTAAAGGTAAAATTGCTAAATATTAAAGATGAAACAATGGAAGCTACACAAATCAGCAAAGAAACGGTGAAAACTTTCATTTCAGATGTTCAGGTGGTAATTGAGAACTGGAAGCAGGAAATTGAACCAAATAAAACGGAATTATTGAAGAATGTTCAAGAAATTGAAGATTCTCTGAAAGAATTAGAAACAGTAATTCCTTCTCCTAAAAACTAAAAGGTAAACACCATCATATAAGGCTAATTCTCCATTTTTCCCAATATTTTACATAGATTTTTAGAGAAAAATGGAGAATCTATTAAAAAACCTTAAATTTTCTAAAAATTTTGCAAATATTATCTTTATTAATTTTTATTTTATTGTCATAATAAATATACAGAATCTGATAAGTAGGTGAGCCCATAATATGCAGAATAAAAATTATTCTATGAAAGAAGCAATGATTTTTAGTCAACGAATTGCACAATTAAGCAAAGCATTATGGAAATCGATTGAAAAAGATTGGCAGCAATGGATTAAGCCCTATGATTTAAACATCAATGAGCACCATATTCTTTGGATTGCTTATCATCTTAATGGCTCTTCCATTTCAGACGTTGCAAAATTTGGGGTCATGCATGTTTCAACAGCATTTAACTTTTCAAAAAAATTAGAGGAACGTGGATTTTTAACATTCTCCAAGAAAGAGAATGACAAAAGAAATACGTATATTGAGATAACTCCAGAAGGTGAAAAGGTTCTACTTGAATTAATGGAGTCATATGACCCAAGTAAAAACTCAGCTTTCTCAGGTGCACTTCCACTTCGTGAACTTTATGGTAAGTTTCCGGATATGATTGAAATGATGGCTGTCATCCGTAACATATACGGGGAAGATTTCATGCAAATCTTTGAACGGTCATTCGATAACATTGATCAGGAGTTTACTGACGTTGAAGGCAAAATCACAAAAAAAAAGATAGAGAAAGAAACTGAGCCAGTTTAATCTCACACACTATTCATTTCCTTCATGAATGATACATATAAACCTTGTGAGAGGCATGCGTTAATGCATTCTTTTATGGTTATTTTAGGATTTAACCTTTTTTCAAATTGACTAAAAAGCGGTCGAAAGTTCAAGTACCCTTCCGCTTTTTCAATTTCAAAGCGTTTGCTCAATATATCACATGTCTCCAGCAACTCTTCCGCTTCCCTCTTCGTGAAATTTTTTTCCACAAAAAGAAAGTCTAACTGTGCCTCCGGATTACGTATAAGGTTTAATAATAGTTGCTGATGAAAACGGAGTATTTCTATTTCTTCATTTATATTTCTCATACATTATTAATCCCCAATCAATCATTATTTAGCATAAAACTCCAAACCATTATTCCGCCCAAAATCCACATTATTCTACAATTAGAATTCAGTCTTATCTTATTGTAGCCATCTTCAATTCTGCACTATCTTTTATCTTCAAACTAAATCCAAAAATTCTATTGCTTTTTTAACTCATTCATCGTAATGTATGTAAGTAAATTCAACGGTCTATGGAGGGCTGATTTCAAAATGAATTCGTGGAAAACAATAGACGTAACAAAACAATATGGGAGTTGCCGTTTAATTATATTTTCAGTTTTTACTATATTGATGTCTTTTGTTATGATCTATACCTTATTAAGTGTCTTTTCAACTCATGTCGTTTTGTATGACGATCAAATAATGGTATTTTTTAGCCTATTTCTCTTATTATATCCTGTTCACAAACTATTACACTATTTACCTCTACGATTACTATGTAAAAAAGTGAAAACATCCTGGTCTTTGAAGTGGAGACTCGTGCTCACATGTAAAATAAATGTGTATTATCCGATTCGAAAGCAACTATATCTCTTGACGCTAGTGCTGCCCTTTTTAATTATGTCTGTCATATTAATTGGCTGTGCCCTTAGTTTTCCACATTACATCCATTATTTCACTATTTTATTTTCCCTGCACACCGGAATATGTGTATCGGATTTCATTTATATAAAAAATCTAGTTGGTTCCCCAGGACATTCCTTTATTGAAGAACATGGAGAAGGATACGACATCCTTATCCAAAAGTAATGGATTGTCTTTTTATTCATAAAGATGACTGACGAGATTTTTAGGTATCTTTTTTCATTATAATTTGGTATCGTATTTATACATGATGTTTTGTAAGGAGGGATTTTAGGTTTTGATCTCGTTCTGGTTTATTATTTTTGCTATACTGATCCTTTATAATATTAATAGAATGACAAACTCTTTATGTATTCAAAAGGAAATTGCTGAAGACCGGCAGCCTAAAGTATTCAGGACCATTAATGTATTAATTACTATTATGTTATTATCCTCCTATATTGAAATTTTGTATACGTAGAGATGAGCAACAAATGTTGATTATCATTTGTTACATACATTGATGATACCCGGGGCTTTATCCACATAAAGAAAAAGGGCGAAGTAAGCAGCTTCGCCTTTTAGTTTATGAATTTATAACCAAGAAGCTCCAATTATGATTAACAGGATGAAAAGAACGACAATTAGAGCAAAGCCTCCACCTATTCCTCCAGACATTGATCTTCCTCCTTTCCATTCTTAAGTAATAGCAATTATGCACACTCTTATTTCATTAGTTTGATCAGCATTTTATTGATTTCCTGTTGAGCGGCTACCCTATCCTATTCAATTCCATTGCAAAAGGAGTGGGCATTATCCATCCATAATTAATTTTGCGTATAATTAGCAAAAGGCTGCCCCTACAATTATTAATAAAATGAATAACACAACTAACAAAGTGAAACCTCCGCTAAATCCATTACCCATTATTCTGCCCCCTTTGTTGTCCTCGATTTATCATATGTTAAGGTTTATGATCCGGTTAGGCATTTACCCAATTTTCGTAAAATTCTTATTCATACATCAATATATTATTTTTTGTAAAGTAACCAGAATATGTTATAGTTAATTTTGTGGAAATACGAAGAAGAGCAAACAAGAAACTTAAAACTAGGAGTTGTTTTTTAATGAAGAAATGGGCATTATCGATTGCTGTTACAGCAGGACTGATCGGACTTACAGCATGTAACAGCGACAAGGAAGCAGTCGTAGAAACTAAAGCAGGAGATATATCTAAAGAAGAGTTTTACAATGTCATGAAGGACCGTTACGGTGATACAGTTCTTCAAGAACTTGTTTATGAAAAAGTTCTTTCTGAAAAATATACGGTAACAGATAAAGAAGTTAAAGCTAAAACGGATGAGCTTAAAAAACAAATGGGTGAGAATTTCGAAACAGCTCTAGCCTCTTCCGGATATAAGAGCGAAGATGATCTTAAACGTGCACTTAAAATCGGCATGCTTCAAGAGAAAGCAGCCATTGCGGATATTACCGTGAAAGAAGCTGACGTAAAAAAAGCTTATGAAGACTATAAACCACAAATCAAAGCTAGGCATATCCTTGTAGAAGACAAAAAAACAGCAGACGAAGTTAAAGCCAAATTGGACAAAGGCGAAGACTTTGCTAAACTTGCAAAAGAGTATTCTACTGACGCAGGCACAAAAGATAAAGGTGGAGAGCTAGGCTGGTTCGGTCAAGGTGAAATGGTTCCTGCATTTGAAGAGGCAGCATACAAGATGAAGAAAGACGAAATCAGCAAACCAATTAAATCTGATTATGGCTACCACATTATTCAACTGCTTGATACAAAAGAAAAAAAATCATACAAAGATATGAAAAAAGATCTTGAATATGATTTGAAGGTCAAACAAATTGACCAAACTAAGGTTCAAGATATTTTGGATTCAGAAGTTAAAAAAGCAGATGTAAAGATTAATGATAAAGATTTAAAAGATGCTATTACATCTGGAGCCACTACTAAAGAAAAGTAATTTGAATAGTAAAAGCGACAGGACTGTAGACAAACTCGATGAAAATCGAGTTTGCCTACAGTTTTTTTTGTTTTAAAATGGAAGAATTAAAACTTGAGGTGATGAGGATGCTTTCTAAACATGATTCTATTCAGCGAGATCAACTTGAAATGATTACTCTAGATCAACTGGTGTCAGCGAACCATTTGGTTCGAAAAATTGAGGCCGCCATTGACTTCTCATTCATATATGACTTGGTGAAAGATATGTATTCAGAGGTGGGACGCCCAAGTATTGATCCAGTTATTTTAGTTAAACTGACATTAGATAAACTTAATAAGGAAGAAAGAAATTAAACAAAGTACAACTGACCGTGAGAGTGGCTACTATGTCAAAGATGAACGAACAAAACAGTTTGCCTATTCATTTCATGCGGCTGCCAACCGCAACGGTTTTGTACTGGGGACAATTGTAACACCTGGAAATACGCATGATAGTCACATCTTAGAGCCACTTGTTGGACAAGTAATTGAAAAGTTGGGAAACCAGAAGCTGTTGCCGCAGATGCAGCTTATAAAATACCGGTGATTACAAGCTATCTATTTGGTAATAAAATAACACCCGCTTTACCGTATACACGTCCTCGAACAAAAGAAGGATTCTTTCGCAAACATGACTATATTTACGATGAACATTTTGATTGTCACCTTTGCCATTTTAAAGTACTCAACAACGAATACAGAGGGCTATCGCGAGTACAAATCACCAAAACACATTTGTGTGGCATGTCCATTTTTATCAAAGTGTACCGAAAGTAAAGACCCTCAAAAAGTAGTGACACGTCATATTTGGCAAGATTATATGAAAGAAGCAGATCATCTGCGTCATCATCAAGATGTAAAACCTATCTATGCGAAACGTAAAGAAACGATTGAGCGTGTTTTCGCAGATGCAAAGGAAAAGCATGGCATGCGTTGGACTACTTTAAGGGGACTTAAAAAATTGTCGATGCAGGCGATGCTCACTTTCGCTGCCATGAATTTAAAGAAGATGGCCAATTGGACATGGCAAGGTCCAAAGATGGCCTAACATAGTGGGCTCGTAGAGACCTAATTCCTTAATATTGAGCAAAATTCAAAGGAAATTTCAAAAGGGGTTCGGAATGTTTTAATTCCGAACCCCTTTTGTCTACAAACTGAAGCGACAGGACTTTGTCCTGTCGCTTTTTTATTTCAGACTAGGCTCCCTGGTTTATATCCTTTTTACGCCTCTCTCTTTCCTCTTCCATCCGTTCAATATACTTCTGACCTTCCTTCTCAATCCAAGCATCATCTATAAGGCGTTCTTGCCTAGCTGTCCAAATTGCCATGACTGCACTAACGATAATTCCAATAAACACAAACCAGATCCATATTGGCATGTCCTTTTCCCTCCCAAATAAGACTCCTAGTCATTTACTAGAGAATATGCACAAACAAAAAAAATATGCTTCTTTCTCGATTGAGAAAGAAACATATTTCATTAAAATGTTGGTTTATAGAATGAACGATTATCAAGTGCGAAGACTCTTTCCGTAAATTCACCCGGTTTCACTTTTTCTAATGCCCGGTCCATCATATTTATTTTGGCATCCATGTTATCTATATAATGAAGTACTTCTGCTTCCCTTACCATTGGTGGTTTAGGACTGCCCCATTCAGCTTTACCATGGTGACTTAATATTAAATGCTTGAGGATCATGATTTCTTCTGCATCAATCCCTAATTCCTCTGCAGCTTTACCGACTTCATTTACCATGATGGTGATATGGCCTAGAAGGTTACCTTCAACCGTATATACAGTCGACACAGGACCAGATAGTTCATGTACCTTTCCAAGGTCATGTAGAATGACCCCTGCATAAAGAAGATCCTTATCGAGAGAAGGATATAGGGATGAAATGGCTTTAGCTAATCCCAGCATCGACACAACGTGATATGCGAGTCCCGACATATACTCATGGTGGTTCTTAGTAGCAGCAGGAAACGTCAAGAATTCATTCTGATATTTTTTGATAAGGTGCCGAGTCACCCTTTGGATATTTGGGTTCCTCATTTCGAAAATGAATTGAGTAATCGTTTCCATCATTTCATCCTGGCTTAAAGGTGCCGTTTGAATCAAATCCGCTTTTGAGATGCCATCAGCTTCCGCAGTAAGTCTAAGATTACGGATTTTCAATTGGCTTCGTCCTCGATAATTCTGGACTTCCCCCTGCACTTTCACCGTAGCTTCTGCACTGTATGTTTTCTCATCAGTCTCGGAGACATCCCATAACTTAGCCTCAATCTCCCCAGTTTTATCAGACAAAATTAGTGTCAAAAACGGCTTTCCATTACTCGCAACCGCCTTTGTACTCGTTTTAATATACATATATATATCTACTACTTCACCAATTCCATAGTGAATAATCCCATTTCCCATGCGACTGCCTCCGTTCAATTAAATATCAACATTATAACATATCAACCCGGGTAGTGCGTTTAGTTTCTATAATAAGTGATGGACAATCCGAAAGAAAAAGACTGGACAAATGAAACTTTTCACCCCATAAGAAAACCAGGCTTGAAGTCAAAGCCTGGCTTTCTTATGATTATCTATTCAACAGTTCTTATTCGGACAGTATGCGCATTTTTCCTGACCGTCAATCTGGTAATATAAACAGCAGGTCACTCGTTTATAAGGATTCATGGACTCAGGAATGGTTTTTTCTCCAATGAATCGTTTAAATGGTGAATGCCTTTCTATATTCATCCATATCTCATCTTCAAGCAGCCTTTCAATGTCCGCTTCAACTCGTGCTTTTATGTCTGGCTGTTTTAGTAACTCGGCATACATCCATACCGTATAGCCCCAAATGTTCTCCCATAGTACAAGTTTCGATATTTTAGTAGTTTTAGAAAGTGGAAGAATAGCTTCAGCACCAAATCTGCTTAATATGGACTTGAGTGCTAAAGGGCTATCCTTTTCCGAAACATCTCTCCAACTGTTTTTTTTCAGCCAAAAGTTCGGCAGCCAATTTTTATCTTCGGGATTATCCAAGACACCAATGTCCTGAAGTGTACCATTCCAAGTGAGCCGATGCTTGCTGATCATGTACAATTGTGCCGTAACAAAAAAGGCATAACGTCTGAACCACATTGAAGCTGCTACTCTTGTCGTCTCCGCTCCAGTCCGGTCTTGTGCATACTGAATCAGCCCATAAATATGATCAAACGTCTTGGAAACTTGAGCTTCATCTTTGAAGGAAATCCGATACGTTTGCAGCTCTTTTTCTATTGAAGAAGAAAGGCTATGCATTGGCCAGCGCTTTTACTTGACTTTGGGCATAACGCCCTTTTCCAAACGGGATACACATTGGGCTGCCAAAAATCGGATCAAACGAAATTTTACACTTCATTCCGAATACTTGATGAACCATTTCAGGAGTGATGATGTCCTCTGGCCGTCCTTGATCAAATATCGCACCATCTTTAAGAGCCACTAGATTATCCGCATAGCGGCAAGCCAGATTCAAATCATGAAGCACCATCACAATTGTTCGGTTCTCTGACTCATTCAAATCGAATAATAAGTCCAAAATGTCGATTTGATGTGCCATATCAAGATATGTAGTCGGTTCATCCAATAATATGATGTCCGTATCCTGTGCTAGGGTCATCGCTATCCAGGCCCTTTGCTTCTGACCCCCTGATAATTCATCGACCGCCCGATCCTTCAATTCTGTTAGGTTCGTTGCTTCAATTGCCTTTTGAACTTTTTCCTCATCCAAAGAGCTCCACTGCTTCAACCAGCTTTGATACGGATATCTTCCTTGTTTAACAAGTTGATAGACTGTAAGTCCTTCAGGGGCAATAGGCGATTGTGGAAGAATCGCCATCTTCCTAGCTACATCCTTCGATGACATGGAAGAAATAGCTTTTCCCTCAAGTAAAACTGAACCAGATTGAGGCTTTAACAAACGGGCAACCGAACGAAGAAGCGTTGATTTCCCACATCCATTTGCACCTATGAATACGGTGATTTCCCCATGAGGTATTTCTATATTCATTTCATTTATAATTAATTTTTCACCATAACCTAGCGATAAAGACTGTGTGTTAATAGCTGGTCGCATTAAAATACTCCCCTTATTAGTCTAATAATAACAGTTTAATGAAAATGATTATCAATGTCAATTTTAAAAAAGATAAAAACATAGTTTCTGTCCTATATATGAATACAAAAATAATTATTCGTTTACTAAAGTTATCCTTCGATTAAATATATGAAGAATCCTTAGTAAACATTAATATCCTCCCATCTAAAATAAAAAGACCTGAGTTTATTATTTCAGACTAAGGTAATTTTCTGAAATTACATATCAATTTTAATTTTATTTTGCGTGATTTTGGGATTTATTTTGCGTAAAAAAGCTTAGCTATTGATATATAAAGAAGTATGATAATTAAATGGTTAATAACTTAATAAATGAGTAAACAGAAGGGCAAGTTTTGAGGATCAAAACTTGCTCTAGTGTCAGGAAATTGAAATTTACAACGTTATGGATTTTCCCGTATTAAAAATCCCGGTTCCCTCAGTATTCAACAATTGCGCCCATTAATGGGGGAACATGACTGGCGTTTTTAAATTACTTTGTAAATGTAACACTTTTATTGTTATTCAACAGCTTCAAAATATATCCATAGATTTGACTTTGTTGCAATTGTCACTTGACACTTATTACAGTAGAAAAGCGCCCTGTTATACAGAAACGCCTTTTTCGATATAAAAATAAGATGTTACAGTTCACTTTCGTGGTTTTTAAATGTTTTCCCATCATGGTAGTAAAGTTCAGAGCCTAAATTAACACTTCTTTCTTCTTTCAATTGACGAATAAGCTCTTCACTTTTTGTTTTATTCATTTCTTTATACCAGGTTCCTTGTGGATATAGAACAGCGATCGGACCATGCTTGCATTGGCCATTACATAATGTTTTTGTTGTGTGAATCTCCTTTTGCAGATCTAAGCTTTTCAATTCTCCCCTAATGGTCTCTGTTACTTCTTCTGCTCCATTTTTTGTGCATGTTTTCCCGTTGCAAATTAATAGATGTTTGCTAATCCCATCTAAGTTCATAAAAACCCCCCTTTGTTTTTCCTTTTTATTTGACCTCTATAACAAATGGATAGCTATTGACTTTACCATCAAATTTAAATTCTCCCCACACTTTGTAGATCCCAAGCCTATCAAATTTTGTTTCAAATTGTGTCTTTTCTTCTGATGTAGGGTGCACATGAACAAATTTCTCACCCTTATCATCCAAAATAACAACATGGCCTAAAGTGATCTGACCCAATAAAGTTAGACATATAGTTTAAGCAGCTTCTAAGACCTGAGTTCGGTATTCTATCGGACTCAGGTCTTTTAATTTTACCTTC